>NZ_JBHXMF010000013.1:80910-118776 GCF_042721055.1 Streptomyces sp. NPDC058470
GTCAGCGTCCGACGGTCGGTCAGTCGTTGAGGCCGGACCAGCCCCCGAGGGCCGGCCATCCGCCGAGCCCGGACCAGTCACCGACGGCCGGTCAGTCGGCGAGGCCGGACCAGCGTCCGACAACCGGTCAGTCGGCGAAGCAGAACCAGCCCCCGGCGGCCGGGCAGTTCCCGATGCCGGGTCAGTTGCCGTCGGCGTCAGGCGGGTCGGGGACTACGGGTCGGCCCTCGTCGTCGGGGCGGCCCGCCGTCCCGGAACGCAGCCCTGCGCAGGGGTCGGTTCCTTCATCTGGAGGCTCGCCTTCCGGGGCGGACGCCCTGCCGCCCACCCGTACCCAGACCCCGCCGTGGGGACGCCCCCCGGCGGACGGGAGCCGTCCGATGCCCTCGCAGTCCGCCGATGCCCCGACGCGCCCGCCCCGACCGCAGGCGCAGCCGGTGGGGCCGACTTCGGCCGGGAACGGGATCGGCTCAGCCCCCGAGCAGCCGGAATCGCAGCCCCGGGAGGGCGACGGCGGCCCCCGGTCGTCCGGGGTGGACGCGGGCGCAGGGCGCGGTCCTCGCGTACCGTCGCCGCCCAAGTCGTTCGACTTCTTCGACTTCTCCGCCGATGTCGATGTCGATGCGGAGGCGCGGCCGCCGACTCCCGACGCGACACGTGCCCCGTCGCCGGCGCAGTCGCCCGGCGAGGCTCCCCACCGCGAGGAGGGGACCCGGCGGTTCCCGGGCCTGCGCCCGCCCCGGCGGCCCGGCCCGGTGTCCCCGCCCCCGCCGGCGGCCTCCGCACGGTTCCCCGACGCGCCCCCGGCCCCCGGTGAGGGTCGGCGTACCACCGTGCCCGAGGAGAGCGCCGCGGAGACCACCAGGCGGCTCCGGCCCATCCCGGCCGAGACCCCCGCACGGCCCCCGGCCCCCGCATCCCCGTCGGAAACCCCGGTCGTGGAGCGCCCGTTCGTGTCCTTCGGGCAGCCGGAGACGTTCGACGACACCGTGCGCGTACGCCCGCATGGTGGACGCACTCGGCCCCGGGCGCTGGCCGCCGCGGCCTGCGTCGTGCTGGGGCTCGGCCTCATCGGCGGGGCGGTGACCGGGAGTTGGCTGACCGGGGAAAGCTCGGCCGGCTCTGACGCGCGGACCGAGTTCGTGGCGTCCGGCGAGCTCTGGCACAGCGTGCCGGTGGACCAGCTCTTCCCACCCACCGTGCAGGGCGAGGGCGCCGGACCGGGCGGCGCCGACCGCACCTGGACGCGGGTTGCCGTCGCCCCGGACACCGACTGCGCGAACGCCTTCGACCCCCCCCTGCGCGAAGCCCTCGCGCCGGTGGGCTGCCTGCGCCTGCTGCGCGCCACGTACACGGACGCGACCCAGAGCCTCGTCACCACCGTCGGCCTGCTGTTCACCAAGGCGGACGCGACGGCCATGACCTCTCTGAAGACCCGCTTCCAGAAGGACGGCCTGGACCGGCGCACCGACCTGATGCCCCGCCCGTACGCGGCCGAGGGCACCGTCGCGGCCGGCTTCGGCGACGACCAGCGTGCCTCCTGGACGGTGTCGGTCCTCACCGACGCCCCCGTCGTCGTCTACGCCGTCTCCGGCTTCGCCGACGGTCGCGCCGTCACCGACCCGCAGGCCGCCGAGGACGCCATGGAACCCGGCGCGACCACGGCTCCGGCCCAGGCCGGCCTCGGCCACGAGGCACAGGGCCTCGCCGACCGCGTCGAGCGAGGCTTCCGCAAGACCGTCACCTCGGCCACGGAGAAGCCGTCATGACCCGCCGGGCGGCAGACCGCACAAGGATCCGCAGGGCCGGGCTCCTCAGCGTTCTGCTGGCCGCCTCCCTCGCCCTGGTCCCCTCCACCACCGCCCACGCCGACGGCATCCGCGCCCAGCAGTGGGCCCTCGACGCGATGCACACCCAAGGGGCCTGGCAGACCACCAAGGGCCAGGGGATCACCGTCGCCGTCCTCGACACCGGCGTCGACGACCAGCACCCGGACCTGGAGGGCAACGTCCTCACCGGCAAGGACATGGTCGGCTTCGGGGCGGCCCGCGGCGACCGGGCGTGGGCCAGGCACGGCACCGCCATGGCGGGGATCATCGCAGGCCACGGACACGGGCTCGACGACGCCGACGGCGTCATGGGCATCGCCCCCGAGGCCAAGATCCTCCCCGTCCGCGTCATCCTCGAAGACGGCGACGACTCCCGCACGAAGGCCCGCAACACCCGCGGCAACGCCCTCGCCGACGGCATCCGCTGGGCCGCCGACCACGGCGCCGACGTCATCAACCTCTCCCTGGGCGACGACTCCGCCTCCGCCCACCCCGAACCCGCCGAGGACGAGGCCGTCCAGTACGCCCTGAAGAAGGGCGCCGTCGTCGTCGCCTCGGCAGGCAACGGCGGCGAGAAGGGCGACCACATCTCCTACCCCGCGGCCTACCCGGGCGTGATCGCCGCGACCGCCGTCGACAGCAACGGCACCCGCGCCTCCTTCTCCACCCGCCGCTGGTACGCCACCGTCAGCGCCCCCGGTGTCGACGTCGTCATCGCCGACCCGGACGAGAAGTACTACGAGGGCTGGGGCACGAGCGCGGCCTCCGCGTTCGTCTCCGGAGCGGTCGCGCTCATCAAGGCGGCCCATCCGGACCTCTCCCCGGCCCAGATCAAGCAACTCCTGGAGGACACGGCCCGCAACGCCCCCGCAGGCGGCCGTGACGACTCACGCGGCTACGGTTTCATCGACCCCGCGGCCGCCATCAAGGAAGGCGGCCTGCTCAAGCCCGAGGGGCTGCGGGCGGCGTACAGCCAGGAGTACTTCGGACCGGGCCCCGACACCTCCGACGACGACACGGATCCCGCCGGCTGGGTCGGCCCGCTCGCGGGCGGTCTCGGGGCGGTGCTGCTCGCCGCGGCGGTCGTCCTGTGGCGCGGCCGCAGAGGACCGCGCGGCTACGACCACTTCTGACAGGACGGTTTTCGTACGCACCAACCGGACGCCTTCGTACGAACTAGTCGGTGGCCGTCGCCGCAACGGTGGGATCGGCGCTTGGGTCCTGGAACACCGACACCGCCGCCTTCGCCACCGACTCGACCAGCGAGATCCCCTTCGCCTGCGTCGCGGTGCCGTTCGACAGCACCGCGACCAGGTAGTCGTGGCCGTCGGCGGTGACCCGCCCGATGCTGTTGATGTCCCACAGCCCGGTTGTGCTGCGCGCCAGCCACCCGTTCTTCAGGGCCCAGTCGGAACCGTCGGCCGCGGCCGACACACCCCAGTGCTGATCGACGGCTATCTCCCCCATGAGCCCCTGCATGTACGTCTGCGAGGTCTCGCTGAGTTTCGAGTCGTCCCCGAACACCTGCTGCAGCAAGGTGAGTTGATCGGCCGCCGTGGTCTGTGTCAGCCCCCACAGCGCGCTGTCCCCGCCTGCCGTCTCCGTGAGCCCGAAGGTCTTGTTCGCGGTGTCGAGGCCGTCCGCCTTGCCGATCGCGTTCCACAGGGTGGTCGCGGCCGTGTTGTCGCTGTTCTCGATCATCAGGGTGGCGTTGGCCTTCTCCGACGCCGTCAGCCGCCGGTCCGCGTCCTGGGCCTGGAGCAGCAGCGTGGCCAGGATGTCGACCTTGACGATGCTCGCGGTGTCGAAGGCGCCCTTGCCGTACGCGGCGCTCTCGCCGGAGTCGACGTCGAGGACGGACGCCGAGGTCTCGGCGCCGCTGGGGACCGTCACGGACTTCAACGCCTCGGCGAGCAGCGCGTCCCGGTCCACCGTGGGTGCCGTGACGGGTTCCACCGACGCCTCCTCGCTGACGCTCGGCGAGGGCGAGGCCGGAGAGGACGACGATATGAGGTCCTCGCCGTCGTGCGCCTGGGCCTTCATATATACGGCCCCGGCCGCCGTACCGCCCACGAGGATGACGGAAGCCACCGCGGCGTAGACGAAGGGCCTGCGGCCGGGCGGGCGGGCGCGGCGTCGACTGGCTCTGTGACGGTCCATCCCGTGATGCTGGGTGCCGGGCCTGTGTCCACGGTTAGACGCATGTGAAATCTGCGTCAGGGATGGATGAGAATTCCATGAGACCCGTCAAGTCCATGTTTCAGGGGCCGCACAAGCCCAACTGCATCCCACCGATAGGGTCGGGGACCGTGGCGAACAAGAACATTCCCGACTCCGGCTTCTCCGACGACGATGGTTCCGCCGATCCCCGGCTGAGCGCGGCGCTCACCGCCTGGGCCGAGGACCGCACCGCCGTGGGGCCGGTCCTGGAGGCCCTCAGAGGCGCCCGGCTGCTCGTGCCGGTGGTGGCCGTGCTCGGCGAGGTGGAGGAGGACGAGAACGGGCTGCGCCACGAGAAGACCAGCGACATGGCCGTGCCGACCCTGAAGGCCGGGAGCCGTACCGCCCTGCCCGCCTTCACCTCCACCGAGTCGCTGGCCCGCTGGGATCCCGAGGCCCGCCCCGTCGCCGTACCCCTGCACCAGGCGCTGCAGGCCGCCGCGCACGAGAAGGCCGACACCGTCGTCCTCGACCTGGCGGGTCCGGTGCCGTACGAGCTGACCGGCCCTGCGCTGCTCGCGCTCGCCGAGGGGCGTACGAACATGGATCCCCTCGCCGATCCGGCCGTCACCGAGGCCGTCCGCGCGGCCGTCGCCGCCGAGCCGGCCGTGCTCCGCGCGCATCTCGGCCCGGGGCAGGCGGACGGCACCCTGGCCCTCGTACTGGGCCGGTCCGCGTCTCCCGCCGAGACGGCCCGCGCGATCGCCGAACGACTGGCGGCCGACGAGACGCTGAGGGCCCGCCTGGTGCGCGGCCTCGACCTGGCACTTCTGCCGGCCGGGGCGACGCCGCCGGGCGAGCCCTTGTACGTACGAGAGGTGTGAGTCGCTCGTCGACAGGCGGAAAGGCCGAGGACCGGGTGAGTCAGCCGTAGACCGGGCCCGTGTACTTCTCGCCCGGGCCCTGGCCCGGCTCGTCCGGGACGATCGACGCCTCGCGGAACGCCAGCTGGAGCGACTTGAGACCGTCGCGCAGCGGTGCCGCGTGGAAGGAGCTGATCTCGGTCGTGCTCGCGTCGAGCAGCCCGGCCAGCGCGTGCACCAGCTTCCGCGCCTCGTCCAGGTCCTTGTGCTCGTCGCCCACGCCTTCTTGCGGGGCCAGGCCGAGCTTCACTGCAGCGGCGCTCATCAGATTGACGGCGACCGTGACGATCACCTCGACCGCGGGGACCTCGGCGATGTCGCGGGTCATGGTGTCGTAGTCGGGCGTCTGGGGAGGGGTGTCACTCATGGCCTCCACGATAGGTCCCGGGCGGGGGCCGACCCCCGTTGGCCTCGGTTAGCCCTTCTCAGTCCTAGCTGCTAACCTTGTGTTACGACCGGTCGGACGCGCCAAGAAGTATGTCAGCGTGCCCGGCCCACAAGTGGAGGCTCCGATCTCCCACCTGACTGTCCTCCGGGACGGCGGGTCACCCGGTCAGGCGGCCACCATCGTTCCGTACGGACGATGGAGTCGCCCGATGTGCGCCCCGCGGTTCACCGTGGCGGTGCTCCGGTAATCCTTGGAGCCCTGCCTGTGTCCCGTCCGGGGCATTTTTCATGTCCCGCGGTGGTTGGTCCAACTGTCATCAGAGACATACGCGGTGGTCCGCCAGACCGCCGTGTGGTGCTACCGAGGAGGATCCATCAGCACCGAGCCCCGCATCAACGACCGGATTCGCGTTCCCGAGGTGCGACTTGTCGGTCCCAGCGGCGAGCAGGTCGGGATTGTTCCGCTTGCCAAGGCCCTGGAGCTTGCGCAGGAGTACGACCTCGACCTGGTCGAGGTGGCGGCGAGCGCTCGTCCGCCCGTCTGCAAGCTCATGGACTACGGGAAGTTCAAGTACGAGTCGGCCATGAAGGCCCGTGAGGCGCGCAAGAACCAGGCGCACACGGTCATCAAGGAAATGAAGCTCCGGCCGAAGATCGACCCGCACGACTACGACACCAAAAAGGGTCACGTCGTCCGGTTCCTCAAGCAGGGCGACAAGGTCAAGATCACGATCATGTTCCGTGGTCGCGAGCAGTCCAGGCCGGAACTCGGCTACCGACTGCTGCAGCGTCTCGCCACGGACGTCGAGGACCTCGGGTTCATCGAGTCGAACCCGAAGCAGGACGGCCGAAACATGATCATGGTTCTCGGTCCGCACAAGAAGAAGACCGAGGCCATGGCCGAGGCCCGTGAGGCCCAGGCGGCTCGCAAGGCCGAAGCGAAGGCCAACCCGGGCAAGTCGCAGAACCACGCGGGCGACGACATCCCCGAGGTGGACGAGGTCGACGAGGTGGACGAAGCGGACGAGGTCGACGCCGAGACCGCCGAGACTCCGGCCGCGGCTTCCGCCGAGGTCTAGATCCCAGGACGAACGCCCCGGGAGCCCGGGACGAGAGTCCGGGGAGTCCCGGGACAACCGTCCAGGGATGCCAAGCAATGGATATGACGTTCCACCGTGCCCGGTTTCACGACCGGGCACCGGAACGCCACTGACGAGGAGAGAACGGCGCTATGCCGAAGAACAAGTCGCACAGCGGTGCCAGCAAGCGCTTCAAGATCACCGGCTCCGGCAAGGTGCTCCGTGAGCGTGCCGGCAAGCGCCACCTGCTCGAGCACAAGTCGTCCCGCCTGACGCGTCGCCTCAGCGGCAACGCCGAGATGGCCCCGGGCGACGCCAAGAAGATCAAGAAGCTTCTCGGCAAGTGACGCATCGGCGCCTGATCATTCGATCGCCGCGCGCCGTACGTCAGGACTGGGACCCCATCGATTTCGGGCCGTGTGAGTCCCACCACGGCCCCGCTACAAGGAGTTAACAAGTGGCACGCGTCAAGCGGGCAGTCAACGCCCACAAGAAGCGCCGGGCGATCCTCGAGGCCGCCAAGGGCTACCGCGGTCAGCGTTCGCGTCTGTACCGCAAGGCCAAGGAGCAGGTCACCCACTCCCTGGTCTACAACTACAACGACCGCAAGAAGCGCAAGGGCGACTTCCGCCGGCTGTGGATCCAGCGCATCAATGCCGCTGCCCGCGCCAACGGCATCACCTACAACCGCTTCATCCAGGGTCTGAACGCGGCCAACATCGAGGTCGACCGCAAGATCCTCGCGGAGCTGGCCGTCAACGACGCCAACGCGTTCGCCGCGCTCGTCGAGGTCGCGCAGAAGGCGCTGCCGTCGGACGTCAACGCGCCGAAGGCCGCGTGACGCTCGCTCTGGCTTGAGCCGGATGTACATCGGACCCGCAGGCCGCCACGGCCTGCGGGTCCGTTTGCTTACGGCTTACGGCTACGGCTGCGGCAACTGCTCCGGGTTCGGCGAAGGCTCGGCTGTCCTGCAGTCGGCGTGAGCTGTGAACCGGAGAGCAGGAGCGCCGGGCTCGCCCCCAGGCCCGGGCTGGGGCTCCGGGGCCATGCTTCGCGGCCCGTCTCCGTCCGTGGCGCGCTGATTCCCACGCTGCGCGCGGGGCGGTCGAGCCGGCGCCGCCGTAAGCCGCCGTTACGGCCCGGCAGCGTCGCCGCGCACACCACACCACGGCAAGGGCCCGGTACCGTCGCGGCGGAAGCCACCGCAGGGCCGGTGCCGGCCCGGCGGAAGCCGCCGCTCCCCACCGCGGGGAGCGGGAAGCGGGTTTCTCCCCCGCCGTCCTGGGCCCGTCCCCACCCCGAAGCGGAGGGCGGTGCCGTTCCGCCGAGGCCGGCGCCCCCCGTGGCGGACGAGAACACCCCTCCGTAACCCTCTGAAGGTGGCCGCATGTCCTTCGCTCCCGAGCTGATCTCCCCACGTTCGTCCCGCGTGGCTGCCGCGCGGCGGCTGGCCAGGCGGAACTTCCGGGGGAAGGAGCGGCTGTTTCTCGCGGAGGGGCCGCAGGCCGTGCGGGAGGCGGCGGCGCATCGCCGCGAGGGGACCGCGACCCTTGTCGAGCTGTTCGCGACGGTCGAGGCCGGGGAGCGGTACGCCGACATCGTCGCGGACGCCCAGAACGCCGGCGCGCGGGTGCATCTCGCCGCCGAGGAGGTCGTCGCCGACATCTCGACGACCGTCACACCGCAGGGGCTCGTCGGGATCTGCCGCTTCCTGGACACGCCCTTCGAGGAGATCCTGAAGGAGAGGCCCAGGCTCGTCGCCGTACTCGCGCACGTGCGCGACCCCGGGAACGCCGGCACCGTGCTGCGCTGCGCGGACGCCGCCGGTGCCGACGCCGTCGTACTCACCGACGCGTCCGTGGATCTCTACAACCCCAAGGCCGTACGGGCCTCGGTGGGGTCCTTGTTCCATCTGCCCGTCGCCGTGGGCGTGCCCGTCGAGCGGGCCGTACAGGGGCTCAAGGACGCCGGTGTACGGATCCTCGCGGCCGACGGCGTCGGGGCGGCCGACCTCGACGACGAGCTGGACAAGGGCACCATGGGCGGCCCGACCGCCTGGGTGTTCGGTAACGAGGCGTGGGGGCTTCCGGAGGAGACGCGCGCGCTGGCCGACGCCGTCGTGCGCGTACCCATCCACGGAAAGGCCGAGAGCCTGAACCTCGCCACCGCTGCGGCCGTATGTCTCTACGCGTCCGCCCGTGCACAGCGCGGCTCCGGAGGGTGCCGCTCCGTCACCGAGAGCTAGTAGGGTGACCTGCTCGGGGCCCACTGCCGGATGAGAGGTGGGAGACGGGGATGAGTGTCGGCACGAGTGGTGCGCACAAGGCACCGCGAGCACGGGACGTGCGCGGTACACCCGCGTCCCGGCGCGGTGACGCCGCCGAACTCGGAGCCGAGCAGGAAGCCGCTCACGGAGCCGGGCTCCTCGCCGGCCTCGGAGCCGGTCTCGGCATCGACCCCGACGACCTTCCCGACGGACTCGTCGTCGCCGACGAGCGCGGCCGGGTGATCTGCTTCAACGCCGCCGCCGCCCGAATCGCCGCCGTGTCCGCCGCCGACGCGCTCGGGCACCCGCTCGAATGGGCGCTGCCCTTAGAGGACCTCGAAGGGCGCAGATGGTGGCAGGTGACCGACCCGTACGGCGGTCTCGCCATCCGGGTCGGACAGCCCGAGCGGAATCTGCTGCTCCCCGGCGGGCGCGAGGTGCTCGTGTCCGCGCGGTACGTGCGCACGCGTCCCACCGGCCCGGTCCACCGCGTCGTCGTCTCCCTGCGCGACACCGAGGCCCGCCGCCGCACCGAGCGCAGCCACGCCGAGCTCATCGCCACCGTCGCCCACGAACTGCGCTCGCCGCTCACCTCGGTCAAGGGCTTCACGGCCACGCTGCTGGCCAAGTGGGAACGGTTCACGGACGACCAGAAGAAGCTCATGCTGGAGACCGTCGACGCCGACGCCAACCGGGTCACCCGGCTCATCGCCGAGCTGCTCGACATCTCACGGATCGACTCCGGCCGGCTCGAAGTGCGCCGCCAGCCCGTCGACATGGGCGCCGCGGTCGGCCGCCACATCCAGGCCTATGTCGCCTCCGGCCAGTCGGCCGACCGTTTCCTGGTGCGCATCGAGCATCCGCTGCCCGCCCTCTGGGCCGACCCCGACAAGGTCGACCAGGTGCTCAGCAACCTGATCGAAAATGCGGTGCGCCACGGCGAGGGAACCGTCACGATCGATGTCACGCCCTCGGCCTCCCCACGCGAAGGGGAGGACGGCAGGAACGAGGCCACATCGGTCACGGTGAGCGACGAGGGCACCGGCATCCCGGAGGAGTCCATGAACCGCGTCTTCACCCGCTTCTGGCGGGGCAGCAAGCGCGGCGGGACGGGCCTCGGGCTGTACATCGTCAAGGGCATCGTCGAGGCCCACGGCGGCACCATCACGGTCGGCCGCGCCCCCGGCGGCGGCGCCGAGTTCCGATTTACGTTGCCCGTGGGCACCCCGGCGTATCTGCTGTAACGCCGAGCGAGGACCCACGGGCGCATTCGTACACTTCACCCCCCGTTAGACTCGGCCTCTGGCACCTTTGCGTCTCCATTTCAGGGACGAGATTTCAGAGACGCAGCGTCTCCGAGTCGTAGACGGGGACCCCAGCCAGCCAACCGGAAGCACGGGAAGAGATGTCGGCACCGAATAAGTCGTACGACCCTGTAGAGGTCGAGGCCTTGAAACCGGAAGAGATCGAGCGCATGCGGGACGAGGCGCTCGCCGCCTTCGCGGCCGCCGGTGACCTCGACGCGCTCCAGGAGGCCAAGGTCGCCCACACCGGCGGCACCTCCCCGCTGGCCCTCGCCAACCGCGAGATCGGCGCCCTGCCCCCGCACGCCAAGGCCGCCGCAGGCAAACTCGTCGGCCAGGCCCGCGGCGCGGTGAACAAGGCGCTCGCCACCCGTCAGGCCGAGCTGGAGGCCGACCGCGACGCCCGGGTACTGGTCGAGGAGGCGGTGGACGTCACGCTGCCGTACGACCGTGTACCGGCCGGCGCCCGGCACCCGCTGACCACCATGATGGAGCGGGTCGCGGACGTCTTCGTGTCCATGGGATACGAGATCGCCGAGGGCCCCGAGGTCGAGGCGGAGTGGTTCAACTTCGACGCCCTCAACTTCACGCCCGACCATCCGGCCCGGCAGATGCAGGACACCTTCTTCGTCCAGGGGCCGAAGGGGACCGAGGGCGACGAGTCCGGTGTCGTACTGCGCACGCACACCTCACCGGTGCAGGCCCGCGCCATGCTCGACCGTGAGCCGCCGGTCTACATCGTGTGCCCCGGCCGCGTCTACCGAACCGACGAGCTGGACGCCACGCACACCCCGGTCTTCCACCAGATCGAGCTCCTCGCCATCGACGAGGGCCTGACCATGGCCGACCTCAAGGGCACTCTGGACCACATGGTCCAGTCGCTCTTCGGCGCCGACATGAAGACCCGGCTGCGCCCGAACTACTTCCCCTTCACCGAGCCGTCCGCCGAGATGGACATGCTCTGCTACGTCTGCAAGGGCGAGTCCGTCGGCAACCCCGACCGCCCCTGCCGGACCTGCTCGTCCGAGGGCTGGATCGAGCTGGGCGGCTGCGGCATGGTCAACCCGCGGGTGCTGATCGCCTGCGGTGTCGACCCCGAGAAGTACAGCGGATTCGCCTTCGGGTTCGGCATCGAGCGGATGCTGATGTTCCGCCACAACGTCGAAGACATGCGAGACATGGTCGAGGGTGACGTCCGGTTCACCCGGCCGTTCGGGATGGAGATCTGATGCGGGTCCCGCTTTCTTGGCTGCGGGAGTACGTCGACCTGCCGGCGACGGAGACCGGGCGCGACGTCCAGGCCAAGCTCATTTCCGCCGGACTCGAGGTCGAGACGGTCGAGCAGCTCGGCGCCGACCTCAAGGGCCCCCTGGTCGTCGGCCAGGTGCAGTCCATCGAGGAGCTGGAGGGCTTCAAGAAGCCCATCCGCTTCTGTCTGGTCGACGTCGGCACCGCTGGGGGCACCTCCCAGGCTTTCGGCTCTGGGGGAGGCACCGGTGAGCCCCAGGAGATCGTCTGCGGCGCCCGCAACTTCGCCGTCGGCGACAAGGTCGTCGTGGTCCTGCCGGGCGCCGTCCTGCCCGGCAACTTCGCGATCGCCGCGCGCAAGACGTACGGCAGGACCTCGCACGGCATGATCTGCTCCGGCGACGAGCTGGGCATGGGCGACGACGGCAGCGGCGGCATCATCGTCCTGCCGCCGGAGGCCGAGGTGGGCACCGACGCGATCGAGCTGCTCCAGCTCGTCGACGAGGTTCTCGACATCGCCGTCACACCCGACCGCGGTTACGCGCTCTCGCTGCGCGGGGTGGCCCGCGAGGCCGCCATCGCCTACGGCCTGCCGCTGCGCGACCCGGCGCTGCTCGACGTACCGGCGCCGAACGCGTTCGGGCACCCGGTACAGGTGTCCGACCCGTTCGGCTGCGACCGCTTCACCGCGCGTACGGTCACGGGTCTCGACCCCGAGGCCCGCTCCCCGATCTGGCTGCGCCGCCGCCTCCAGAAGGCGGGCATGCGCCCGATCTCGCTCGCCGTCGACATCACCAACTACGTGATGCTGGAGCTCGGTCAGCCCCTGCACGCGTACGACCGCACCCGTGTCCAGGGCGCGATCGGTGTGCGCCGGGCCGAGCAGGGCGAGAAGTTCACGACGCTCGACGGCGTCAAGCGCACGCTGGACGCAGAGGACCTGGTGATCACCGACGACCGCGGCCCCATCGGCCTCGCGGGCGTCATGGGCGGCGCGAACACCGAGATCGACGACGCCATGGGCACCACCACCGAGGTCGTCATCGAGGCGGCGCACTTCAGCGCGCTCTCCGTCGCCCGCACCGCCCGCCGGCACAAGCTGGCCTCCGAGGCGTCCAAGCGCTTCGAGCGCGGCGTCGACCCGCAGGCCGCGTCCGCCGCGGCCCAGCGGACCGTCGACCTGCTCGTGATCCTCGCGGGCGGCTCCGCCGACGCCGGCGTCACCGAGGTCATCTCGCCCTCCGCGCCGCACACCATCACCATCCCGGCGAACCACCCGGACAAGGTGGCCGGTGTCGACTACGGCCGCGAGACCGTCGTACGCCGTCTCCAGCAGGTCGGCTGCGACGTGTACGGGCAGGACGAGCTGATCGTCACCGTGCCGTCCTGGCGGCCCGACCTGACGGACCCGAACGACCTGGCGGAGGAGGTCATCCGCCTCGAGGGCTACGAGAACCTGCCCTCCACCCTGCCGAAGCCCCCGGCGGGCCTCGGCCTGACCGACAGGCAGCGGCTGCACCGCCGTGTCGGCCGCGCGCTCGCCGGTGCCGGATACGTCGAGGCGCCGAATCACCCCTTCATCGGAGAGCACGTCTTCGATCAGCTCGCGCTGGCCGCCGACGACCCGAAGCGCAAGGTCGTCAAGCTGGTCAACCCGCTCTCCGACGAGGAGCCCGCGCTCCGTACGACGCTGCTGCCGGGCCTGCTCGGCGCGCTGCGCCGCAACGACGGACGCGGCAGCCACGACCTCGCGCTCTTCGAGACCGGCCTGGTCTTCCACCCGCGCGAGCAGCTGCGCGTCGCCGGTCGGTTGCCCGTCGACCGCCGTCCCACCGACGAGGAGATCGCGTCGCTCACCGCCGCGCTCCCCGCCCAGCCCCGGCACGCCGCCGTCGTCCTCACGGGCGCCCGCGAGCAGGCCGGCTGGTGGGGCAAGGGCCGCCCGGCCGACTGGGCCGACGCGATCGAGGCAGCTCGCTCGCTGGCCCGCGAGGCGGGGACCGAACTCCTGGTCCGCGGCGGGCAGTACGGGCCGTGGCACCCGGGCCGCTGTGCCGAGCTGGCCGTCGTCGTCGACGGTGCGGAAACGGTCATCGGGTACGCCGGTGAGCTGCACCCCGGCGTCCTGAAAACCCTGGGTCTGCCCGCGCGCACCAGTGCGATGGAGCTGGACCTGGACGCGCTGGAGCAGGCGAGCTCGGGCGTCCCGAAGGGCCCGAAGATCTCCACCTTCCCGGTGGCGACCCAGGACGTCGCCCTGGTCGTCGACCGGTCCGTGCCCCACGTGGACGTCGAGGCGGCGTTGCGCGAGGGCGCGGGTGAACTGCTGGAGTCCATCCGGCTGTTCGACGTCTACGAGAACGCCGAGCAACTCGGCGAGGGCAAGAAGTCGCTGGCCTACGCGCTGCGCTTCCGCGCCGCCGACCGGACCCTGACGGTCGACGAGGCCTCCGAGGCCCGGGACGCGGCGGTGGCCCTCGCGGGTGAGCGGACCGGGGCGGTCCTGCGCGGGGTGTAGTGGACGGCTGACAGGCCGGCTGAGGGCAGCTGAGGGGTACATCCGTGGCACTGGATGTGCCCCTCACTCCTTCGGGTGACAAGGCTGGGCGATCTGGCCCGATCGGTCCATGCGGTCGACAGAATCGGACCGGCCTCGCGGAGGCCCTCTGCGCTGTCAGGGCCTATTGGGGGGCCAATCGGCATGAACCATATCAAGGCTGGTGGGGCTCCCTACAGGGCGACGCCCCGTACGCATGCGCGGGTGCTGGCCCGGGCGGTCCTCCCCGTGGTCGGCCGGGGAAACGGTCTGCGGTCCGGGCTCGCCCGGGCGGTGCGCGCAAGAAGACCCCGGTCGGTCAGAAGGCGTGGCCTTCGGGTGGGACTCGGCCGGGCGGTCCGCGGGGCCGACCGGCAGCCGCTGCGGCGGGCACTGGGCTTGGGGCTGCCCACGGTCTGGGGCGCGACGGCGATCACCTACAAGATGGCCTGCCCGCTCGCCCAGCAGAACGGGTTCTGTGCCCGCATCGTCACCTGCGCCGTCTTCTTCGCGGTCGGCACGGGGCTGATACTCCACGTCAGAACGGCGCTGCTGCGCGAGCTCCGGCAGATCCGCAAGGTCGCGGGCGCCGCCCAGAGCGTGCTGCTGCGACCGCTGCCCCCACGGATCGACGGGCTGAACGTCGCCGCGGCACAGCTCTCCGCGGATCGCGGTGCGAGCATCGGCGGTGATCTGTACGAGGTGATCGCCACCGAACACGGTGTGCGGGTCGTCATGGGTGACGTCCGCGGGCACGGTCTCGGGGCCATCGGAACCGTCGCCGCCGTCCTCGGCAGCTTCCGCGAGGCCGCGCACGACGAGCCCGAACTGGGCTGCGTACTGAGAAGACTTGAGCGGGCGCTGACCCGGCATCTGCGGGAGCGGGCCTGCGCCGAGCACCCCTCGTCCGGCCTCGACCCCGACAGCCCGGTCGCCGAGGAGTTCGTCACCCTGCTGCTTCTGGAGATCCGCTGCGACGGCGCACTGTACGCCGTCAACTGCGGTCATCCGTGGCCCTATCTGCTGCGCGGCCATGCCGAGCCGACCGGTGTGCGCGGCCGGGTCGAGCGACTGTCCTGCGCCGAACCCCTGCCCCCGCTCGGGCCGTTCCCCCTCCCGGCCGAGCTGCCCGTGTTGCGCCACGGCCAACTGCTGCCAGGCGAGGGGCTCTTCCTGCACACCGACGGAGTCGAGGACGCGCGTGACGCACAGGGCAGGTTCTTCCCCCTGCGGGCCGCGCTCACCGACGCCGTCCGCGTCCAGCCGCTCTCACCGCAGTCCGTCCTGAGCGCGGTGTTCGGCCAAGTCCTGAGCCACACGGGCGGGATGCCGACGGACGACATGGCGCTGCTCGTCCTCCGCAACGACCGCAAACGAGTACCGGCGCAAAAATCTCACCCGGTGGCCCATCACGTCACGTGAGCGCAGGCTTTTCAGGGGCACGACGAACTGCGCGACCAACCACGACGCACCGGCAGCGCTCCGGCGAAACCAACGGAGTGCCGCCGTCCGCCCCGCCACGGAGTGTCGGGCAGGCAGCTGGGCGGACGGCGCGGGATCGGGCCGCCGCACTGTACGAGGGGGAGCCGGCGGCCCGGCCGGCCTCTTGCGAGGCATCTCAGTCAACCGGCCGGGAACGCTCTGCGACAGCGCGTGTACTGCCCGGATGCGAGCACTCCGTTCACACCCCGTGTGAAACGGGACCTACTACTCTTACGACACGGTCGGCACCGAGCCACCCGGGGGGCCTCCTATGCAGCCCAATACTCTGCTCGACGCGATTCTCGACGAGGCGGGCATCTCGCACGCGGGACTCGCCGCTCACGTCAACCAGGCAGGGAGAGCGCGCGGACTCGCGCTCAGGTACGAACACACCGCCGTCGCGCGGTGGTTGAAGGGGCAGCGGCCACGCGGCCAGGTGCCCGACCTGATCTGCGAAGTGCTTGCGGGCAGACTCCACCGGCCCGTCACGCTCGACGACATCGGTCTCGGAGTCCCCGGCGAGCCGGCCGCCCCGCACGGCACCTCGCTCTCCGGCTTCGTCGAACGGGCCACCGCCCTTTGGCGCTCCGACGAACAGCAGCGCCCGCACATCCTCGGCGCACCGGCCGTTACCGGAACACCCGCCGTGATGCCGGTGTGGGAGTGGGAGAACCCGCCCGAGGACGTGGACGTCTCGCGCGGCGGACGCCATCAAGTGAGCATGGCCGACATCGAGATGCTCCGCGCGGCACGCGCCCACTACGAGCAGATGTACCGCAAGGCGGGCGGCGTCGCGACCCGCACCCGAATCGTCGGCTTCCTCAACTCCGAGACGGCGCCGTTGCTGCGCGGCAGCTACACCGACTCCACCGGACGCCAACTCCACCGCGCGACCGGCGGATTGGTGGCCATCGCGGGCATCTGCGCCTACGACTCCGACGCGCACGGCCTCGCCCAGCGGTACTTCCACCAGGCGCTGCGCCTGGCAAAGGCCAGCGGGGACCGGGGACTTGGGGCGTACGTCATAGCCCTCCTGGTCAACCAGTCGCTGTTCATGCGGGAGCACCGGCAGGCCGTCGCCTTCGCCGAGGCCGCGCTGCGCGCCGCGGGGCGGCAGATCACTCCGGCGCTCGCCTCCGACCTCTACGCGATGCAGGCCAAGGCGTACGCACACCTCGGCGACGGCAGCAGCGCACTGTCCTGCATCCGGCGTGCCGAGCAGGCCGCCGAGCGTATCC
This sequence comes from Streptomyces sp. NPDC058470, assembly GCF_042721055.1. Lineage (NCBI taxonomy): Bacteria > Bacillati > Actinomycetota > Actinomycetes > Kitasatosporales > Streptomycetaceae > Streptomyces > Streptomyces sp. NPDC058470. The sequence continues at coordinate 97,363 of NZ_JBHXMF010000013.1, forward strand.
GGCGTGGTTACGAGCCCGATGAGACCGGCTATGTCCAGCCGGGCCTGGTCAACGTACAAGTGGCGGAGGCGCTGCTCAGCCTCGGCGACCTGATGGCGGCGGACGAGCACGCCGTGGCCGCCGTCGACAACCCCGCCCACGACCGGGGACGGGTGCACCGGCTCGCCGTGCTCAGCCAGATCGAACTGCGCCAGGGCAACGCCGACAAGGCGGTCGCCACCGCACTCCAAATGGCCGAACAGGCCCGGGGGATGGAGTCCCAGCGGCTGCGCGACAGACTGCGCGCGGTGCGCGAGCACCTGGTGGCCAGTGGATGCGCGGGCACCTCCGAGGCCGCGGAACTCATCGACGGGGCACTGCGCGTACCGCTGTAGAACACCGACCGAACATCGACCCGCAGCCGACCCGCTGCCGAACCGTGTGCCGCTGTGCGCCTGCTGTCAGAACGTTCCTGCTGCCATATTGCCATCTATTCGGCGGAAGGTGGCAGAACCGTGCAGTGGACGAAACAGAACGAACAAACTGTGTATGAAAACCGCTGGTTCAGCGTCAATCTCGCAGACGTTGAGCTGCCGGACGGCCGGCACCTCGATCACTTCTTGATACGGCTGCGCCCCGTGGCCGTGGCGACCGTGGTGAACGCGGCCAATGAGGTGCTGCTCCTGTGGCGGCACCGATTCATCACCGACAGCTGGGGATGGGAGCTCGCGGCGGGCGTCGTCGAGGACGGCGAGGACATCGCCGTCGCGGCCGCCCGCGAACTGGAGGAGGAGACCGGCTGGCGACCAGGACCTCTGCGCCATCTGATGAGCGTCGAGCCCTCCAACGGGCTCACCGACGCCCGGCACCACATCTTCTGGGCCGACGAAGGCGCGTACATCGGCCACCCCGTGGACGACTTCGAGTCCGACCGTCGGGAATGGGTTCCCCTCAAACTCGTCCCCGACATGGTCGCCCGCGGCGAGGTCCCGGCCGCCAACATGGCTGCCGCACTGCTCCTTCTGCACCATCTCAGGCTCGGGCAGGACGCGTTGCCCTGATCCATCCCCCCACGGCGTCCGGGGACCTAGTGGCCCAGAGCCTGCCAGACCGCCACGGCCAGTGCGCCCACGGCCGCGACGACCGCGAGGGTGGGCAGTGGCCAGCGGGTGTGTTCCAGGGCGACGATCCGTGCGCTCAGGTCGTCGAGATCCTTGGCGGCCTGGTCGTCGCGCTGAGTGAGTAGCGCCAGTCCGCCCTCGATGCGGGTGAGACCCACCTCGATGGACTGGCGTAACTCGGCGAGTTCCCTCGGTGCCACGGGATGCTCGGGGTTGGCGGTCACGAGTCGGCTCCTTTCCGTAGTCGTCACAGCCTTTACTTGCGCACGGAAAGTCAACTCGCCTGGTGGGTGCGTGGGGAGCGTGTGCGAGCGGCATATGCGGGCCCGGTGCGCACACGGCGTGTGAATGCCACGGGCCCGGCACCGAAAGCGGTGCCGGGCCCGCGTGAGCCTGAGTCTGACGGTGCGTAATCAGGGGTAGGTGTAGAAGCCCGAGCCCGACTTCCGGCCCAGCCGGCCCGCGTCCACCATGCGCTGCAGCAGCGGGGGAGCGGCGTACAGCGGCTCCTTGTACTCCTCGTACATCGAGAACGCGACCGAGGCCACCGTGTCGAGGCCGATCAGGTCGGACAGCTTGAGCGGGCCCATCGGGTGGGCGCAGCCCAGCTCCATGCCGTTGTCGATGTCCTCGCGACTCGCGATGCCCGACTCGAACATCCGGATCGCGGACAGGAGATAGGGGATCAGCAGCGCGTTGACCACGAACCCGGAGCGGTCCTGGGCGCGGATCGCGTGCTTGCCGAGGACCTTCTCGACGAGCGCCTGCGCCCGGCTGAGGGTGCCCTCGGACGTGGTGAGCGCCGGGATCAGCTCGACGAGCTTCTGCACCGGCGCCGGGTTGAAGAAGTGGATGCCGATGACCTGGTCGGGACGCGAGGTGGCGACGGCGAGCCTGACCAACGGGATCGAGGAGGTGTTGGAGGCGAGGATCGCGTCCTGCCGGGTCACCACCTGGTCGAGGACCTGGAAGATCTCCGTCTTCACCTGCTCGTTCTCGACGACGGCCTCGATCACCAGGTCACGGTCGGCGAACTCGCCGAGGTCCGTGGTGAAGCTGAGCCGCGCCAGCGTCTCGTCCCGCTCCTCCTCGGAGATCTTCCCGCGCTCGGCCGCCTTGGAGAGGGAGTTGAACAGCCGGGTACGGCCGATCTCCAGGGCTTCACCGGTGGTCTCGGCCACCTTGACGTCAAGACCGGCGCGGGCGCACACCTCGGCAATGCCCGCTCCCATCTGGCCGCAGCCCACCACTCCGACGCGTTCGATGTCGGTCACATCGTCCCTTTCCGCTGATCATCGGCCTTGGCAGGTTGCCCGTTGTGAGGGGCCTGCTCCGATCGTGCACGTTACTCCCAAGTATCGATGATCGATCGTGTGGGTCGGGCATGCTGTGCGAGGAGACGATCCGTGACGAGGCGGATCCACTGGGTAGGGGGTGCGGGGATGGGGCGACTGTCACGCCGGGCGTTCACGCTGGCCGCGGCGGCGACGCTGTCGGGGCTCGCGACGGGGAGAGATGCCGCGGCCGCTCCTGGCAGGCCCCGCGCGGAGGGGGAGATGCGCGGGATGTGGCTGGCGACGGTCGCCAACCGTGACTGGCCCTCGCGCACCGGACTGACCGCCGCCCAGCAGCGCACCGAACTCCTCGCCCATCTCGACACGGCCGTACGCCGCCGTCTCAACGCCGTGATGTTCCAGGTGCGCCCCACGGCCGACGCGATGTGGCCCTCGCCGTACGAGCCGTGGTCCCAGTACCTCACCGGCGTCCAGGGCAGGAACCCCGGCTGGGACCCCCTGGGCACCGCGGTCACGGAGGCCCACGCGCGCGGCCTGGAACTGCACGCCTGGTTCAACCCGTACCGGATCGCCAATCACACCGACCCGACGCGGCTCGTGGCGAGCCACCCGGCCCGCCAACACCCCGACTGGGTCGTCCCGTACGGCGGGAAGCTCTACTACGACCCGGGCCTGCCCCAGGTCCGCGCCTTCGTCCAGGACGCCATGCTCGACGCCGTGAGCAGGTACGAGATCGACGCCGTGCACTGGGACGACTACTTCTACCCGTACCCGGTCGCCGGGCAGGTCTTCGACGACGACGCGGCCTATGCGGCGTATGGCGCGGGCTTTCCCGACCGGGCGGCCTGGCGGCGCGACAACATCGACCGGCTGGTGCGGGAGACGGCGGCCGGTATCAAGCGGATCCGGCCCAGGGCACGCTTCGGCGTCAGCCCCTTCGGGGTGTGGCGCAACGCGACGACCGACCCGCTCGGCTCGGCGACCCGGGCCGGCGTACAGACGTACGACGATCTGCACGCCGACACCAGGAAGTGGGTCCGGGAGGGCTGGATCGATTACATCTGCCCGCAGCTGTACTGGAACATCGGCCTGGCCGCCGCCGACTACGCGAAGCTGGTGCCCTGGTGGGCCGAGGTCGCCGAAGGCAGTGGCGTGCAGCTGTACGTCGGGGAGGCCCTGTACAAGGCCGGTGATCCGGCGCAGCCCGCCGCCTGGCAGGACCCGGCCGAGCTGTCCCGGCATCTCACCCTCGCCGGGGACTATCCGCAGGTGGGCGGACACGTGTTCTTCTCGGCCAAGGAGGTCGGGGCCGACCGGATCGGTGCGATGGCACGCCTCGTCGCCGACCACTACCAGCGGTCGGCACGGTCCATGCGCTGAGCTACTCGCCCGCGCCGGTGTCCTTGTGTCGGATCTCGGAGTCCGGGCCCGGCGAGCACACCGCCTCGTGCCCGTCCTGGAAACGCACGCGGTACGGGGGAGCGCCCTCCGTACCCATGACTTCGACGATCTCCGCGATCTTCTCCTGCTGTCCGACGACCCTGCCGTGCTGCACCAACTGGTCGCCCTTGACTGCGTGCATCTGAACGGCCTCCTCGTTCTGTACGGGAGTGGCGGTCCGTGGTCCCAAGTCTACGACCGATGGCGCCGGTTGGCCCGGCCTGGGGCGGAGCCCACGGGAACCGGACTGCGGCGGGGACGGAAAACCGCTCGACCCCCGGCAGGGCGAGCTGCGACTGTCCCCGTATGACCGACACACAGAGCCTGCCCGAGGGCTATGAGATCTCCGCCGACTCCACCCGCATCGACGTCGACCGCGTGCACCGCTGGCTCTCCACCGACGCGTACTGGGCCGTCGGGCGTTCACATGAGAAGCAGGAGCGCGCGATCGCGGGGTCGCTCAACTTCGGGGTCTACGACGCGACGTCCGGGGAGCAGGTGGCGTATGCACGCGTGGTGACCGACGAGGCGACCTTCGCGTGGCTCTGCGACGTCTACGTCGACCCGGCGGCGCGGGGCAAGGGGCTCGGCACCGCCCTGGTCGCCGCCGTACGTGGGTACGTCGAACCGCTCGGCGTACGCCGGGTGCTGCTCGCCACACAGGATGCGCACGGTGTCTACGAGAAGCTCGGATTCAAGGCGCTGGACCGCCCGGACCAGTGGATGGCGCTCATCCTGCGGTGATGTCACGTGTACCCTGCGTTGCCCCTCTTGACCTGCGGAGTTCTGCGTTCCACGATCTCGGCATGCATGTTCGGGTCACGTTCGTCGCCGCGGCGCGCAGCTCCACGTTGCTTGCGGAACGTTTCGAGGACGACCGGCCGCTGGACCAGGCGGGCTGGGCAGAAGTGCAGCGTGCCGCACACGAGCTGGTGCCGCTGGCCGTGGCCGAGCTGCGCTACTGCGCACCGACGCCGCGCAGTCGCGCCACCGGGGACGCGCTCGGCTACGCGCCCCTCGTACAACTCGCCCTGCGCGACTGCGACATGGGCCGGTGGCGGGGGCTCACGCTCGGCGAGGCGATGGCCCGCGAGCCCGAGGCCGTCGACGGCTGGCTCGCCGACCCGCGCTCCACGCCCCACGGCGGCGAGTCGCTGCTGGCCTTCATCGCCCGGGTCGGCAACTGGCTCGACACCCGGCCCGCCGACGACGGCGGCCGTATCGTCGCCGTGGCCGAACCGTCCGTGGTCCGCGCCGCCGTCGTCTACGCCCTGAAGGCGCCGCCCTCGACGTACTGGAACGTGGACGTACGCCCCTTGTCGACGATCACCGTCACGGGTGCCGGGGGGCGCTGGAACCTGCGCTTCGAAGGGGCGTTCTCTCAGTCCTAGGGCCCGTAGTCCGTGTCCTGGAGGGTGTGGTCCGTGTCTTGGCGGGTGTAGTCCGTGGTGAGTACGAGGTCCTTCGCCGGGCCTGCCACGCACCACACGGTCCGCCAGTGGTGCTCGTCGAGGACGGTGAACTCGCCCCGGTAGAGGTCCGCCGAGCAGGGGTGGTCGGCGACGTACCGCCCGGAGCTCAGGTCCAGATCGTGGAAGGGGCGGCCGTCGGAGAACCGTACGTCCGCGGTTCCCGGGCGTTGCCCCGGCAGGAACCGCAGCGTCCGTTCGGCCGACCGGGGCGTGCCCTGCCATATGAAGGTGCCGGACTCCTGGTGCAGAAGACCGGGTTCCTGCAGTGGTCCGGGGCCGGTGTCCTCAAGGGGTCCGAAAACCGTCGTCCCCGTGAAGTGTCCCGCCGCGCCGCTTGCCAGATCCCGCACCGCGCGCTCCACCCGCCAGCTCCCGGCCAGGTACGCCAGCACGTCGCTCACCGGCCGGAACTCGCCCATTCTGTCCCGCTTCCCGTCACTTTCCAGGCCCTAAGAACGGCCGCGGGGCTTGCCGCGCTTGCCGCCCTTGGTGCCTCCGGTGCCGCCGCTGCGAGAGCTCTTGCCGGTCGCCTTGCCGGTTGTGGGCTTTCGCCGGGCGCCGCCACTTGCCTCGGGACGCTTGGCCTTGGTCTTCGGATCGGCCGGGGCGGATGCGGGAGTACGTCCGCGGGTGCTGTTGACCGTGCGGCCGCGGACGATTCCGATGAAGTCCTCGACCAGGTCGGTGGTCTTCTCCTCAGGCCAGGAGAGGGCGACGCGTGACTCCGGGGCGTCAGTGACGGGGCGGTAGGTGAGGTCCTTGCGGTGGTGCAGGCGGGCCAGTGACTGCGGGACGACGAGGACTCCGATGCCGGCCGCCACCAGTTCGACGCCGTCCTCCGTCGTGGCGGGACGCTCGATCGCGGGCTGCCCCGGCAGACGCTCCCAGCCGAGGGTGTCGTCGAGGGGATGCAGCACGATGTCGTCGGCGAGATCGTCCGTGGACACCTCGTCGACCGCTGCCACGACATGATCCTGGGGGACCACGACCACCGAGGTCTCGGTGTAGAGCGGGATCGCGCTGAGGTCCGAACGGTCGACCGGCAACCGTACGAAACCGGCGTCGGCGCCGCCGCTGCGCAGGACGTCGAACGCCTCCGCGGCGGACACCGCGACGAGCGTCAGGGGGACGTCGGGCAGTCGCTCGTTCCAGATCCGCACCCATTTCGCGGGCGTCACCCCCGGGACGTACGCGAGCCTGAACGACGGGGATGCTTCGGATCCGGTCACTCCGCCAGGTTACCGGCCGTGGCGCGGTGGCAAGGCACCGCGGTGGGCCGATGGGCGGCGGCCCCGCCCACAGGAAGCCGCCCGCAGCCGTGCTGGTCGGAGCCGGTCCATACGCTCGTTACCCTTGACACCATGACGCCGCACCAGAACACCCAGACGATGAAGCCCGCCACCGCGGCGAAGAAGCTGGGTGTGTACCTCGAGGCCACCCCCGCCGAGTTCCAGGAGGGTGTCGTCTCCCGTGCCGAGCTGGCTGCACTGCAGGCCGAACCGCCCCAGTGGCTGCGGGAACTGCGGGACAACGGCCCGCACCCGCGGCCGGTCGTCGCCGCCAAGCTGGGCGTCTCCATCGCCGGGCTCGCGCGCGGCGGGGTCACCGAGGCCCTCACCACGGAGCAGATCGAAGCGTTGAAGTCGGACGGCCCCGAGTGGCTGCTGCGCGAACGCGCCACCCAGGCCGAGGTCCGCAAGGAAGCGGCGCGCATCAAGGACAAGAAGGCCGACGAAGCCGGTCAGTCCCGGGGCGCGCGTTCCTGACCTGATCTCCCGCAAAGCCCCGTAGAGCGGCGTCGGGGCTCGGCCACACCGAATTTCCCTCAGTGCCGCGTCGGGAGCTCGGCCACCCCGACGATGAAGTCACCCAGCGGCCGGACCTCGGCGGACCAGCCCAGCGCTGCGAGTTCGCCGGTGAGCGCCGAGGGCTCGTGGTAGATCTTCACGATCCGGTACTCGCTGCCGTCGTCGAGGCTGCGCACCTCCGAGGTGACGCCCTCAAGGGCGGGCTCGGCGCCCTCGTCGACGAAGACGGCTCTGCCGTGCGGGGCGAGCGCGGCGGCGACGGTCTCCCAGAACTCCCCGAACCGGGACGCCGGGACATGGGAGAGCCAGAAGGCGAAGAAGATGGTGTCGTAGCGGCGCTCCGGCCGCCAACCGAACACGTCGGCCTGGACGAACTCCACGTTCGGTGACCCTGCGCGCCCGCGCGCGATGCTCAGCACCTCAGGCGCCGAGTCCACCGCGGTCACCGAGCGCGCCCGCGCGGCCAACGCACCGGTCCACTGACCCGTACCGCAGGCCAGCTCCAGCACGTCCCCGGCGATGGGGACACCGTCGAGCGCGGCCAGCAGCTCCCGCAGGTCCGCGCGCTCGGCGTAGACCCGGTCGTACTCGAAGGCGCGGGCCCGGTAGTAGGCAATCTGCTCCGCCAGGAGGGCATCGTCAGAAATTGACATGAGACCGACGGTAGTTGACGTGCCGCCGACCCGAGGGCGAGATGTCACAGACCCTGCGGGCCGGGTGGACCGGCCGGTTCAGCCGGTCTTGCGGGCCACGCCCCCGTAGAAGCCGATCTCGGCCGAGCGGGCCGGTGGCTCGGTGTCCGGGCGCCAGAACGGGACCTGGGCCAGGCCGGGTTCGAGCAGCTCGAAGCCGTCGAAGAAACGCTCGACCTCGGCGCGGGCGCGCAGGTTCAGCGTGGCGGTGGCCTTGTTGTAGACGGCCCGGGCCGCGGCGCGGTCGGCGAAGTCACCGGTGGCGTGCGAGAGCACCAGGAAACTGCCGGCCGGCAACGCGTCGCGCAGGGTGGCGACGACCTCGCCGGGCTTCTCCGCGTCGGTGAGGAAGTGGAGGACGGCGACGAGGACCAGGGCGACCGGCTGCTCGAAGTCGATGATTCGGCGGACTTCGGGATGGTCCAGGAGGGCCCGCGGGTCGCGCAGGTCGCTGAGTACGACGCTGGTGACTTCGGAGTTGCCGAGCAGGGCGTCGGCGTGCACCTTCACTATCGGGTCGTTGTCGACGTACGCGACGCGCACGTCGGGGGCCACTTCCTGGGCCGCCTCGTGCACGTTCGGCGGGGTGGGCAGCCCGGTGCCGATGTCGAGGATCTGACGGACACCGCTGCTGACGACGAAACGGACCGCGCGCTGTAGGAAGGCACGGTTGGCCCGTACGCCGATCCGGGCCTCGGGTGCGGCAGCGACGAGTTCGTCGGCCGCCCGTTGGTCGACCTCGTAGTTGTCCTTGCCGCCCAGCAGATAGTCGTAGATCCGCGCAGGATGTGGCCTGCTGGTGTCTAACTTTGTCTGCTCGGGACGGTAGCCGTCCTGCCTCACGCGACGCTCCTCTCGACGGCCGCCACGCTCCTCTTGCCCGCGAGCGGCTGACGACAGCTTCCCATATCAAGTGCCATGCCCAGGCCTGCAGTTACCGGCGTCGGCGGCCGATGACGTAGCGGGCGGGGATGAGGGTGAGCCAGAACCACATGGCCGCTTCCGTGTTGACGAAGGCCAGGGGAATGGAGAGCCTGAAGATCAGGACGCTGGAGCCGAGTTGGGCGGTGAAGCGGCGGCGGGCCGCGGCGTCGGATGCCGCAGGAGAGGGGTGCAGTTGGCGTTCCGTGAGCAGCAGCAGGCTTGCGTGGACGGCATGGATCGCGGCCATGGCGCCCGCGTAGAGGGCGACCGCCTCGGGCTGGGAGGCGTACGCGGCCAGGAGTCCGGTGGGGAAGGGCAGCAGGGCGACCAGCCCGAGGCCGAGGAGGATCAGGCGGGTGACCAGGGCCGTCTCGGTGGGCAGGGCGGTGAGGATGCGGCGGTGATCACGCCAGAACCCGGCGATGAGGGTGAAGCTGAGGGCGAAGGCGCCGAGGTGGGGAAGTGTGTCGCTCAGGGCCCGGTGGAATGCGGCGTCTTCCAGATGTGCCGGGATCGCCACGTTGATGACGCAGTGTCATCGCGATGGCATAGATCCCGTCGGACAGAACGATCAGGCGTGCCGCGCTCGGCTCGTTCTCGTGGGGGTGCGTCTGTGCCACTGGCTCCGTCATGCCGATGACAGTAGGGCGTTGTGTCCGGGTGGGAACGCATCGGCCAAGGCTTGCTGAAAGCCGGTCCCGGCGCCCCTGGGTGGGCCCGAGTGCCAGGGTGTCGTCAAGGCTCCGGATCAGGAACGGGCGAGGACGCAGAACTCGTGGCCCTCCGGGTCGGCCAGGCATGTCCACGGGACGTCGCCCTGGCCGACGTCGAGGTCGGTGGCGCCGAGGGCCCGCAGCCGGGCCACCTCCGCCGCTTTGTCGTCACCGGGGTCCGGCACCAGGTCGAGATGGACGCGGTCCGGCACGGTCTTCACGCCGGGCGTGCGGAGGAATTCGAGATACGGGCCGACCCCCGTGGCGGAGCGGAACACTGCATGATCGTCCGTCGCCTCGTGCAGGGGCCAGTCGATCGCCTCGGCCCAGAACCGGGCCATGGCCCGCGGATCCTCGCAGTCGACCACCACCGTGGCGATCGGCCCGGTGTCCCGGTAGACCTCCCGAGGCTCCAGCACACAGAACTCGTTGCCCTCCGGGTCGGCGAGGACCGTCCACGGCACATCGCCCTGGCCCACGTCGGCGGGCGTCGCGCCGATCGCCTGGAGGCGCGCGACCAACTCCGCCTGATGGGCCCCAGAGGTGCTGGCGAGATCGATGTGCACCCGGTTCTTCACCGCCGTCTTGGGTTCCGGGACGGCGATGACGTCGACGCACAGGTCGGCCGGGTCCAGCCAGTCGAAGCCGGCGGGCTTGACGCCGGTCACGCCGGGTTCCGAGCTGGACACACCCCAGCCGAGCGCCTCCGCCCAGAACCGGCCGACCGCAGAGTTGTCAACAGCCTTGATGTTCACCTGAACCGGTCGCAGTGCCATGCCGACGATCCTATGGGCGGGCCCGCGGCAACATTCGCGTTGCATAAACGTGCAGCGAAACGTATAGTCATGCCATCGAGGAGGAGGGTTCCATGGCGGTACGTGCGGCGGTGGCGGGAGCGAGTGGGTACGCGGGCGGGGAACTGCTGCGACTGCTTCTGGTGCACCCCGAGGTCGAGATCGGCGCTCTGACCGGCAATTCCAACGCGGGCCAGCGACTGGGTGCGCTCCAGCCGCATCTGCTGCCGCTCGCCGGCCGTGTCCTTGAGGAGACGACCCCGGAGGTGCTCGCCGGTCAGGGCCGGCGGCATGATGTCGTGTTCCTCGCGCTGCCGCACGGACAGTCCGCCGCAGTCGCCGAGCGGCTCGGCCCCGAGGTCCTCGTCGTCGACATGGGCGCCGACTTCCGGCTGAAGGACCCGGCCGACTGGGAGCGGTTCTACGGCTCCGCGCACGCCGGGACCTGGCCGTACGGCCTCCCCGAGCTGCCGGGCGCCCGCACCGTGCTGGAGGGGTCCAAGCGCATCGCGGTACCCGGTTGCTACCCGACGGCCGCCTCCCTGGCGCTCTTCCCGGCGTACGCGGCGGGCCTCGCGGAGAACGAGGCCGTGATCGTCGCCGCCTCCGGGACCTCGGGTGCCGGCAAATCGCCCAAGGCGCACCTCCTCGGCAGCGAGGTGATGGGCTCCATGTCGCCGTACGGCGTCGGCGGCGGCCACCGGCACACCCCCGAGATCATCCAGAACCTCGGCGCCGCAGCGGGCGAGCCCGTCACGGTCTCCTTCACGCCGACCCTCGCCCCGATGCCCCGCGGCATCCTCGCCACGTGCAGCGCCAAGGCGAAGCCGGGCGTCACCGCGGAGTCCGTACGGGCCGTATACGAGAAGGCGTACGCGGACGAGCCGTTCGTGCACCTGCTGCCGGAGGGGCAGTGGCCCGCGACGGCGTCTGTCTACGGTTCCAACGCCGTCCAGGTACAGGTCGCCCTCGATGCCGCCGCACACCGCATCATCGCGATCAGCGCCATCGACAACCTCACCAAGGGCACCGCGGGCGGTGCCGTCCAGAGCATGAACATCGCCCTCGGGCTTCCCGAGGACATGGGTCTTTCCACGATCGGAGTCGCACCGTGAGCGTCACCGCTGCCAAGGGCTTCACCGCCTCCGGCATCGCAGCAGGCATCAAGGAGAACGGCAACCCCGACCTGGCCCTCGTGGTCAACAACGGGCCCCGTCCGGCCGCCGCGGGCGTCTTCACCTCCAACCGTGTGAAGGCCGCGCCGGTGCTCTGGTCGGAGCAGGTCCTCAAGGGCGGCCGGGTGACCGCGGTGATCCTCAACTCCGGTGGCGCCAACGCCTGTACGGGACCCAAGGGCTTCCAGGACACGCATGCCACCGCCGAGAAGGTGGCCGACACCCTCGGGCTCAACGCGGCCGAGGTCGCCGTCGCCTCCACCGGCCTCATCGGCCTGCTGCTCCCGATGGACAAGCTGCTCAAGGGAGTCGAGACGGCGGCCACGTCCCTGAGCGAGCACGGCGGCGAGAAGGCCGCCATCGCCATCAAGACCACCGACAGCGTCCACAAGACCTCCGTGGTCACCGGCGACGGCTGGACCGTCGGCGGCATGGCCAAGGGCGCCGGCATGCTCGCCCCCGGCCTCGCCACCATGCTCGTGGTCCTGACGACGGACGCCGACGTGGAGAGCGACGTACTGGACCGCGCCCTGCGCGCCGCCACCCGCACCACCTTCGACCGCGTCGACTCCGACGGCTGCATGTCGACCAACGACACCGTGCTGCTGCTGGCCTCCGGGGCGTCCGAAGTCACCCCGGAACAGGGCGAGTTCGCGGAGGCCGTACGGAAGGTCTGCGACGACCTCGGACAGCAGCTCATCCGGGACGCCGAGGGCGCGAGCAAGGACATCAAGGTCGAGGTGGTGAACGCCGCGACCGAGGACGACGCCGTCGAGGTGGGCCGCTCCATCGCCCGCAACAACCTCCTCAAGTGCGCGATCCACGGCGAGGACCCCAACTGGGGCCGCGTGCTCTCGGCGATCGGCACCACGAAAGCCGCCTTCGAGCCCGATCAACTCAACGTCGCCATCAACGGCGTCTGGGTCTGCAGGAACGGCGGTGTGGGCGAGGACCGCGACCTGGTCGACATGCGCTACCGCGAGGTCCACATCGTCGCCGACCTCGCCGCAGGCGAGGAGACCGCCACGATCTGGACCAACGACCTCACCGCGGACTACGTCCACGAGAACAGCGCCTACAGCTCATGAGCAACATGACGCGGAAACACACCGCACTCCCCAAGGCCCAGATCCTCATCGAGGCGCTGCCCTGGCTGACCCGGCACCGCGGCAAGACCGTCGTCGTCAAGTTCGGCGGCAACGCCATGATCGACGAGGACCTGAAGGCCGCCTTCGCACAGGACATCGTCTTCCTGCACCACGCCGGCCTCAAGCCCGTCGTCGTGCACGGCGGCGGCCCGCAGATCAGTGCCGCCCTCGACAAGCACGGCATCGTCAGCGAGTTCAAGGCGGGCCTGCGGGTCACCACCGAGGACGCGATGGACGTCGTACGCATGGTGCTTGCCGGGCAGGTGCAGCGTGAGCTGGTCGGGCTGCTCAACCAGCACGGGCCGCTCGCCGTCGGCATGACCGGCGAGGACGCGCACACCATCACCGCCACCAAGCACCGGCCCGTGATCGACGGCGAGTTGGTCGACATCGGCCGGGTCGGCGAGATCACCGCGATCGACACGGGTGCCATCGAGGCACTGCTCTCCGACGGCCGTATCCCGGTCGTCTCCTCGATCGCCCGCTCCCAGGACGACGGACATGTCTACAACGTCAATGCTGATACGGCGGCTGCGGCACTCGCTGCGGCGCTGGGTGCCGAAACCCTGATGGTCCTCACCGACGTCGAGGGCCTCTACGAGGACTGGCCCAACAGCGACGAGGTGATCAGCCGCCTCACCGCCACCCAACTGGAGAAGCTGCTGCCCGAGTTGGCCAGCGGCATGGTGCCGAAGATGGAGGGCTGTCTGCACGCCGTACGCAATGGCGTCACCACGGCCAGGGTCATCGACGGCCGGGTCCAGCACTCGATTCTGCTGGAGATCTTCACCGACGAGGGGATCGGCACGATGGTCGTGCCGGACGAGACCACCGAGGGGGACGCATGACAGGGACCGCGACCAACGCAGAGCTCACCCAGCGCTGGCAGGGCTCGCTGATGGACAACTACGGCACCCCGCGGCTGCCCCTCGTGCGCGGCGAGGGCACCCGGCTGTGGGACGCCGACGGCAAGGAGTACCTCGACTTCGTCGGCGGCATCGCGGTCAACGCGCTCGGGCACGCCCACCCGGCGATCGTCGAGGCGGTCAGCAAGCAGATCGGCTCGCTCGGCCATGTCTCCAACCTGTTCGTCGCCGAGCCGCCCGTCGCGCTCGCCGAACGGCTGCTCCAGCTCTTCGGTCGGGACGGCCGGGTGTACTTCTGCAACTCGGGCGCCGAGGCCGTCGAGAGCGCCTTCAAGATCGGACGGCTGACCGGCCGCAAGCACATGGTGGCGACCCACGGCGGCTTCCACGGCCGGACCATGGGCGCCCTCGCGCTCACCGGCCAGCCCGGCAAGCGGGACCCGTTCCTGCCGCTGCCCGGTGACGTCACCCATGTTCCGTACGGCGACCCGCAGGCCCTCGCCGCAGCGGTCACCGAGGACACCGCACTGGTGATCATCGAACCGGTGCAGGGCGAGAAGGGCGTGGTCGTGCCCCCGGCCGGCTATCTGAAGGCCGCCCGCGCGATCACCGCCGCGACCGGCGCGCTCCTCGTCCTGGACGAGGTACAGACCGGAATCGGCCGGACCGGACACTGGTTCGAGTACCAGGCGCACGAGGGTGTCCTGCCGGACGTGGTCACGCTGGCGAAGGGGCTCGGCGGCGGGCTGCCGCTCGGCGCTACCGTCGCCTTCGGCCGGGCCGCCGAGCTGCTGAAGCCGGGCCACCACGGCACGACCTTCGGCGGCAACCCGGTCGTCTGCGCCGCCGGACTCGCCGTACTCGACACGATCGCGTCCGAGGGGCTCCTCGAGAACGTGAAGCGCACGGGCGAGAAACTGCGGGACGGAATCGAGTCACTCGGGCATCCGTTGATCGACCATGTCCGGGGTGCGGGCCTGCTCCTGGGTATCGTGCTCACCGAGCCGCTCGCACCGCAGGTGCAACAGGCGGCTCAGGATGCCGGTCTCCTGGTCAACGCGCCCGCCCCCGATGTCGTACGGCTGATGCCGCCGCTGAACCTCGGCGATGACGAAGTGGACGCGTTTCTCCAGGCTCTCCCTGGTGTCCTCGACGCGGTCGACGGGGAAGGACGAACCGGGGAATGAGACGACGATGAGTCAGGCGCAGGACCACGAGCACGCAGGGCCTGCCGTACCGCAGACCCGCACCGCACGCCACCGCCGGATCGTGGACATCCTCAACCGGCAACCGGTGCGTTCGCAGAGCCAGCTGGCGAAGCTGCTCGCCGACGACGGGCTGCACGTCACGCAGGCGACGCTCTCCCGGGATCTGGACGAGCTGAACGCGGTGAAGATCCGCAACAACGACGGCGACCTCATCTATGCGGTACCGAGTGAGGGCGGTTTCCGTACGCCGCGCGTGCCGCTGGGGGAGTCGGCGAAGGAGGAGCGGATGCGGCGGTTGTCCGCGGAGCTGCTGATCTCCGCGGAGGCTTCCGCGAACCTCGTGGTGCTGCGTACCCCGCCGGGGGCGGCGCAGTTCCTTGCCTCGGCCATCGACCAGGCCGAGCTGCAGGACATTCTCGGCACGATCGCCGGGGACGACACCTTGCTGCTGATCAGCCGGGAGCCTGCCGGGGGGCAGGCGTTGGCCGATCACCTTTTGCGTTTGGCTCAGAACACCCATTGAGGTGTACGGGAATGGAGGCGCGGCCCGGTCTCGGGGCCGCGCCTGATCGTGCTTCCCCGTGCCCCTGACGGGGCGATCCAGTCACCCGAGTCGTCGAGCGAGCCCGCCCGTACACCTGACCTCGTCCCCCGCGGTGATGAGCAGGGCATCCACGTCCGGGAGTGACTCCAGCCAGTCCAGTGCCTGGCGTGAGCCCATCGCGAAGGCCGCCGTCGCCCAGGCGTCCGCCCAGGTCAGACTGGGGCCCACCACCGTCACGGCGACCAGGTCGGTGACCGCGGACTTGCCGGTGCGCGGGTCGACGATGTGCGCACCGCGCTCGGCGGTGCCGGAGGTGGCCACGGCCAGTTCGTCGGCGCCGGCGGCGGAGACCACGGCCGCCAGGGAACCCGGGCGGAGCGGATCCGCCACGCCGACCCGCCACGGCCGCTGCGGTCCGGGCACGCCGCACAGCTGGACGTCGCCACCGCCGTTCACGCTGACCCCGCTCGCCCCGGCCGCGGCGAGGAGCCGGGCCACGCGCTCGGTCGACCAGCCCTTCACCAGACCCGTCGGGTCCAGCTGTCCCTCGTACGTCGTACTGAACCAGCCCTCGCTGAGCCGCTCCGCCTCGACACACAGGTCGAGCACCTCGGCGACCTCCGGATCGCACTCGGCGACCGTCAGCTCACCGCGCGCCAGCCGCGAGATCTGGCTGTCCTGGCGGTAGGTGCTGAACACCTCGTCCACCCGGCGGAGTTGGGCGACCGCCGCCTCCAACGCGGCCTGGACGGCGGCTGGTTCACCGCCGCGCACGTCGAACGAGAAGACGGTGCCCATGACCTCCTCGACGTGGCGCAGCGCGGGCAGGGCCTCCGCCGGGTCAGGCACCGGCCTTGTCCAGTGCGGACTGGAGGGACTTCTTGTATCCGGCGCTGGTGTAGGTGGCTCCGGAGACCGCGTCGATGTCGGCGCTTTGGGTGGCTGCGGCCGCTTGGTTGAGCTTCGGTACGGCATTGCTGGTCACCTCCGTGCTCTGTCCCCCGCTGGGTGCCTGGATGGCCTCGGCCTTGGAGATCGATGTGCCGTTCAGGGTGAGGCGGACCTGGACGGGCCCGTACTGGGTCTGGACGACATCGCCGTCGACGGTCTGGCCGTCGGGGGCGGGCGCCGCGGCTGCCGCGGACGACGCGGCCGGCTGGGACGGCGATGCCGCCGGCGCGGCCGGTGCGCTCTTGGCGGCCTGGTCGAGGGCCGACTGGAGGGACTTCTTGTATCCGGCGCTGGTGTAGGTGGCACCGGAGACGGCGTCGATGTCGGCGGTGCCCGCGGCGACGGCCGCCTGGTTGAGTTTCGGTACGGCGTCCTCGGTGACCGTGGTGCTCTGGCCGCCGCTGGGCGCCTGGACCGCCTCGGCCTTGGTGATCTTGTCGCCGCTGAGGGTGAGACGGACCTGGACAGGCCCGTACTGGGTGTCGGCCACGCTTCCGGTGACCGTACGCGTTCCGGAGGACGACTGGTCCGAGCTGCCGCCCTGCGGCGACTCCTGCCCGGCCACCGTCGCCTGGGCAGCCGCTCCGCCCTGCGCCGAAGCGGAGGCCGGGTCGGACCCGGGCTTCAGAGACAGCAGCAGGACGATCCCGGACACGGTGGCGGCGCTGGCGAGCACGACACGCCTGAGGGGGTGGCTCTTCTTCATCGCTCCTGACTCCCGTCGCTCACATCTGGAACGACTCGTGATGGATACGGCGGGCGGGGACTCCCGCGCCGCGCAGTGCTTCGTACACCTGCTGCGCGAAGCCGGGCGGCCCGCACATGAAGACGTCATGGCTCTCGATGTCCGGCAGCTTGCGGCGCAGGCTGTCCGCCGAGATGTCCGGGCGCTCCCCTTCGGGGCTGTTCACCGCGTACATCAGGCGGGCCCCGCGCTCCTTGGAGATGGCCGCCAGCTCGTCCCACAGGGCCAGATCCTGGGTGCTGTTGGCCCGGTAGAGCAGCGTCAGGTCACCGGAGGAGCCCGGGAGTGTCTCGAACAGCGCCCGCATCGGCGTGATGCCGACGCCGCCGGCCACCAGCAGAACCTTTCCGCGGCTGCGCTTGGACGCCGTCAGCGCGCCGTACGGGCCCTCGGCCCAGACCCGGGTGCCGGGCTCCAGCTCGCGCAGCGCGGCGCTGTGGTCGCCGATCGCCTTCACGGTGATGCGCAGCATGGTGGGGCGGGGGGCCGCCGACAGCGAGTACGGGTGGGAGCTGAGCCGCATCCCCGGTGCCATGAAGCGCCAGCGGAAGAACTGCCCGGCCTCGGCACCCATCCGGTGCAGCTTCCGCCCGCTGATCAGCACCGACACGATCCCCGGCGCCTCCTCGATCACGGCCTCGACCCGCATCCGGTGCCGCATGTTCAGCCGGACCGGCACGATCATCCGGTACCAGATCATCAGCGCGGTCACCGTCCCGTACAGCGCGTACCAGGCCGTCGTCGCGGCGGGCTGGACGGCGAAGTCGTTGCCGGTGGAGAGCTGGTGCCAGAACGACAGGTACACGGCGGCGTAGGTGAGCAGATGGATGTGGTACCAGGTGTCGTACGGCATCCTGCGGCGTACCGGGCCGATGGAGAGCAGGCCGATGAGGAACAACAGGCCGGTGCCGATGGCGGCCTTGCCCATGTCGGGCAGTTGGTTGACCGAGTCGATGGTCTGCTGGACGATGTCGCCGAAGGTCCGGCCGGACTGGAGTGCGTAGCCGTACATCGTCAGCACGAGATGGGCGACGACCAGAGAGATCGTGTAGCGGCCGCTCATCGCATGCCAGCGGGCCACCCGGTCGGAACCCACCCGGCGCTCCAGGGCGGGCACCCGGGCCATCTGCAGCACCACGAGGGCCATGAAGTACCCGGCCAACAGTCCTGTGATCCGGCCCGCGTTGATCATCCGGCTGGTGTGGTCCGCGATGGACGGCGTGTTGCTCCACCACAGCCAGATGACCCCGGCCGCACCCGCCCAGACAGCGAGCAGCAGCAGGACGGCGGGGGAGCGGCGAGGGCGGATACGGCGCATGGTCTGGCGCCGCGCGGCGCGGCCACCGGCGATCGTGGACACGGTTCCTCCGTGGTCGTCCGTGGGGACGGGGAAAGGGGAGGGGCCCCCTTGGCCCACAGGTACGTGACAGGACCGCGGAGTGTTCAATTGCCCGCGGAGTCCAACGCGGACTGGAGGGACTGGCGGTAACCGTCGCTCGTGTAAGTGGCACCGGACACCGTGTCGACGTTGGCGCTCTGCGCGGCGAGCGCCTCCCTTTTGAGCTGAGGGATCGCGTAGCTGTTGATCTGCTGGTCCCTCGGGTTGTCCTGGGGATAGGTGACGGCCGTGACGTCGGTGATCTTGCCGCTCTTCAGGGTGACGCGGACCTGCACCGGTCCGTAGCGGGTCTGCACGGTGGTGCCGGTGAGCGTCCCGGTGGTGGTCCCGGTGCCGGGGCTGCTGCTCCCGGTCGAGCTCGTGCCGCTGGTGGAGGGCAGGGCGACGGCCGGCGTGCTGTGCGGCTTCAGCGACAGCAGCAGTACGACACTGGAGACGGTGGCGGCGGTCGCCAGCACGACGCGGCGCAGCGGGCGGTTCCGGTTCAGGGCGTGCACGGGGTCCTCGCAACTCTCCTGCGCTTCATGGGATCTACGGTGCGCACAGCTCTTCTGCGCTTCACGGGATCTACGGTGCTCACAGCTCGAACGACTCGTGGTGGATGCGGCGGTCAGGGACTCCTGCCGCGCGCAACGCCCGGTACACGTCCCGTGCGAAGGCGTCGGGCCCGCACACGTACACGTCGTGCGCGCCGACATCGGAGACGGCCGCACGCAGCGTCTGGGCCGTGAAGGGCGGCCGGGAGCCGTCCGCGCCGTTGAGCGCGTACACCACGCGTGCCCCGCGCCACCGGGCGATGGCCTCCAACTCGGCGCCCAGTGCGAGGTCTTCGGCCGTCCGTGCCCGGTAGAGCAGCGTGACCTGACCCGGCAGCGTCTCGAACAGGGCCCGCAGCGGAGTGATGCCGACCCCGGCCGCGATCAGGAGCACCTTGTGCGAGCTGCGTCGGTCCGCGGTCAGTGAGCCGTACGGGCCCTCCGCCCACACCCGTGTTCCGGGACGCAGGAGCGGGACGGACGCGCTGTGGCCGCCGAGCGCCTTGACCGTGATGCGCAGCAGGTCAGGTCGGGGCGGCGCCGACAGCGAGTACGGGGAGGAGGTCCAGCGCATTCCGTCCGCGAGGAATCGCCAGCGGAAGAAGTGCCCCGGCTGCGCCCGGAGTTCATCGATGTGCCGCCCGCGTACGACGACGGAGAACACGTCGGACGTCTCTTGGTGCACCGACTCCACCCGCAGCCGGTGGCGCAGATTGAGCCGGACCGGGGTGAGGATCCGGAACCAGACAACCAGCGCCGCGGCGCCCAGATACAGCGCGTACCAGGCGGCCTGCGCAAGGGAGTTGCCCGTGAAGTCGGCACCCAGCGCGAGCTGATGGCCGAAGGCGAGGAAGAGGGCGGCGTACGTCAGCAGGTGCACGTAGTACCAGAACTCGTGGCTCACCCGGCGCCGTACCGCACGCGCGGACAGGATCCCGACGGCGACCAGGATCAGCGTGCCCGCCGTGGCCTTGAGCATCTCCGGGTAGGTGAGGACGACGGTCGTCAGCTCGTGCACGATCCCGCTGCCGTCCTGGGCGGCGTACCCGAACAGGATCAGCGTGACGTGCGCGACCAGCAGGCAGATCGTGTACCGCCCCGCCATGGCGTGCCAGCGGGCCACCCGGTCCGAGCCGATCCGCCGCTCCAGGAGCGGGACCCGGGCCATCAGAGCGACGAGCACCGCACAGCCGTAGCCGCACAGCAGCCCGGCGATCCGCCCGGCGTCGGTCAGCCAGCCCGCCGCTCCGACCACCGAACGGGTGTCCGCCCACCACAGCGCGACCACGGCGAGCGCACCGGCCCAGAGCAGCGCCAGCAGCGGCCCGGCCGGGGAACGGCGTGCCCCCAGCGGCACGGCAGGCGCCGCACGCTGTTCGTACACGGTGGTCATGTGCTCGTCCTTTCGGCTGTCCGGGAGGCAACTGTGCGGTCCGCACCTCTGAGCGGGCTCTGAGCGGGCGGCGTGTGCGGTCCGCATCTCCGAGCGGGCGGCCTACGAGGGGTGCGTACACCTGGGTGACCCGCCGCGAGCCGTGTCGGTGCACTCAGAGGAAACTCAGAGCTTGACCGGGCGGCCCCGTAGCCGACGAGGGGCGATGCTGTGAGAAGCCATGAACAGATTCCGCTCCGGCCGCCCCGAGCTCACCCGCCCCGACGGCACCCCCGTCCGCGTCCTCGTCGTCGACGACGACCCGGACCTGGCCGAGGTCCTCTCCGGCGCCCTGCGCTACGAGGGCTGGGAGGTACGGACGGCGGGCGACGGGGCAGCGGCCGTCACCGAGGCGCGCGGTCTGCTGCCCGACGCCGTCATCCTCGACGTCATGCTCCCGGACACCGACGGCTTCGCCGTACTGCGCGATCTGCACGCCGTGAAGCCCGACGTCTGCGTCCTGTTCCTCACCGCACGGGACGCCGTCGAGGACCGCATCACCGGCATCACCGCGGGCGGCGACGACTATGTGACGAAGCCGTTCAGCCTGGAGGAGGTTGTCGCCCGGCTGCGCGGCCTGCTGCGCCGCGCGGGCATGGCCCGCCAGCTGGACGAGGGACCACGGCTCGTCGTCGGCGACCTCGTGATGGACGAGGAGGCCCGCGAGGTGGCCCGCGGCGGCGAACTGATCGAACTGTCGCCGACCGAGTTCGAACTGCTGCGCTATCTGATGCGCAACCCGCGCAGGGTGCTCAGCAAGGCCCAGATCCTCGACCGCGTCTGGTCGTACGACTTCGGCGGCCAGGCCCATGTCGTGGAGCTCTACATCTCCTATCTGCGCAAGAAGGTGGACTCGGGCCGCGAGCCCATGATCCATACGGTGCGGGGCGCGGGGTACGTCCTCAAACCGGTCGTGGGCCGGTGAGGGCGCGGTGGGCGGGGGTGCGGGGGCCGGTGGCTCGGCTGCGAGCGGGCCGGCTGCGAGCGGGCCGGCTGCGAGCGGGCTGGTTCCCAGGGAGCTGGGCGCGCGGGCTTCGGCTGCGTGGCGGGCGTCTCCGAGAGGGTGGGATGCGAGGGCTTCGGCTGCGCGTGGGCCGTCTGCGCGAGGGTGGGACGAGAGGCCTTCGGCTGCGTGGCGGGCGCCTGCGAGAGGGTGGGATGCGAGGGCTTCG
>NZ_JBHXMF010000013.1:118876-150449 GCF_042721055.1 Streptomyces sp. NPDC058470
GGATGCGAGGGCTTCGGCTGCGCGTGGGCCGTCTGCGCGAGGGTGGGATGCGAGGGCTTCGGCTGCGCGTGGGCCGTCTGCGCGAGGGTGGGATGCGAGGCCTTCGGCTGCGTGGCGGGCGCCTGCGAGAGGGTGGGATGCGAGGGCTTCGGCTGCGTGGCGGGCGCCTGCGAGGTAGCGGGTCGCGCGGGCTGCGGTTGCCGCGCCCGCACACCCTCCGGGCCCGGCTCACCGCGGGGCTCGTGGTGCTGCTCGCCGTCAGCTGCGCCGCCGTCGGGGTGGCCGCCGTGCTCGAACTGGATGGGTTCCTCACGGGCCGTCTGGACCAGCAGTTGCGGGACGCGGGCGCCAGTTTCCCCGCGAGTCTGGAGCACGGCAACAGCGTCAAGCCCTCCGACCACGACGGTGACGAGTACGGCGACACCCGTCGCCAGGCCACCGGCACCTTCGGCGCCCGCCTGCTCGACGGGACCGTCACCAACGAAGCCGTCGTCCGCGCCGGCACCGACCCCACCGACCTGAACGTGATGCTGACCGCCACCGACCGGAAGGCCCTCGCCGCGGTGCCGGTCGACAGCGGCGGACACAGCGTGCGCCTCTCCGCGCTCGGCTCCTACCGGCTGACCGCGTGGCACGGTCAGGACGGCGACGTACTGATCACCGGGCTCCCCCTGGAACCGGTGGAGGCCGCCGTGCACCGCCTCGAACTGGTGGCCGCCTGCGTCTTCGGCGCCGCCCTCGCGGTCACCGGAGTCGCCGGTGCCCTGTGGGTGCGCTGGTCGCTGCGGCCACTGAGCCGGGTCGCCGCGACCGCGACGCGGGTCAGCGAACTCCCCCTCGCCAGCGGTGAGGTGGCGCTGCCGCCGCGGGCGCCCGAGTCCGACCCGCGCAGCGAGGTGGGTCAGGTCGCCGGCGCTTTCAACCGGATGCTCGGCCATGTCGAGGACGCGCTGACCAAGCGGCACGCGAGCGAGGAACGGCTGCGCAGCTTCGCCGCCGACGCCAGCCATGAGCTGCGCACGCCGGTCGCCTCGGTCCGGGGGCACGCCGAACTGGCCCTGCTGCACCCCGGCCCAGTGCCTCCCGAGGTGACCCGCGCCCTGGAGCGGATCGCCGCCGAGTCGGCGCGGATGGGCGAGATGGTCGACGATCTGCTGCTCCTCGCCCGCCTCGACGCGGGCCGCCCGCTGGAACGGCGCTCCGTCGACCTCACCCGTCTCGTCCTCGACTCGGTCACGGACGCGCGGGCCGCCGGCCCTGATCACCGCTGGACCCTGGAGCTGGCGGAGGAGCCGGTGACGGTGACCGGCGACGCGCACCGGCTCCAACAAGTGTTGGCCAACCTGTTGGCCAACGCCCGTTTGCACACGCCTGTTGGCGCCAGGGTGACGGTGTCACTGACAGCTGACGCCGCTACGGCCGTCCTGACGGTTCGCGACGACGGCCCGGGAGTACCGGAGGACGTCCAGCCCGGTGTCTTCGAACGCTTCACCCGAGCGGACCGCCGCCGCAACGACGGCGAGGGCGGCGGAGCGGGACTCGGCCTGTCGATCGTTGCGGCGGTGGTCGCGGCCCACGGCGGCACAGTGGCGCTGGAGAGCCGCCCGGGGGCGACGACGTTCACGGTCCGGCTGCCGACCGACGCCAGGAGCGACCCGTGGGGCGGGCGCGGGGAACGGCGCGAGCAACCATGAACAACCCTTGGCCATCAACGGTCCTGACCCCGGCCCCGCTCAGTAGCGAGTGATCGCGGTCGCCCCGCCCGCCGTGCCGATCGCGATGTGCGGCCTGCGCACCGGATCGGCCCACCGCACGATCCGCCGCATCGCGTCCGCGGGCACCGACACACAACCAGCCGTGGCTCCCCGCCCGTTGACATGCAGGAAGATGCCGGCGCCGCGCCCCCGTACCGGCCGCTCGTAGTTGAACCCGACGACGAGGGCGTGCGCGTACTGCGTGGCGTACGAGACCAGGTGCTCGGACTCGGCGGCGCGGCAGTCGGCGGCGCGGGGCTCGGTCCACCGGTTGTAGGCGCGGGAGTCGTTGTCCTGGCACCACCAGGAGTTCCGGTGGACCCGCCGGTAGGGGGCCTTGGTGCCGTCGGGCGCGGCCTCGATCCCGAACGCGTACGGAAGGCCGTACAGACCGGTGGGTGTCGTGTTCGTCCCCTGTCTCCGCGCGCCGCCCTCGACCAGCCCCTTGGCGCCGAAGCGCGCGGCTGCCGAACCGGCCTTCACCCAGCGCCCGTCGCGCCGGTCCCACCAGGTGACGGTCCCCGTCGTCGAGGACGTACGCGCGGCCTGTGCGGTGATGAGCTGCGTGCCGCCGCCGGTGTCCGTCATCCGCCCGGGCAGCGGAGGCGGACCGCTCGGGGCCAGTCCCACGGTGAGGAGGGACACGGACGCGAGGAGAACGGCGGCACCGGGACGACACATGGAGCGGACGCTACGGGGAGGCGCCGGTCGGGGCAGCCCGGGTGGGCCGACCGGGCGGTGTCCGGCGGTGTGCACGGGATGTGCAGGCTCAGGCTGGGGTGGGAGGCAGCGGCAGGGGCAGCCCGGGCAGGCCGTCGATGCTCGTCGCGATGTGCTCCTTCTTCCCGAAGTACGCGTCGAGCGAGGCGTCGTCCTCGCGCGTGAAACGCTTGGCGTGCAGGTCGCGGTCGTCGTCGTAGGACATGAAGGGCACCGCGTATCCGCAGGTGTCACGGATGAGGTCGGCCGTCACGACGATGATCGCGCGCAGCCCGTGCGGGGTCGGGTCGATGTCCGGGAAGTGGGCGAGCAGTTCGGTGAAGCGTGGATCGTCACGGAAGACGGGCTCGCCGTGGCCGTGCACGCGGACGATGTTCGGCGGCCCCTGGAAGGCGCACCACATGAGCGTGATCCGGCGGTTCTCCCGTAGGTGGGCGATCGTCTCGGCGTTGCTTCCCGCGAAGTCCAGGTACGCCACGGTCAGTTCGTCGAGCACCGCGAAGGAGCCGGTGAGTCCCTTGGGGGAGAGGTTGATCGTGCCGTCCCCCGACAGGGGCGCGGTCGCGGTGAAGAAGAGGGGCTGCGCCTCGATGAAGGTACGCAGTCGGCCGTCAATGCGCTCGTAAGTCTTTCCCATGACTAACGATTATCGGACCAGTTCCTTACTTTGTCTAAGAAATGGCGGAGTCCCCCGAGTCACCAGATTGACGAATCATGCAGAGCACTGCATACTCATGCATGTCAGCGAATGCACTGTGAGGAGAAACCCCGTGGCCGAGCGCGTCGTACTCGCCTACTCAGGCGGTCTGGACACCTCAGTCGCCATCGGCTGGATCGCCGAGGAGACGGGCGCCGAGGTCATCGCCGTCGCGGTGGACGTCGGTCAGGGTGGCGAGGACCTGGACGTCATCCGCAAGCGGGCGCTCGCCTGCGGCGCCGTCGAGGCCGAGGTCGCGGACGCCAAGGACGAGTTCGCCGAGGAGTACTGCCTCCCGGCGATCAAGGCCAACGCCCTCTACATGGACCGCTACCCGCTGGTCTCCGCCATCTCCCGGCCGGCGATCGTCAAGCACCTCGTCGCCGCCGCCCACGAGCACGGCGCCACCACGGTCGCGCACGGCTGCACCGGCAAGGGCAACGACCAGGTCCGCTTCGAGGCCGGCATCGTCGCGCTCGCCCCCGACCTCCGGTGCATCGCCCCGGTCCGCGACTACGCGATGACCCGGGACAAGGCGATCGCCTTCTGCGAGGAGAAGCAGCTCCCGATCGCCACCTCCAAGAAGTCCCCGTACTCCATCGACCAGAACGTCTTCGGGCGCGCCGTCGAGACTGGCTTCCTGGAGGACATCTGGAACGCGCCGATCGAGGACATCTACGAGTACACCTCGAACCCGGCCGAGGCCCGCAAGGCCGACGAGGTCGTCATCTCCTTCAAGGAAGGCGTCCCCGTCGCCATCGATGGCAGGCCCGTCTCCGTCCTGCAGGCCATCCAGCAGCTGAACGAGCGCGCCGGCGCCCAGGGCATCGGCCGGATCGACATGGTCGAGGACCGGCTCGTGGGCATCAAGTCCCGTGAGGTGTACGAGGCTCCGGGCGCGATCGCCCTGATCACCGCCCACCAGGAGCTGGAGAACGTCACCGTCGAGCGCGAACTCGCCCGCTATAAGCGGCAGGTGGAGCAGCGCTGGGGCGAGCTGGTCTACGACGGCCAGTGGTTCTCCCCGCTCAAGAGCGCCCTGGACGGCTTCATCAACGAGGCCAACCAGCACGTCAACGGCGACATCCGGATGACGCTGCACGGCGGCCGCGCCGTCGTCACCGGCAGGCGCTCCGAGACGTCGCTCTACGACTTCAACCTCGCGACATACGACACGGGCGACAGCTTCGACCAGGCCGCGGCCAAGGGCTTCATCGACATCTACAGCCTGTCGTCGAAGATCGCGGCACAGCGTCAACTGCGGGCATAGCCCGACGTGGACCAGGCGTAGGTCCCGCCGGCATCCGCAGGTGCAGTCCTCGCCCGTACTAGCCTGACGACCGCCTCCTCACCCCTCGGTGCGGAGGCGGTGGCACATCAACAGCTTTGAGGAGCAACGCAAGTGAGCAGCAACAGCGGTGACGTACGGCTCTGGGGCGGCCGTTTCGCCGACGGTCCCGCCGAGGCCCTGGCCAAGCTGTCCGCGTCGGTCCATTTCGACTGGCGGCTCGCACCGTACGACATCGCCGGGTCGCGTGCCCATGCGCGCGTGCTGCACAAGGCGGGTCTGCTCACGGAGGACGAGCTGACGCGGATGCTCGCGGGCCTCGACCAGCTTGCGGCTGACGTCGCCGACGGCTCCCTCGTCGGCACGATCGCCGACGAGGACGTCCATACGGCGCTGGAACGCGGCCTGTTGGAGATCCTCGGTCCCGACCTCGGCGGCAAGCTCCGCGCCGGCCGCTCCCGCAACGACCAGGTCGCGACCCTCTTCCGGATGTACCTGCGCGACCACGCCCGGATCATCGGCGGCCTGATCGCCGATCTCCAGGACGCGCTGATCGGCCTCGTGGAGGCCCACCCGGACGTCGCGATGCCCGGCCGCACCCACCTCCAGCACGCCCAGCCGGTGCTGTTCGCGCACCATGTCCTGGCCCACGTCCAGCCCCTGTCCCGGGACGCGGAGCGCCTGCGCCAGTGGGACGAGCGCACGGCGGTGTCGCCGTACGGCTCAGGTGCGCTGGCCGGTTCGTCTCTCGGCCTGGACCCGGAGTCGGTCGCCAAGGACCTCGGCTTCGAGCACGGCAGCGTGGCCAACTCCATCGACGGCACGGCCTCCCGTGACTTCGTCGCCGAGTTCGCCTTCATCACCGCGATGATCGGCGTGAACCTCTCCCGGATCGCCGAGGAGATCATCATCTGGAACACGAAGGAGTTCTCCTTCGTCACCCTCCACGACGCGTTCTCCACCGGCTCGTCGATCATGCCGCAGAAGAAGAACCCGGACATCGCGGAGCTGGCGCGCGGCAAGAGCGGCCGTCTCATCGGCAACCTGACCGGCCTGATGGCGACCCTCAAGGCCCTCCCGCTCGCGTACAACCGCGACCTCCAGGAGGACAAGGAGCCGGTCTTCGACTCCTGCGACCAGCTGGAGGTCCTGCTCCCCGCCTTCACCGGCATGATGGCGACCCTGACCGTCCACCGCGAGCGCATGGAGGAGCTGGCCCCGGCCGGCTTCTCGCTCGCCACCGACATCGCCGAGTGGCTGGTCAAGCAGGGCGTGCCGTTCCGCGTCGCACACGAGGTCGCGGGCGAGTGCGTGAAGGTCGCCGAGGCCGAGGGCATCGAGCTGGACGGCCTGACCGACGAGCAGTTCGCGAAGATCTCGGCGCATCTGACGCCGGAGGTGCGGAGTGTCCTCAACGTCCACGGCGCCCTCGCCTCCCGCAACGGCCGCGGCGGTACGGCGCCGAGTGCGGTGGCGATCCAGCTGGCAGAGGTGAAGCGGGACGTGGCGGCCCAGCACGAATGGGCCACGGCCAAGAACAAGCGGTGACTGTGACGGGCGCGGGGCTGTGCGACCGGGTGCCGTGGGACGCCGCTCCCGCACCCGCCGAAGCACGGTAGGAACCGAGCTCTGAAGCGGAGGCGAAGGGCATCGCGGGTTACGTTGGTCGAAGCCGACCGAACGGAGCCCGCGATGCCCTTCGCCCGACTGGCCACCGCGACGACCCCCACCGCCCACATCGGCCTGGGCCTCGCAGCGGTCGGCCGCCCCGGCTACATCACCCTCGACCGAGACCGCGACCTCGGTGAGAACCGGAGCGTCGACACGCTTCGCGCCCGCACTCACGAACTCCTTGACGCCGCTCATGCCCAGGGCGTGCGCTACTTCGACGCGGCCCGCTCGTACGGCCGCTCCGAGGAGTTCCTCGCCGACTGGCTGCACAGCCGGCCCGACATCGACGACGTCGTGATCGGCAGCAAGTGGGGCTACACCTACACGGCGGCCTGGCGCATCGACGCCGAGGCGCACGAGGTCAAGGACCACAGCCTCGCCGCGTACGAGAGACAGCGCGCCGAGACCGCCGGGCTGCTCGGCGACCGGCTCGACCTCTACCAGATCCACTCGGTGACCCCGGACAGCCCAGCCCTCACCGACAAGGAACTCCACGCCAAGCTGGCCGAAGCCGCCGCCCAGGGGCTCTCGATCGGGTTCTCCACCAGCGGGCCCGCCCAGGCCGACGCGATCCGCGCCGCGCTCGCCGTGACGGTCGACGGCGAGCCGCTCTTCCGTACCGTCCAGGCCACGTACAACGCGCTTGAGACCTCGGCCGCGCCCGCCCTCGCCGAGGCCCACGACGCCGGACTCACCGTGATCGTCAAGGAGGCCGTGGCCAACGGACGACTGGCGGGCGAGCACGCGCCGGGTGTCCTGCGGGACATCGCGGGGGAGGCCGGGCTCGGCGCCGACGCGGTCGCCCTCGCTCTCGTCCTGCGGCAGCCCTGGGCCGGAGTCGTCCTCTCCGGCGCGGCCACGGTCAACCAGCTCACCTCGAACCTGCACGCGGCGGTAGTCGACCTGGATGATGACCAGCCGGACAGGCTCGACGCGCTGGCGGAGGAGCCGGCTGCCTACTGGGAGCGGCGCGGGCAGCTGCCCTGGCACTGAGTGCACTGAGTACCTCGACAGGCCGTGGCTGGTGAGACCCGTCCGCCTCTGGTGAGACATGTATGTCTCATATGGGCTATGCTTGTCTCATGGCCGTCGACCGTGAACATGTGCTGCGCAGCGCAGCCGCCCTGCTCACCCGGAAATCCACCGCCACCATGGACGAGGTCGCCAAGGCGGCCGGGATCAGCCGGGCCACGCTGCACCGCCAGTTCGCGGGGCGGGACGCACTCGTCCGGGCACTCGAAGAGCTCGGCATCCGGGAGTGTGACGCCGCCCTCGACGCGGCCCTGCTCGACGAGGGCAGTGCGAGCGAAGCCGTACGGCGGCTGGTGGCGGAGATCGAACCCGTCGCGGCCCTGCTCGCCTTCCTCTATACGGAGAACCAGCTCTTCGAGGGCGACGCGCAGCACGAGGGCTGGGCCCGTCTCGACCAGCGCATCGGCGACCTGTTCCGGCGCGGCCAGGAGCACGGCGAGTTCCGTATCGACCTCAGCCCGGCCTGGCTCACCGAGGCGCTCTACGGGCTGATGGCCTCCGGCGCCTGGGCCGTGATGGACGGCCGCGTGGCCGCCAAGGACTTCCAGTTCATGACCGTCGAACTGCTGCTCGGCGGCGCACTGGGGCCTGTCCGGCGGAACAGGCCGGAGGGCAACAGGAGCGCCTTGTAATCCCGCGTCTCCGAAAAACGTGATCCGCCGGACAGGCCCTGAGCAGACCGGACAGACCCCAAGGAGAGAGGAATGATGACCAGCACCCTGCAGCCGGTATCCGTGGCGGAGGTGGAGAAGCGCCCGGGCCGCTGGCTGGCGCTCTGCGTCCTCGTCCTGGCTGTGCTGCTGGTGGCCGTCGACGCGACCGTCCTCGGCCTGGCCACCCCGTACATCAGCGAGGACCTGAAGCCGTCCGGGACGCAGCTGCTGTGGATCGGCGACGTCTACTCCTTTGTGATCGCGGGCCTGCTCGTCTCCATGGGCGGCCTCGGCGACCGCATCGGCCGCAAGAAGCTGCTGCTGATCGGCGCCACGGCGTTCGGCGCGATATCCGTGCTCAACGCCTATGCGACGACGCCTGAACTGCTGATCGTGGCGCGGGCGTTGCTCGGTGTCGCGGGTGCGACTTTGATGCCTGCCACCCTCGCCCTGATCCGCAACCTCTTCCACGACCCGCGCGAGCGCAGCCTCGCCATCGGCATCTGGGGCGCGACCGCCTCCGCCGGTACGGCGGTCGGCCCTGTGGTGGGCGGCTTCCTGCTCGAACACTTCTGGTGGGGCTCGGTCTTCCTGATCAACCTGCCCGTGATGGTTGTCCTCGTCCTCGTCGGCATCAAGCTGCTGCCCGAGTCGCGCACCCCGAACCCCGGGCCGTGGGACCTGACCAGCGTCGGCCTCTCCCTCGTCGGCATGATCGGCATCGTGTACGCGGTGAAGGAGGCCGCCACGCACGGCTTCGAGTGGCAGGCGGTGACCGTGGGCCTGCTCGGCGCCGGCGCCCTCCACTGGTTCGTGCGGCGCCAACTCACCCTGCCCTCGCCGCTGTTGGACATGCGGCTGTTCCGTCACCGGGGCTTCTCCGGGGCTGTGCTCGCCGACCTGTTCACCATCCTCGGTCTGTCCGGGCTGGTCTTCTTCCTCTCGCAGTACCTGCAACTCGTGCAGGGGAGAGGCCCGTTGGAGGCCGGCCTCGCCGAACTGCCCGCCGCGATCGGCGCGGTGGCGGCGGGTCTGATCGCGGGTACGGTCGCGCGGCGCTTCTCGGTGCGCGCCGTGGTCGCCGGTGGCCTCGCGGCGGTCGGCCTGGCGCTCGCCGCCCTCACCCTGCTGAGCCAGTCCACCGGCTATCCGCTGCTCGGCGCCGCGCTGCTGGTCGTCGGTATCGGCGCGGGATTCTCCTTCACCGTCACGGCCGACGTGATCCTCTCCAGCGTGCCCAAGGAGCAGGCGGGCGCCGCGTCCGCGGTCTCCGAGACGGCGTACGAACTCGGCGCCGCCCTCGGTATCGCCCTCCTCGGCTCGATCGTGACCGGCGTGTATGCGGGCTTCACCGGCCCCGCCGGTACACCGGCCGAAGCTCACGAGTCCCTCGGCGGCGCCGTCGAGTCGGCGGCCGGGCTGCCGGCGGACACCGGGGCTGCCCTGATGGACTCGGCCCGCACCGCGTTCGTCGACGGTCTCACGCTCGCCGCGGGCATCGGCGCGGTCGTGCTGCTCGTCACGGCGGTGGCGGCGTGGTTCCTGCTGCGCGGCCAGAAGCTGGAGGACAGCGCCGAACACCCGTAAGCGGAGCGGGCTTTCAGGTCGGCCCGGGAAACATCGAGGAGCCGGCGCCTACCAACGCTGACCGGCGTGTGGCTTCACCACGCCCGGCAAGCGGGAGAGCCAGGCCGTGTTCGTGTGCATCAAACAGCTCACGGTCTTGACGTACGTGGACGACGTGTACGTCCGGGAGATCGGGGCGGTGAAGGCCCAGGAGGTGGAGTCGGCCGTCACCTACGAGACGTTGGCCAACTCGGGACGAGGGGCCGGGCATCCTCGACGACCACCAGGCCCGTGTCTTCGACCGGTTCTGCGGCGCGAAGGGCGACGGCGGCGGCCGCGACCGGCACGCCGGCCTCGGCCTCGGCCTCGCGATCGTCCGGCAGGTCGTGGAGTCGCACGCCGGACAGGTGAAGTTGTTCTCCCGGGCCCGGAGTGGGGGAGGCCTCCAGTTTCGTCCTGTGGTTCACCACTCCTGGTGCCGAACGCACGAACGCACGAACGGCGGGCCGCCCGAGGAGCAGCCCGCCGTCTGAGGAAGTGCGGTTACGCGGCTTTGGCCTTCGTGGCGTACATGTCCACATACTCCTGACCCGACAGCCGCATGACCTCGGTCATCACCGAGTCCGTCACGGCCCGCAGGACATAGCGGTCGCGGTCCATCCCCTCGTACCGAGAGAACTCCATCGCCTCACCGAAACGGACCGTGACCCGGCCCGGGCGTGGGAAGCCGGAGCCACCGGGCTGGATCTTGTCCGTGCCGATGATGGCGAACGGGACGATCGGCGCACCGGTCATCATCGCCAGCCGGGCGATCCCCGTACGGCCCCGGTAGAGCCGGCCGTCGGGGGAGCGGGTGCCTTCCGGGTAGATGCTGAAGACCTTGCCCTCCTCCAGCACCCGGCGGCCGGTCATCAGCGCGGCAACACCACCGCGCCCGCCGTCCCGGTCGACCGGGATCATGCCGCAGCCGGTGAAGAACCAGGCCATCAGACGGCCCTTGACGCCTTTGCCGGTGACGTACTCGTCCTTGCCGATGAAGAAAACCTGACGGTCGCAGAACAGCGGCATGATCATCGAGTCGATGAACGTGAGGTGGTTGCCGGCAAGGATCACCGGACCTTCGCCCGGGATGTTCTCCGCACCCTCCACCTGTGGGCGGAACATCAGGCGCATGATCGGTCCGAGCACTGCCTTGATGAGCGCGAAGCGGGACAACGGGCCCTCCGGTGTCAAGGGATTCGGTATGTGTATGTGCAGGTGAGGACGATACTCGCGGCCCCAGGGGTATTGCACATCGGGTTCACCGAGTGGATACGCAGTGTTGACGTACGTTTACCTGCGGTGGCGTGCCGGTGAGCGGCTGTCGCGGGGGCGTGACGATGTGACCCATCTCGCGCCCGGGACCCCCGCACGCCCGCCGCGCCGCACCGGGCGACCGTCTGCGACCGCTCGCCGTGCCACTGCTCTGTGCGTACCCCACACAGCGGATTCAAAGCCGGCGTGCCGTCACCCTGCTCGTTCCGTACGACATCCACGGGCACCCGCGTGTTACGCCACAGGTCTCCCTCTCGTCACACAAGAGAACTTACGATCGAACCGCTTTGACAGTGCGGGGGCACAACAGCGGGAGCAGTCATGGGAGCGCAGGAGTCGAACAGACAAGAGCGGGGCGCCGCACGGCGGACCTTGCTCGGAGCCGCGGTGCTGGGAGCGGGCGGCGCGGTCCTCGGGCTGCCCGGCGTGGCCCGAGCGGACGCGCAGAAGTCGGACGGCGGCTACCAGAGTCTGCCGAAGCCGACGATCATCGGACACCGTGGGGCCAGCGGCTACCGGCCGGAGCACACCTTCGGGTCCTACCAGCTGGCCCTCGACCTCGGCGCGGACGTCGTCGAGGCGGGCGACCTGGTGCCCACCAAGGACGGTCACCTCGTCTGCCGTCACGAGCCGGAGATCGGCGGCACCACGGACGTCGCGGATCACCCCGAGTTCGCCGACCGCAAGACCACGAAGAGCCTTGACGGGGTCGCCACCACCGGCTGGTTCACCGAGGACTTCACGCTCGCCGAGCTGAAGACCCTGCGGGCGATCGAGCGCATCCCCGCCAACCGTCCGCACAACACCCTCTACAACGGACGCTGGGAGATCCCCACGTTCGACGAGGTGCTCAAGTGGCAGGACGAGCAGACCCGCAAGCGAGGCAAGCAGGTCTGGATCTACCCGGAGATCAAGCACCCCACCTACTTCCGAGCGCTCGGCCTCGACACGGAGGTGATGCTCGCCAAGCTGCTGCGCAAGGCGGGCAAGGACAAGAAGAACTCGCCGGTCATCATCCAGTCGTTCGAGCCGACCAGCCTCCAGCGCATGAACAAGCTCGTCGACAACCCGCTCGCGGTCCTGCTCGACGCGGCGAACACCCGGCCCTGGGACTTCGTCACGACCGGCGACCCGCGCACCGTCGCCGACCTCGTCACCCCCAAGGGCCTCAAGGAGATCGCTTCCTACGCCCAGGGAATCGGCCCCACGGTCAACCTGATCATCCCGAAGGACGCGAACGGCGACTTCACCAAGCCGACCACCCTGGTCAGGGACGCGCACGCGCAGGGCCTGATCCTGCACCCCTACACCATGCGCAACGAGAACCCCTTCCTGCCGCCGGCCTACCGCAAGGGCACCGACGCGGACGCCTACGGCGACGTGTTCGGCGTCTTCCAGGTCTACTTCGAGACGGGCATCGACGGCGTCTTCTCCGACAACGCGGACACCGCGGTGCTCGCCCGCGCGGACTTCGTCAACGGCTGACCCCACCACCCCGGTTGGGGTGACAGACGGCCGCCCCGGCAACCACCCGCCGGGGCGGCCGCGTCGTTCCGCATATGACACAGGACATGGTTGCCACGCTGCGCCCACTGCTCGCCGCCGAGGCCTCGGCTGAGGCATATGCGTCCGGCGCCGAACAGGGCGACCTGGAACAGGCCGTCTGGCTGCGCCTCCTGGAGCGCCTCGACACGGACGGCCCACCCGTCGACCCGCAGGGCTGGCTGCGCCGAGCCGTCCGCTCGGAGGCCCGCCGCAGCCGCCGTACGGCCCGCATCGAACGGCCGTACGCCGCCGATCCCGCCGACGACCGCGGCGCAGGGCCCGAACAGCAGGCGATGACCGCCGCCCGCCATCGCGCGCTGCATGACGCGGTACGCCGCCTGCCCGGCCGCTGCCCGAGCCTGCTGGCGGCGCTGCTCTCCCCGAAGGACCTCACCTACCGGGAGATCGCGGGGGAGTTGGGTATCTCACAGGGCAGTCTGGGTCCGGAACGTTCCCGATGTCTGGGATGTCTGCGTCGATTGCTGACGCCGGAGGTTGCGGCCGGAGAACCGCGGGGATAGGAGTGAGGGACGACCGGTGGAACAGGTGAGCGGGAGGCGTGCACACATGGGCATGAGCGTGACCATCTCGGCGGCGACCACACAGGACGCCGAGCAGATCCTCAAGCTGCAGTACCTCTGCTACCAAAGCGAGGCCCAGCTGTACGGCGACTACGGCATCGAGCCGCTCACCCAGCCGCTCGACTCCCTCAGGGCCGAGCTCGCCGGCGGCACGGTGCTGGTGGCCCGGCTCGGCGACGAGGTGGTGGCCTCGGTCCGCGGCGCCGTGGACGCCGAGGGCACAGCCCGCATCAACAAGCTCATCGTCCACCCGCGCATGCAGCGCCACGGGCTGGGCGGACGGCTGCTCGCCGCGATCGAGGCCAAGCTCGGCGCGGACGGATCGGCCAAGTCCTTCGAGCTCTTCACCGGCCACCGCAGCGACCACAACCTGCGGTTGTACCGCAAGCACGGCTACGCACAGATCTCCACGGAGCGCGTCGACGAGCGGCTCACGCTGGTGACTCTGGCGAAGGGCGCCCACCCGGGCGCGTTCGTGGCCAGCGCCTAGAAGTTACCGGGTGCCCAGCCGTTACTGCGTGGCCGTACGAGCAGCCTTGCGAAGCCAGTACATCGCCGACACCGGCAGCAGCACCGGGATGAACAGATAGCCCATCCCGTAGTCCGACCACACCGTGGCGTCGGGGAAGGCGGACGGCTCCACCAGCGTCCAGGTCCCGACGATCAGCACGCCCGCGAGCTCGGCGGCGCAGCACACCAGCGCCGCCCTGCGGGCCGTCTCACCGCCCCGCACGAGCGAGTACGTGATGAAGCCGTAGACGAGCCCCGCGACAGCGGACAGCGAGTAGGCGAGCGGGGCCTTGTCGAACTCCGTCGAGATCTGCACGGCGCTGCGCGAGACGGCGCCGACGACCATCACGCCGTACAGCCAGACCAGCAGCATGCCGGGACCGCTGATGAGCCGCGTCCGCTTCTTCTCCTGAGGCACGGTCCCGTTCTCCTCCGTGGCCGTCATCTCAGCCTCCCCAGATGTCATAGAGCCGGACCTCGAGAACGGCCAGGACGAAACCGCCGGCAGCCACGGTGATCGATCCCCAGCGGGTGCGCTCGGTCAGCGACATGAAGCCCGCGGCCGGGACACAGGCGAAGGCGCCGAGCAGATACGCCACGAAGATCGTCGTGCCCTGTTCCGGCTTCTCACCGCGCGCCAGCTGGACGACGCCGATCACGAGCTGGACCACGGCGAGCAGTGACACCACGGCCATGCCGATGAAGTGCCAGTCCTTGGTGGGCTGATCGCGGTAGGCGGCCCATCCGCACCAGGCGGCGAGCGCGAGCGCGGCGACGGCGGTCGCGACCGTCAGGGCATCAAGCATGTGCCGACCCTATTACGGGCCAAAGAACTGCTGCGCCTGCCCCCGGGGTGCCCCGTAGGGTCGAAGGCATGAAGATCCACGCTGAAGCCCTCCTCTTCGACAACGACGGAACACTCGTCTCCTCCCTGGAGTCGGTGAACCGCTGCTGGACCCGGTGGTACGAGGAGTACGGCATCACCGCCGAGGACTTCGCCCGGATCGAACTGCACGGCCGCCCCGCCGCCGAGATAGCCGCCGACCTGCTGCCCGCCGACCTGGTCCCCGGGGCCCTCGCGCGCATCGAGCAGCTCGAGGTGGAGGACGTACCGGGCGGGGTCCTGCTGCTTCCCGGGACGGCCGAGTTCCTTGCCTCCCTGCCCGCCGACCGCTGGGCCGTCGTCACCTCCGCCACCCGGCGGCTGGCCGAGGCACGGCTCGGCGAGGTCGGCATCCGCCCCAAGACGCTGATCACCGCCGACGACATCACCCGCGGCAAGCCCGACCCCGAGCCCTATCTCCTCGCCGCCCGTGAACTGGGTGTCGACCCGGCCCGCTGCGTGGTCTTCGAGGACGCCCCGGCGGGTCTGCAGGCGGGCCGCGCCGCCGGAATGACCACCGTGGCGTTGGCCACAACCCACCGGTCCCACGAGCTGGACGCCGACCTCGTGGTCGAGAACCTCTCCGCACTGTCGGCGCTGGTCACGGTGTACGGAGTGGAGATCTCCGACCGGGACTGAAAGCTGTCCACCGCTGTCCGGTATACGGACAGCGGTGGTGGCCCCCACCGGTGTGTCTGCTTTACTTGATCCCATGACCACGACGAGCAGCCGCACCCTTGCGACCGAGGCGACCATGACGCCCGGTGCTCGTTGTATGTGTCGAATGTGCGCCTTCTAGAGGGCCCTCGCACCACCCCGAGTCTCGCGCCCCCAAGCGAGCCGGCGCGCCCTGTCCGTCCCCGGACGTGACGGTCGCTGCCCCGCGCACACGATTCTTCTTCACACCCCGGCTGCCATCGCCACCGCGAGAACCGTGCCGCGTTCAAGACCGAATGCACCCGTGCCCGGCGCACATCCACGCCCTGCACTCGACAGTGACGGAAACCCCAGTGATCACGACCAAGGACCTCACGAAGGTCTATCGAGCTCACCGCTCGCGCGGCCGTGAGGTCACCGCCCTCGACGGCGTCGACCTGCACGTCCGCGAAGGCGAGGTGTACGGCGTCATCGGCCAGTCCGGCGCCGGCAAGTCCTCGCTCATCCGCTGCGTCAACCTCCTGGAACGCCCCACCTCCGGCACGGTCACCGTCGCCGGACAGGACCTCACCGCGCTGGCCGGCCGCGGCTCCCGCGCGGGCGGGGAGCTCCGCAAGGCGCGCAGCCACATCGGGATGGTTTTCCAGCACTTCAACCTGCTGTCCTCGCGGACCGTCCAGGACAACGTGGAGCTGCCCCTGGAGATCCTCGGTGTCTCCGGCAAGGAGCGCTCACGCAAGGCACTCGAACTGCTCGACCTGGTCGGCCTCTCCGACAAGGCCAAGGCCTACCCGGCCCAGCTCTCCGGCGGCCAGAAGCAGCGCGTCGGCATCGCCCGCGCCCTGGCAGGCGACCCGAAGGTACTGCTCTCCGACGAGGCGACCAGCGCCCTCGACCCCGAGACCACCCGCTCCATCCTCCAGCTGCTGCGCGACCTGAACCGGCAGCTGGGTCTGACCGTCCTGCTCATCACGCACGAGATGGACGTCGTCAAGACCGTCTGCGACTCGGCGGCCCTCATGGAGAACGGCAGGATCGTCGAGTCCGGCACCGTCAGCGAACTGCTCGCGACGCCCGGCTCCGAACTGGCCGCCGCGCTCTTCCCGGTGAGCGGCGACCCGACCGACGACGACCGCACGGTCATCGACGTCACCTTCCACGGCGAGGCCGCCACCCGGCCCGTCATCTCGCAGCTCTCCCGCACCTACAACATCGACATCTCGATCCTCGGCGCCGCGATGGACACCGTCGCGGGCAAGCAGGTCGGCCGGATGCGCATCGAACTGCCCGGCCGCTACGAGGAGAACGTCGTGCCGATCGGGTTCCTGCGCGAGCAGGGGCTGCAGATCGACGTTCAGGGCCAGGCGCCCGTACTGCTCAAGGATGGTGCCAAGTGACCTGGTCGGAGATGCAGCCGCTGCTGTCCCAGGCGTGTTGGGACACGTTCTACATGGTCGGCTGGTCCACGCTCATAGCCGTCGCCGGCGGTCTGCCGCTCGGCATCCTGCTCGTCCTCACCGACCGCGGCGGACTGCTCCAGAACGTGCTGGCGAACAGGGTCATCGGGCAGATCGTGAACGTCGCCCGCTCCATGCCGTTCATCATCCTGATGGTCGCGCTGATGGGCTTCACACGCTGGCTCACCGGGTCGACGATCGGCCGCGAGGCCGCCATCGTGCCGCTCGCGATCGGGGCGATCCCCTTCTTCGCGCGGCTTGTCGAGACGGCTGTCCGCGAGGTGGACGGCGGGCTCGTCGAGGCCGTGCAGTCGATGGGCGGCAACACCTGGACCGTCGTCCGCAAGGTCCTCGTACCGGAGTCGCTGCCGTCGCTGATCTCCTCGGCGACCACCACGATCGTCGCCCTCATCGGCTACTCGGCGATGGCCGGCACCGTCGGCGCCGGAGGCCTCGGCGACATCGCGATCCGGTACGGCTATCAGCGCTTCGAGACCGAGCTGATGTGGATCACCGTGGGCGTCCTCGCCGTGGTCATCTCGGTCATCCAGTTCGCCGGCGACTACGCGGCGCGTGGGCTCCACCGGCGCGGCGGCCAGTCCGGTGCCGGACCGCGGCTGAGGCTGCTGAAGGCCAAGGAGCCCGCGACGGCGGACGTCGGCAAGGTCGCCTGAACACTTCTTCACCCACCCGCAGATTTCCCCGTATCACCCCTCACGGGGACAGCCGCACCCACATGGAAAGGCACTTTTCGTGCGTAACACCACAAAGCTCGGCACCGCCGTTCTCGCAGCCGGAGCCCTCACCCTGGGTCTCACCGCCTGCGGTTCGGACAAGGACTCCGCCTCCGACACCAGCGGCCCGCTGGTCGTCGCCGCCAGCCCGGTCCCGCACGCGGAGATCCTCGACTACGTCAAGGACAACCTGGCGAAGAAGGCGGGCCTCGACCTGGAGGTCAGAGAGTTCACCGACTACGTCACGCCGAACACGGCGACGGAGGACGGGTCCGTGGGCGCCAACTACTTCCAGAACCAGCCGTACCTCGACGACTTCAACAAGAAGAACGGCACCCACATCGTGCCCGTCGTCACGGTGCACCTGGAGCCGCTCGGCCTCTACTCCAGCAAGGTCAAGAGCGCCGACGACCTGGAGAGCGGCGCGACGATCGCCGTCCCGAACGACAGCGTCAACGAGGCACGCGCACTGAAGCTGCTCGCCACCAACGGGATCATCACGCTCAAGGACGGCGTGGGCAACGAAGCGACCCCCGCGGACATCACCAAGAACCCGAAGGACCTCAAGTTCAAGGAGCTGGAGGCGGCCCAGACCCCGCGCTCCCTGGAGGACGTCGACGCCGCGGTGATCAACGGCAACTACGCCATCGAGGCCGACCTCTCGCCCGCCAAGGACGCCCTCGTCCTGGAGTCCGCGAAGGACAACCCGTACGGCAACTTCCTGGCGGTGAAGGAGGGCAACGAGGACGACCCGCGCGTCAAGAAGCTCGCCGAGCTGCTCACCTCGCCCGAGGTCAAGAAGTTCATCGAGGACAAGTACGAGGGTTCCGTCATCCCGTCGTTCTGACGGGACGACCGGTTTCAGAGGGGTCAACTCCATGCGTAAGCACGTCATATCCGCGGTGTCCGCCGCGATTGCCCTCGGCCTCGGACTGGCCGCCTGTGGTTCGGGCTCGGACTCCGGCAGCGGTGACGACGACGCCCTGGTCGTCGGCGCCACCGCCGTACCGGCCGGCGAGGTCCTGTCGTACATACAGAAGGACCTGGCCGAGAAGGCCGGACTCGATCTGAAGATCACGGAGTTCACGGACTACGTCCTGCCGAACACCGCGCTCCAGGAGGGCTCGCTCGACGCGAACCTCTACCAGAACCAGCCCTACCTGGACGACTTCAACAAGTCCAAGGGCACGGACCTGGTGTCGGTCGTCAAGGCCTACCTGCCGCCCATGGGCGTGTACTCGAAGAAGGTCAAGGACGTCACCGAGCTCACCGACGGGGCCACCGTCGCGGTGCCCAACGACGTCACCAACGAGGGACGCGCCCTCAAGCTCCTTGCCTCCAAGGGTGTCATCACGCTCAAGGAGGGTGCCGGTACGACCGCGTCCCCCAAGGACATCACGGCCAACCCGAAGCACCTGACGTTCAAGGAGCTGGAGCCCGCCCAACTGCCGCGCTCGCTCGACGACGTGGCCGCAGCGGTGATCAACAACAACTACGCCCAGGACGCGGGGCTCAGCCCCGCCACCGACGCGATCCTCCTGGAGTCCGCGAAGGACAACCCCTACGCGAACCTCCTGGCGGTCAAGAAGGGCAACGAGGACGATCCGCGGGTCAAGAAGCTCGCGAAGCTCCTGACCTCGCCGGAGGTCAGGAAGTTCATCGAGGACAAGTACAAGGGCTCGGTCCTGCCGGTCACTTCCGACTGACACCCGTCGTCACCGCACGGGGTTCACTCCATCACCCGGAGTGGACCCCGTGGTGCGTCACGGTGGTTTCATGCTGCATGCTGGGCAGTTCAGCGGGCCCGGTGGTTTCCCACGGCCCGAGGTTCCCGAAGGTTACGGAGCGGCGCATGACGAGCACCTTCCCCGACATCTCCATCAGCACGGAGCGGTTGGTACTGCGTGCGCTCGAGGACGACGATGTCGCCGCCCTGACCGAGATGATGAACGACGAGATGGTCGCGGCCTGGACGGCGGTGCCCCAGCCCTACACCGAGGACGGCGCCCGCTCCTGGATCACCGACTACGCGCCCACCGAACGCCGGGCGGGCCGCGGACTCGACCTCGCCGTCACCGAGTTCCTCACCCAGCGCCTGGTCGGCATCATCCAGCTCGCCAAGACGAACTGGCACGTGCGATCCGCCGAACTCTCGTACATCATCGCCCCCTGGGCCCGCGGCGAGGGCTACGCCTCCGAGGCCGCGCTCGCCACCGCCCAATGGCTCTTCCGTGAGCAGAAGTTCGAGCGCGTCGAACTGCGTACGGCCGCCGACAACACCGCCTCGCAGCAGGTCGCCCAGAAGATCGGCTGCATCAGCGAGGGCGTCCTGCGGGGCGCCTGCATAGCGCGTACCCGTACCGAGGACGGCAACTGGACCGACGTACGCACCGACTACATCGTGTGGAGCCTGCTGCCGGAGGACCTGGACGGCGTGGGCGAACAGTTCGCCGACAGCGGTTTCACGTCGTTCTCCGACTGGAACTGACTCCGGGGAATCGCCGAAGGGGAACCGGGAAAGTCCCCGGAGGCGGACCTGGACCCCAGCGGCCCCGGTGCGGCATCCGCGGGACCGCTCCCACCCTCCGGAGCCCGTCAGGACGCCGCGCAGCGGTACCAGGTACTCTCACGGAGCCCGCTCACGGGCCTGCCCTGACGACCTGCGAAAACCTTTCTGGAGACTGACAACGATGGCCGACCGGGTCACGGTGATCGGCTGGGACGGCTCGCCGCTGAGCGCCGCGGCGCGCTCGGCTCTCGCTGCCGCGACGCTGGTGGCCGGCACGGCCCATCACCTCGCGCTTCCCGAAGTGCCCGCGACCGCCGAACGCATACGCCTCGGCAGCGTCGCCCTCGCCGCCCGCCGGATCGCGGGCCACCGGGGCAGCGCCGTCGTCCTCGCCGACGGGGACCCGGGCTTCTTCGGTGTCGTCCGCACCCTGCGCGGTCCCGAGTTCGGCCTGGAGGTCGAAGTCGTCCCGGCCGTCTCCTCGGTGGCCACCGCGTTCGCCCGCGCAGGCATGGCCTGGGACGACGCACACGTGGTCGTCGCACATGCCCGCACCCTGAGACGCGCAGTGAACGTATGCCGCGCACACACCAAGGTCGCCGTCCTCACCTCGCCCGGCGCCGGCCCCGCCGAACTCGGCCTCCTCATGGACGGAGTGCACCGCACCTTCGTCATCTGCGAGGAACTCGGCACCGCGAACGAACAGGTCACGATCCTCACCTCCGACAAGGCGGCCGACCACACCTGGCGCGACCCGAACGTCGTCATCGTCATCGGCGGCTTCGTGGCCGAGGCAGAAGGCGGCAGCTGGATCGCAGGCCCCGAACCCGCCGCGGGACCACGCGGCTGGGCGCTCCCCGCGAAGGCGTACGGCGGCGCACTCGGCGAAGGTGAAACGGATCTGCTGCGCGCCGCCCAACTCGCCCGCCTGGGACCGCGCGTCGGAGACCTCGTCTGGGACATCGGCTCAGGCAGCGGCGCCTTCGCCACCGAGGCCGCGCGCACCGGCGCCGCCGTCATCGCGGTCGACCGGAACCCCGGCTCCTGCGCCCGCACCGAGGACTCCGCCCGCCGCTTCGGCGTCCAGATGCAGATCGTGCACGGCGCCGCTCCGCACGTCCTGGAGGACCTGCCCGAACCCGACGTCGTACGTATCGGGGGCGGCGGAGTCGCGGTGGTTTCCGCGGTCGCCGATCGACGGCCGCAGTGCATCGTCACGCACGCCTCGACCCGCGACGCCGCCGAACTCGTCGGCAGGCAACTGACGGAGCACGGATACCAGGTGGAGTGCTCCCTCATCCAGTCCGTCGAACTCGACACAAAGGCCTGGACGGAGACGGAACGGAGCGTCGCGTTCCTGCTCACAGGCCGTCTGCCCGATCGCGCCGATCGCGCCCTGTGATCCTGTTGTCGTACTGCGCGCGGTAGGCTGGCCGATCGTTGTACCGCTCTCGGGGGATCAGCCTTTCGTAGGCCAATGTCCGGAAAACGCGCCCGTTTTGAGGTGTGTGTGGTACAGCGGAACCGGAGGACGCGCAACGTGGCGCAGTCCACAGCGGGCCCTCGCGGATCAAGCTGTCGCCAGGGTGGAACGACCGGGATAATGCCAGTTAATGGCTTTGTCGTCTTTCTTGGACGGTCGTTCGTGCCGCTGGGCATGCGCGCTCGTTCTTCACCATGGGGCGGTCGGTGCGCCGTTCCGGGTGAGCTGGACTTGGAAGCACTAACCGATGGGCGAGGGGTACGCATGACTGACACCGGCCAGGTCCCGGGCGAGGGACTGCCGGAGAACGCAGGCATGGTGGATCAGCCGGGCGTCCTCGCGCCGGGTGCCTACACCTTCCTCGACCCCTCCGAGACCCCCGCCGATGACGACGACCTGCTCCTGATGCCGGGCGCCCCGGGGGCACAGGGCGCGTGGGGCAACGAGGTGCCGCCGCCGGCCCCGATGCCGTTCGTCCACGAGGCGGGTCCCCATGAACCCGGTCCCCATGAACCCGGTCCCCATGAACCCGGTCCCGATGAACCCGGTCCCCATGAACCGGGTCCGCACGAGACGGGTGCTCAGGAGCCCGGTCCGCACGAGACGGCCGGGCGGGACAGCGGCTCGGTCGACCTCAGTGCGGTCCGCGCGCCGGAACCCGTGCGGGACCCCGCGCCGGCCCCGCAGCCGACGCCGGTCCGTCGCCCGCTGCACCTCGGCCCGCCGACCCCGGACGGCTCCGCGAGCCCGGTCCGCTCGCTCGCCGACCGCGGCCCCGCGGGGGCCCCGATGAGCCCGGTCGCCGGAGCGGCGTTCAGCAACCCCGTGACTCCCGTACGCCACCCCGGGCCGCCGACCGTCGGGCCCGAGTACCTCGATGTGCAACAGCTCTCCGAGATCCCGCCGCAGGGCGCGATGCCGTGGGGTGCTCCGCCGTCGGGTCCGGAACAGGCCGCTGCAGAAACGGTCGTCCCGGAGGCGGCGCCGGGTGTGGAGTCGGCCCGGGCGGCGTCGGCTCTCGAGCATGCTGCTCATGACCCGGCGCAGGATGTGGCGGAGGGGCAGGGGCTCGCGGCGGGCTCCCAGGGACCGGAGGGCGGTCAGGTTCCGGAGGCCGCGCAGGCTTCCCAGGACCAGGGCCAGGACCAGGGCCAGGGCGTGGGCGGGGACGGGGCTGAGTCCGAGGCGCTTGCTGAGGTCCCTCAGGAACCGGAAGCCGGTCAGGTCCCGGGGTCGGCGCAGGCTTCCGGAGCCCAGGACGTCGCTGAGGTTCCGTCTCTCGTACCCGTTCCCCAGTCCCCGGCCGCCGCTCCGCTGCCCGAGGCAGCCGCGGACGCTTTCGCCCCCCGGGCTCCCGAAGCCGTGCCCTCCCCGGACGGATCACTGGGCTCCCATCTCACGCAGGACCTGGACGAGACGCCTTTCCCGGGGGCCCCGCACGCCTCGGAGCCGACGGACGCCGCCGCTGACGCCTACGTCGCACCCACGCACCTCGCCGCGCAGGCACCGGTCCCCTCGGACGGCGAGTTCCTCGCACCCGAGCCGAATCTCAAGCTCGAACCGAAACCGCGCAGGGCACTCGCGACCCCCGCGGAGCTCACCGACCCAGAGTTCACCGACCCGGCGGTCGTGCATCCTGCCGCCCGCCTCGCCGAACGGGAAGAGGGGGGTGACGTGACGGCGGCCCCGGCGCCCCAGTTCGCGTTTCAGGCAGCCCAGTCGGCCGCCTCC
Source organism: Streptomyces sp. NPDC058470 (assembly GCF_042721055.1). Classification (NCBI taxonomy): domain Bacteria; kingdom Bacillati; phylum Actinomycetota; class Actinomycetes; order Kitasatosporales; family Streptomycetaceae; genus Streptomyces; species Streptomyces sp. NPDC058470. The sequence continues at coordinate 141,662 of NZ_JBHXMF010000013.1, forward strand.
GCCGGCCACGTCCCGGACCCCGCCGCCCAGTTCGCGGAGACGGGATCGCCTGTGGAGTTCCCACTCACTCCCGACCACGCCCTGACGCAGCCACCGCCGCAGGCCCAGGCGCAGGAGCAAGCACTTCCTGTGGACGCGCACCCGCCGTTCGCCGCGGTGGCCGCGGCCGAGCCCCGGCACGGCGTACCGGCGGGCGTGGGCGCGCACGCGCAAGTGCCGCACGCGGCTGTGGGCCAGGCCCATGGCGAACACTTCCCGGCCCCCGGCGACGGAGCAGTCCCGTCCGGTCTCCCGTCCGCCCCGCTTGACCCCCACGCGGCCCAGCCCCACCCCGAACAGCCCCACTCAGGCCAGTCCCTCGGCCAGTTCGTGCCGGTGGAGGGCTCGGTGCCGACGACCCCGCACCTCGCCCCGACCCCGCCGCACGCCATGACGGTGCCGCCCTTCCCCGCGGAGGATCAGCCCACGGCCGAGGAGTCCACGGAGGGAACCTCGCAGCCCCCCGCCCCCGAAACGGACCTCGTCGCTCCGGTACCCACGCCCCGCGACGCAGCGGGAGAGGGAACGGAGGCCGAGGCAGTGGCAGAGGTCCAGGCACCCCCCGTACCGGAGCCGCTCCCGGCGTCTCCGGAGCCCGTGGTCGCACAGCAAGCGGACGATCTGGACACCCAGGGCGCCGACCAGGAAGAGAGCACGGCCGCAGTGGCAGACGTAGGAGAGTCCACAGGCCCGGCGGCACCCGGCTACGACGATGCGGAGCGCGAGGCCGTCCTGCGGGTGATGCGCGAGCGCCGCGACATCCGCAACGGCTTCCGCAGCGACCCGATCCCGCACGACGTACTGCTCCGTGTTCTGGAGGCGGCCCACACGGCACCGTCCGTCGGCCACTCCCAGCCCTGGGACTTCGTCGTCATCCGTTCCGCCGACACTCGGCGTTCGATGCACGAACTCGCGGTCCGCCAGCGCGAGGCATACGCGAAGTCGCTGCCCAAGGGCCGCGCGAAGCAGTTCAAGGAACTCAAGATCGAGGCCATCCTCGACACCCCGGTGAACATCGTCGTCACCGCCGACCCGACCCGCGGCGGCCGCCACACCCTGGGCCGCCACACACAGCCGCAGATGGCCCCGTACTCCTCCGCGCTCGCGGTCGAGAACCTCTGGCTCGCGGCCCGCGCCGAGGGCCTCGGCGTCGGCTGGGTCAGCTTCTTCGACGAGCGCGAGATGGTCCGCGCGTTGGGCCTCCCCGAGCACCTGGAGGTCGTCGCCTACCTCTGCGTCGGCTACGTCGACGAGTTCCCGGAGGAGCCCGAGCTGATGCAGGCGGGCTGGTCCAAGCGCCGCCCGCTGTCCTGGGTCGTCCATGAGGAGACGTACGGCCGTCGCGCGCTACCCGGTGAGGAGCCGCACGACCTGCTCGCCGAGACGATCTCCAACATCCGTCCGCTGGACGCCAAGGCGCTCGGCGAGGCCTGGGAACGCCAGAAGCGGATGACGAAGCCCGCCGGCGCCCTCGGGATGCTGGAGATCATCTCCGCGCAGCTCTCGGGCCTGTCCCGGATGTGCCCGCCGCCGATCCCGGAGCCCGCCGCGGTCGCGATCTTCGCCGGTGACCACGGCGTGCACGCGCAAGGCGTCACCCACTGGCCGCAGGAGGTCACCGCCCAGATGGTGGCGAACTTCCTCGGCGGCGGCGCGGTGTGCAACGCCTTCGCCAACCAGGTCGGCGCCGAGGTCTGCGTCATCGACGTGGGCGTCGCCTCCGACCTCCCGGCCACGCCGGGCCTGCTGCCGCGCAAGGTCCGCGCGGGCACCGCCGACATGACGACCGGTCCCGCGATGACCCGCGAGGAGGTCATCGCGGCCATCGAGGTGGGCATCGAGACGGCCCGCGACCTCGTGGCGGCGGGCAACAAGGCCCTGCTGACCGGCGAGATGGGCATCGCCAACACCACCCCGTCGGCGGCCCTCATCTCGGTCTTCACGGGCACCGACCCGGCAGAGGTGACGGGTCGTGGCACGGGCATCAACGACGAGACGCTCGCCCGCAAGACCGAGGTCGTACGCCGAGCCATCGAACTCCACCAGCCGGACCCGGCCGACCCCATCGGCGTCCTCGCGGCCATCGGCGGCCTCGAACACGCGGCCATGGTCGGCCTCCTCCTCGGCGGCGCCTCCCTCCGTACCCCGGTGATCCTGGACGGCGTCAGCGCCGGCGCCGCGGCCCTCGTGGCCCGTGCCATCGCCCCTGAGGTGCTGGCCGCCTGCATCGCCGGGCACCGCAGCGCCGAACCGGGCCACGTGGCCGCCCTGAACAAGCTGGGCCTGCGTCCGCTGGTCGACCTCGACCTCCGCCTGGGCGAGGGCACCGGCGCGCTGCTGGCGCTGCCGGTGGTGCAGAGCGCGGCACGGGCGATGCACGAGGTGGCGACGTTCGATTCGGCAGGGGTCACCGAGAAGTAGCCTCAACGGCTGTGGGCAGTCGTTCCGCCGGGCGGAACGGGTGGGCACAGCCCGCCCGCCCACCTGGACGTGCGGGGGTCCAGGGGCGCAGCCCCCGGTTTCGGGAAGGGGCGGGCCTGGGGAAAGAACCCCCACCCCACCCCAGCCCCTTACGGCCCCGCACCATAAAATCCGCACGTCAAGGGGCTAGCCCGAGGCACCAATGCCCCACCCCGCCCGAGGAGCCGCACCGCCATGGCCGAACACCCCGCCTACCCCGTAGGTCTCCGCCTCACCGGCCGCCGCGTAGTGGTCCTCGGCGGTGGCCAGGTCGCCCAACGCCGCCTCCCGGCGCTCATCGCGGCAGGTGCGGACATCCACCTCGTATCCCCGGAGGCCACCCCCTCCGTGGAAGCGATGGCGGACGCCGGCGAGATCACCTGGACGAAGCGCCTGTACGAGGAGGGCGACCTGGCGGACACCTGGTACGCCCTGATCGCCACCCGTGACCGCAAGGCGAACGCCGAAGCCTCCGCGGAAGCGGAACGCCACCGCGTCTGGTGCGTCCGCTCGGACGACGCCGACGCGGCGACGGCGTGGACCCCGGCCACGGGCCACAGTGAGGGCGTCACCGTGGCGATCCTCACGACGGACGCCCGCGGCCGCGACCCCCGCCGCACCGCCGCGATCCGCGACGCGGTGGTCGAGGGCCTGCGCGACGGGACCCTCGTGGCGCCCCACCACCGCACCCGTACCCCCGGGGTCGCCCTGGTCGGCGGCGGCCCCGGCGACCCGGACCTGATCACGGTCCGCGGCCGCCGCCTCCTCGCCGAGGCGGACGTGGTCATCGCCGACCGCCTCGGCCCGCGCGACCTGCTCGCCGAACTTCCGCCGCATGTCGAGGTGATCGACGCGGCGAAGATCCCGTACGGCCGTTTCATGGCCCAGGAGGCCATCAACAACGCGCTGATCGAGCACGCCAGGCAGGGCAAGTCGGTCGTACGGCTGAAGGGCGGCGACCCCTTCGTCTTCGGCCGCGGAATGGAGGAGGCCCAGGCGCTCGCCGAAGCGGGCATCGCCTGCACGGTGGTCCCCGGTATCTCCAGCTCGATCTCGGTCCCGGGCGCCGCGGGCATTCCGGTCACCCACCGCGGGGTCGCCCACGAGTTCACGGTGGTCAGCGGCCATGTGGCCCCCGACGACCAACGCTCCCTGGTCGACTGGCAGTCCCTCGCCAAACTGCGCGGCACGCTCGTCGTACTCATGGGAGTCGACAAGATCGGCGCCATCGCCCGCACGCTCATGGCCAACGGCAAGGCGGCCGACACCCCCGTCGCCCTGGTCCAGGAGGGCACGACGGCAGCGCAGCGCCGCGTCGACGCGACCCTGGAGACGGTCGCGGAAACCGTCCGCACGCAGGACGTGAAGCCCCCGGCGGTCATCGTCATCGGCGAGGTCGTGAACGTGGGCCCCGCGAACACCAAGAGGTAACCCCCGGTAACACAACACCTTCCCAGCCGTTGGCACCGCACCCAGGACAAGGCAGTATCACCCTGTGGCCGATCTCATCACCGTTGAGGACCCCGCCGACCCCCGTCTGAGCGACTACACGGGCCTGACCGACGTGGAACTGCGCCGCAAGCGCGAACCCGCCGAGGGCCTGTTCATCGCCGAGGGCGAGAAGGTCATCAGACGCGCCAAGGACGCCGGGTACGAGATGCGCTCGATGCTGCTCTCCGCCAAGTGGGTCGACGTCATGCGGGACGTCATCGACGAGCTCCCCGCCCCGGTGTACGCGGTCAGCCCGGAGCTCGCCGAGCAGGTCACCGGCTACCACGTACACCGTGGCGCACTCGCCTCCATGCAGCGCAAACCGCTCCCGATCGCGGACGAACTCCTGCAGACCGCGCGCCGCGTGGTCGTCATGGAGTCGGTCAACGACCACACCAACATCGGCGCGATCTTCCGCTCCGCCGCCGCCCTCGGCATGGACGCGGTCCTGCTCTCCCCGGACTGCGCGGACCCGTTGTACCGCCGCAGTGTGAAGGTCTCCATGGGCGCCGTCTTCTCGGTCCCGTACGCCCGTCTCGACTCCTGGCCCAAGGGCCTGGAATCGGTCCGCGACGCCGGCTTCAACCTCCTCGCCCTCACCCCCGACGAGAAGGCGATGTCCCTCGACGAGGCGGCCCCGCACCGCATGGACCGGGTCGCGCTGATGCTCGGCGCGGAGGGCGACGGCCTCTCCACTAAGGCTCTGATGGCGGCGGACGAATGGGTCCGCATCCCGATGGCCCACGGCGTCGACTCACTCAACGTGGGCGCCGCAGCCGCCGTCGCCTTCTACGCGGTGGCGACGGGCCGCCCGCAGCCCTAGGCCCTGTCGGGGGAGCCTGTCGACCATTCCCGTCCGACAGGCCCTAGCCATCCTGCTGCTGTAGCTCACTCCGGTACTGCTGTTGCATCAGATTCCCCGCGGGCAGCGGCTCGAACGACTGCTCCTGTCGTACGACCTCCCGTACGCCACCGTCGTCCTTGAGGCTGCGTGCCGGACCCTGACACCCCTGCGCCGCCGCGATCCCCAGCGCCACCAGCAACGTCACCACGACGAACACGAAGAGCCGCTGACGCAACAGACGCGGGTTGGCGGGCCGTCGGCCGGTACCGGTGGTGCGGGGCGGCGGCCGCCCGGTACCGCTGCGGGGCGCGGGCCTGCTTCCCGAGCGACCGGTGTTCCGCGGGGGAGCGGGACGCGCCCCCGACCGCGGACCGCCGCCGTTGGTCCCGCCCGTCCGCGGCGGGGGAGTGCCCTGCGGACGCCGCTGGGTGCGCTGCTCGGCGTACTGCTCGGCGAGCCGCCCCGTCGGCCGGTCGGGATCGGTGCGGGGCGCGGGCGGACGGGCGTCGGCCATCCCCTGTGCCTCGCGGGCGGCGATCTCCTTGAGCCGCAGGGACAGTTGGAGCGTGCTCGGCCGCTCTTCCGGGTCCTTCGCCAGACATGCCCGTACGAGGGGGGCCAGTGCGTCCGGAACGCCGTGCAGTTGGGGCTCCTCGTGCACGACCCTGTAGAGCATCACTTCGGAACTGCCCTGCCCGAAGGGAGAGTCCTGGGTCGCCGCATAGGCGAGCGTGGCGCCCAGCGCGAAGACGTCCGTGGCCGGTGTGACGGCGGCCCCGCGCACCTGCTCGGGCGCGAGAAAGCCCGGCGACCCGACAGCCGTACCGACATGCGTGAGGGTGCTCGCCCCCGTCGCCCAGGCGATCCCGAAGTCGATGATCCGCGGCCCCTTCGGGGACAGCAGGATGTTGGACGGCTTGAGATCCCGGTGTACGACACCGGCCTCGTGCACCGCGACAAGCCCCTCGGAGAGAGCGGCGCCCACGGAGGCCACGTCGGCGGCGGCCATCGGCCCGTCGTCGGCGACCTTGTCGTGCAGGGAGGGCCCGGGAACGTACTGCGTGGCGAACCACGGCCGGTCCGCCTCCAGATCCGCCGCCACGAGCCGCGCCGTGCACCCGCCGCGAATCCGCCGCGCGGCCGAGACCTCGCGTGCGAACCGCGACCGGAACTCCTGATCCTCCGCCAGATCGGGCCGGATCACCTTCAGCGCGACCCGCTGCCCACGCCGGTCGGAGCCCAGGTAGACCACGCCCATACCACCCGCGCCGAGCCGTCTGTGAAGCCTGAACGAGCCGACGACACGCGGGTCCTCGCGCCTCAGGCGCATCATCGCCATGTCCATCCCCGCTGCCCGGTCCGTTTGACGAGCCACAGCTTACGTTTACGCGGCCGGTGGCGCGCAGAGGCCGCGCCCTCTCGGCCCGATCGATTGTCAGTGCCGGGTGGGAAACTTGAAAGGTGGTCAGGGAGCGTGTGAACAGTACGGCTTTGTGCCGGCTGTGATCCCAACCATCCGTCGCAGAAGGGGGATTGAGCCCGTGAAGGGTGACCGAGTGGAGATAGTCGTGGACGCCGGGGACACGACGCGTACATACGAGGTGGTGGCCAGCAGGGCAGGCCGAAGGGTGGAGACGGCGGTACGCCGAGGAGTCGTGGAAGTGAGCGAAGTCACCCGAAGCGGATCAGTGGTGCGTACCGCCCGCTTCATGGCGACCCGGGTGCTGGCGCTGGTGGAGCAGCCGGTCCCCCGGGAGGACAGCTCGGAGCAGTCGGGATAGCCGGATCGGACCGGGCGCCCTCTCCGGGAAGACCCTGAGGCCCAGGACCTGGTCTCCACCCAGGGGAGTACTCCGCAGATCACCGGTCATCCTCCGGGAGGCCCGCCAATCGGTACGAGGGCATGACGACCCATCGGCGCCGCACGCCTAGATTTGTTGTCAAGCGGCGGGTGCAGCACTCGTCCCCCGAGGTCAGACACTCGCCGCTGCCAACCACAACAGAAGCTCGGTCAGGAGAGGACCATGGCCCACACGGCATCGCGGACAGTGATCCGCACGCAGGGACGCAAGGCATACGCCGCCGCGTTCGGCACCCGCCGCCAGGGCCGTCGCCACCCATTGGTGGCGACAGCGATGGTCCTCCCCCTGGCGGCCCTGCTCGTAGTCGTCTTCGGCGGCTGGGAAGCAGTGGTCACACAAGCGTCGTCCGTGGGCGTGATGCTGGGGCGCTGAGCGGCGCCCCAGGCCCGGAAGAGCGGTCCGGGCGGGGACATCCGGCCATGAAACCCCGTGGGGACGGGGGTGCGGCGGACGGCAAAAAATGCCCGCGCAGCTGGGGAGCTGCGCGGGCATTGCCTTGCGCCTGGACCGGCGGCTGTTCTTTGCGCCTGAACCGGCGCCGCTTTCGCGGACGTGGTTGCTCGCCGTGGGGGTTCCTCAATTGATGGTTGCGTTCAGAGCCCTTCGGTGCCTGCGTACGCTCACAAGGAACCGTCGTACTTCAGGGGGAGTCGTGACCGTAGACGTGCTGTCGGCGTTGACCGCGCGGGCGCGAGGCGAGGCCCACCCCGGCGGGGCCTGTGTCCACGCCGACACAGTCCTCGCAGACCGGCAGGACGGGACCGTCGTCCGGCACGGCGACACCGTCGCCAAGGCGCACGCCCCCGGCACGGACCCGGCGGAACTCGCCGGACGTCTGGCGGTCGCCGCTGACCCCGCCCTCGCGGGCATCCTCCTCGCGCCGCTGCGCCGGGCGCCCGTCGACCTCCACGGCCGATTGGTGAGCTTCTGGCCGAACGGCACCCCCGTCGACCCGGAGAACCCCGAGGCGGCCCCGTGGGAGGCCGCCGCCACGCTGCTGGCCCGCCTGCACCGGGTGCCCGCGCCGGACGGACTGCCGCTCATGCGAGGCCCTGCGAAGGCGGCCCGCGCGATCGCCCGGCTCGGGGCGGTGGGCCCGCACTCGGCGGCCGCCCCGGTCCTGCGTGCCTGGGGCGGCCTCCCAGCCTGGGCCCGCGCGGAAGCGGCCATGCCGGCCACGACGACCCTCTGCCACGGCGACCTCCACCTCGGCCAGTTGGTGCGCCACCCCGCCGCGACCGGGCCCTGGCTTCTCATCGACGTGGACGACCTCGGCGTGGGCGACCCGGCCTGGGATCTGGCGCGACCGGCCGCCTGGTACGCCTGCGGCCTGCTCCCGCCCGAGGAGTGGACCCGCTTCCTGACCGCCTACCGGCACGCGGGCGGCCCTGCCGTCCCCGCCCACGGCGACCCCTGGCCCGCCCTGGACGTCGCGGCCCGTGCCCTCACGGTGCAGACGGCGGCGCTGGCGATCGTCAAGTCCGCTGCGGAGGAGCGCCCGTTGGACGAGGTGGAACAGGCCGTGATCGACGCCTGCGGCCGAATGAGCGGCGCCCCGCCCGAGTTGGCGCACGATTTCGCGAAGTAGTGTGCAACCGACCGAAGCCGGGCGGAGTCTGTCCTGGCGGAAGCATTACCGACGGCAGGGAGTTGAGCCGAGCATGCAGTGTCCGAAGTGCCATGCGCCGATGCACACGTACAACCGCAACGGCGTCCAGATCGAGCAGTGCAGCGGGTGCCGCGGGATTTTTCTCGACTACGGCGAGCTGGAGTCGCTGACCCGCGTGGAGTCGCAGTGGTCGCAGCCCGCGCCGCCGCCCCAGGCCGGCCCGTACCAGGGCGCGCCCGCGCCGGCCTGGGGAGCCCCGCAGCAAGGCGGTCATGGAGGCCACGGCGGTCACTACGGCGGCCACCAGGGAGGCCACCGTCAGAAGAGCTTCGGCCGCATGCTCTTCTCGTCCTGAGGCTCCCGGGGCCCTTGAGGGTCCCGGGACGACGAAACCCCCAGCCGTACGAGACGGCTGGGGGTTTCGGATGGTGCGCGATACTGGGATTGAACCAGTGACCTCTTCCGTGTCAGGGAAGCGCTCTC
>NZ_JBHXMF010000014.1:0-51537 GCF_042721055.1 Streptomyces sp. NPDC058470
TCGCTCCTGGACCGGTCACCCCTGGATCGGTCGCCCCTGGATCGGTCGCCCCTGGGCCGGTCGCTCCTGGATCGGTCGCCCCTGGGCCGGTCGCTCCTGGATCGGTCGCCCCTGGGCCGGTCGCTCCTGGATCGGTCGCCCCTGGATCGGTCGTCCCTGGACCGGTCACCCCCGCCAGGGCAGCTCCGCGGTGATCCGCGTGGGTCCGCCCACCGGCGAATCCACCACCAGAATCCCGTCCACCGCCCCGAGCCGCTCCGCGAGCCCCGCCAGCCCCGATCCGGCGGAGCCATCGGCGCCGCCCACCCCGTTGTCCACGACCTGAAGCATCAGCCGGTTCTCGACGCGCCAGACATCCACTGTGGCGCGGGTGGCCCGGGAGTGCTTGCTGACGTTCTGCAGCAGCTCCGAGACCGTGAAGTACGCGATTCCCTCGATCGCGGGCGCGGGCCGGGCCGGCAGATCCACATCGACCTGCACCGGCACGGTGCACCGCGAGGACACCGCGGACAGCGCGGCGTCGAGGCCGCGGTCGGTGAGGACGGCCGGGTGGATGCCGCGGGCCAGATCGCGCAGCTCCTGCAACGCCGTCTTCACCTCACCGTGCGCCTCACCCACCATCCGCGCGGCCGCCTCCGGGTCCTCCGTCAGCTTCTCCTTGGCCAGCCCCAGATCCATCGCCAGGGCGACCAGCCGGGCCTGCGCCCCGTCGTGCAGATCGCGCTCGATGCGCCGCAGGTCGGCGGCGGCGGTGTCGACCACGACCCCCCGGTCCGACTCCAGCTCGACCACCCGCGTCGCCAGCCGCGACGGCCCGAGCAGCCCGCGCACCATCACCCCGTCCACCGTGGTCAGTCCGCGCACGATCCACGGCGTGGCCATGGTGAACAGCAGCCCCACCAGCGCGGTCACGGTGATCTCGAAGGGGTTGTTCAGATAGACGCTGTGCGTGTCGTCGCCGTAGAGCTGGAGCCCGTCCTGCCCCCCGTACATCGGGAAGACCCAGAACCACAGCGGATACGTCAGCAGCGCCCACCCGTACACCCAGAAGTTCAGCGCCACCACGAACGAGAACACCGACCACGGGAACTGCACCACCGCGTACAGCAGATGCCGCCAGGACGCACCGCTCCTGAGCACGGCACCCATCCACGCCATCGCCCCGTGCTTCCGCATCCGCAGCGGCTCGGGCGCGGCCACCTCTACCCCGAGCAGCCGACGCGCCCGCGCCCGCTCCAGCGAGCCGAACCCCCGGCAGCCGGCCAGGGCGCCGGCGAGCACCGGGACTCCGAGGAAGGTGATCAGCAGGCCCGCGCCGAGCGAGAACATCGTGACGGCGTACGTGAACATGAGGATGCCGAGCGGCAGGCTCAGCATCACGTAGCCGAACTCACGCCAGCTGCGGGCCTCGATCGGCGCCCGCAGCGGCGCGGGAAGACGCAGCCGCCGTTCCCCGGCACCCGCCCCGTGGAATCCGGGTCCACCGTGCTGCCCGTACCCCTGTCCGTAATCCGTGGCCATCGGTCCGTCCGTTCTACTCGTCTCGTCCTGCTCGTCGGCTCGTACCTCAACCCTGCTGTCCGGGGCGCCCACCGACCATGGAGCGGGTCGGCGTCCTGGAGCGGGGGTTTTCCCTACCTCGGCGGGTGGGGCGGCGGCCGTACGGGTGCACGCGCCGCATTCGGCCGTACGTTCGAGGTTGCCGCCGCACGCACCCGCGGTGGGCCTCGGGCGGCAGGACGGACGGAGTGACCGCCACCGCAACTGTTACCGCGCGGGCTCGTCCCGCCGATCCTGAGCCTGCTGACCCTGACCCTGGTCCCGGTCCCGCCAGGGCAGCTCCGCCGTGATGAGCGTCGGACCGCCGGGCGGCGAATCGATGACGAAGAGGCCGTCCACGGCGCCGAGCCGGTCGGCGAGCCCCGCCATCCCCGTACCGCCGCCGATGCCGGCCCCGCCGCTCCCGTCGTCCCGCACCTGGATGAGCAGCCGCTCGTCCGTCCGCCACACGTCGACGGACGCGGACCGCGCACCGCTGTGTTTGCTCACGTTCTGCAGGAGCTCGGAGACGGTGAAATACGCGATGCCCTCGATCGCCGCGGCGGGTCGCGACTCCAGGTCGGCCGTCACCTGCACCGGCACGGTGCAGCGCGAGGCGACCGCGGACAGCGCGGCGTCGAGGCCGCGGTCGGTGAGGACGGCCGGGTGGATGCCGCGGGCCAGGTCGCGCAGTTCCTGCAACGCGAGCTTCACCTCGCCGTGTGCCTCGTCGACCATGGCCGCGACGGTGTCGTCGGCCTGGCCCTCCAGGAGCTTCTCCTTGGCGAGCCCGAGCCCCATCGCCAGGTTGACCAGCCGGGCCTGCGCCCCGTCGTGCAGATCGCGCTCGATGCGCCGCAGATCGGCGGCGGCCGTGTCCACCACGACCCCCCGGTCCGACTCCAGTTCGGCGATACGCCGCTCCAGGTCCTCGGAGGGCGACAGCAGCCCGCGCACCATGGCCCGGTCGACGTTCGTCAGCCCCCGCGCGAGGAACGGCAGCACCGGCCACAGCACGAACAGCGACGTGAGCGTGATCGTGAAGGTGAGGATGCCCCAGGGCAGCCGTATGAAGTCGTACAGGACCGTTCGCCAGCCCACCGGATCCTTCAGCGCCAGCCACAACTGGGCGAAGAACCCGCCCCGGCCGCGCAACGGCAGCGGGCTCGGCTCATCGATCCGCAGCCCGAGCAGCGCCCGGGCCCGGGCCCGTTCCATCCTGCCCAGCAGGCGCGCACCCATCAGTCCGGCCGCGAGCAACGGAAGTCCGATCACGGTCACGGTCAGGCCGACGCCCGTGGACAGCACCGTCACCACATAGGTGAATCCGAGCACTGCCATCGGCAGATTGGCCAGCAGATGTGCGATCTCCTTCCACGTCTGCCGGTCGAGGGCGAAGCGTGCGGGAGGGAGCCGGTCAATGTCGGACGTTCTGTCCGGCGGTCCGGGGAGCGGGATGCGTTCGGTCATATCCGCTAGCGTGCCCGGCGGCGAGCCGCGGCGCCATGAGGTGGGCCGCCGGGATCCACTGGGGAAAACCCCACCCCCGGAGCGGACCCGGACAACGACTCCGCCCATGCCCGGACGTGACGGGCTGCTTACCGTTCCTTTAGCAGGCCCTAGACTCCCGTCCGTACAGATCGTCGAACGAAGCGCAGACAGAGTGCGCGACGCCAACGAGGTCAAGGAGTGGGGGGCTGACGTGCCGGAACCGACCGTTGTCACGGCAACGGGGACCGCTGTCGCGGCGGACTCGTTCCACGGGACCGCTGTCGCGGCGGGCTCGTTCCACGGGACCGCTGTCGCGGCGGACTACTTCCAGTCGTACTCGGTCGTCGGACTGCTCGCCGTCGTCGGCGTGTTGTTCGTCGCCGTCGCCTTCGGGGCGGGACGTCTGCTGCGGCCGATCGTCCCCACCCCCGAGAAGCTCCTGACGTACGAGTGTGGCGTCGACCCCGTCGGCGAGGGCTGGGCCCACACCCAGGTCCGCTACTACGTCTATGCATTCCTCTACGTGATCTTCGCCGTCGACTCGATCTTCCTCTTCCCCTGGGCGACCGTCTTCGCCGCACCCGGCTACGGCGCGGCCACGCTCGTGGAGATGTTCCTCTTCCTCGGCTTCCTGGCCGTGGGCCTGCTGTACGCCTACAAGAAGGGCGTCCTGGAATGGACGTGACCCCCGAGACCTCCGGGCAGTTCGAGACCGCTGGGCATCCCGAGAGCGCTGGAAAGTCGGCTACTGCTGGACAGCCGGCTACTGCTGGGCGGCCGGCTACCGCTGGACAGCCGGTGACCTCCGGTCAGCCGGTTTTCGTGCCGGAGCCCCAGCACCTCGGCGCGCTCTCCCGCCTGGCCCCCGAACCGATGAAGGTGGTCCTCAACTGGGGCCGCCGCTACTCGCTCTGGGTCTTCAACTTCGGCCTCGCCTGCTGCGCCATCGAGTTCATCGCCGCGTCCATGGCCCGGCACGACTTCATCCGGCTCGGCGTGATCCCCTTCGCGCCCGGCCCGCGCCAGGCCGACCTGATGGTGGTGTCGGGCACGGTCACGGACAAGATGGCGCCGGCGGTGAAGCGCCTCTACGAGCAGATGCCGGAGCCGAAGTACGTCATCTCCTTCGGCGCCTGCTCCAACTGCGGTGGCCCGTACTGGGATTCGTACTCCGTCACCAAGGGCGTCGACCAGATCATCCCGGTGGACGTCTACGTGCCGGGCTGCCCGCCCCGCCCGGAGGCCCTCCTCCAGGGCATCCTGAAACTCCAGGAGAAGATCGCGCGCGAGTCGCTGGGCGAGCGGTACGGGTCGGCGTCGCGAACGTCGCCGGCCGCCCTCCAGAGCGGTCTGGTCCAGCCGCCGGCCTCGGCTCCGGCCTCCGCCTCGGCCCCGGCTCCGGACTTGGGAGACGCCCGATGACCGGCTGGCTCCCCGCTCCTGTCGAGGAACTGTTCGGCCCCGAGGCCACGGCCGAGGAGTCGTACGAGGTCCTGACGGTCGACGTCCCGCCGGCCTCCTGGACCGCGGCCCTGGAGACCTCGCGCGAGGTCCTGGGCTGTACTTACTTCGACTGGCTCAGCGCCGTCGACGAACCGGCCACGGGCTTCCGCGTCATGGCGCACGTGGCGGCCCTGGGCCCGCTACGGCGCCTCCTCGTGCGTACGACGGTCCCGCACTCCGCGCCCGTCCTCCCGTCGGCCGTATCCGTGTACGCCGGCGCCGGCTGGCACGAGCGCGAGACCCACGAGATGTTCGGCGTCACCTTCGAAGGCCACCCGGGCCTGGACCACCTGCTCCTGCCGGAGAGCTTCGAAGGCCACCCCCTCCGCAAGGACTTCGTCCTCGCCGCACGCGTCGCCAAGGCCTGGCCCGGCGCCAAGGAGCCCGGCGAATCCGAACACGGCGGCCCCAAGCGCCGCCAGATGCTCCCGCCCGGCGTCCCCGACCCCAACGAGTGGGGCCCCCTCAAGGGCCAACTCCCGCCGGCCCCGGCCCGCCCCGCCCGCGGCACCGCCCGCCCGCCCGGCGACCGCCCGGTACGCCGGGCGCGTACGGCGGGGGAGGGCTCGGCCAGCCAGGAGACGGGTGCGGGTCCTGCGGAGGCGGGCTCTGCGGATACGGGATCGGTGGGTGCGGGCGCGGGCTCTGCGGACATGAGCTCTGCTGGTGCTGGTGCTGGTGCTGGTACCGGGGCCGGAGATCCGGGGGCGCCGCGTCGGGCTCGGAGCGCGAGTCAGGGGTCGGCCAGCCAGCAGGGGGCGACACCTGTCCCGGGGGCTGGGGCAACTCCGGACGCGCCGGTAGCCGCTGAGCCGGTAGCCGCTGAACCGGCGGCCCCTGAGCCGGCGGCCCCTGAGCCGGCGGCCCCTGAGCCGACGGCTCCGGCCGGTCCACGCCGCGCACGCAGCGCGAGCCAGGGCTCGGCGACCCAACGGGCGAAGGCCAACGAACCGACGGCCCCCACGGCGCCTCCAAGCCCCGCCGCGCCGCGCAGCTCGGACGCCCCTTGGCACCAGGCGCGCCCTGCTTTCGACGAGCAGGAGCGGGAGCGGGAGCAGGAGCAGAAGCGGGAGCAGAAGCCGGAGACGCCTCCGGAGCCATCGGCTGCCCGGGATCGCGAGGCCCACGCCCCGAGGACCCCGAGGACCCCCAGGACCCCGAAGCCCGCCCCCTCCCCAGAACCCGAAGCCACCCCGAAACAGCCGCCCGTACCCCCCGACCCCGACCCCGACCCCGAGACCTCCACCCCAACCGCAGACCCCGACGACCCCTCCGGAGGCACGCAGTGAACGACGCTCTCGACGTCGCCCTGCGACTCCTCGTCGTCTTCGTCGTGTTCCTGACCTTTCCTCTGATCGTCGGTCAGGCCGAGCACAAGGTGATGGCCCACATGCAGGGCCGCCTGGGCCCGATGTATGCGGGCGGTTTCCACGGCTGGGCCCAACTCGTCGCGGACGGAGTCAAGTTCGCGCAGAAGGAAGACATCGTCCCGGCAGGGGCGGACCGTCGTATCTTCCAACTCGCCCCCGCCGTGGCCCTCCTCCCGTACCTCCTGGTCCTCCTCGCGATCCCCATCGGCCCGGGCGAGGGCGCCGTCGGCGAGGTCGTCGACGCGGGCATCTTCTTCGTACTCGCCGTCATGGGCGTGGGCGTCCTCGGCTCACTCATGGCGGGCTGGGCCTCGGCCAACAAGTTCTCCCTCCTCGGCGGCCTCCGCACCGCCGCCCAACTCCTCGCGTACGAACTCCCGATGCTCCTTACCGCCGCCTCCGTCGCGATGGCGGCCGGCACCGTCTCCCTCCCCGGCATCGTGGACGCCTTCGAGTGGTGGTGGCTGCCCTGGCAGATCGTCGGCGGGATCGTCTTCTTCGTGGCCGGCCTCGCGGAGCTGCAACGCCCCCCCTTCGACATGCCCGTCGCCGACTCGGAGATCATCTTCGGCGCGTACACCGAGTACACCGGCCTTCGCTTCGCCCTGTTCCTCCTCGCCGAGTACGCCGGAATCGTCGTCCTGTGCGGTCTGACCACCGTCCTCTTCCTGGGCGGTTGGCACGGCCCCTGGGGCGCCGACGGCCTCGGCTGGGTCTGGACCCTCCTCAAGGCAGCCGTGCTGGCCTTCGTCGTCATCTGGCTGCGCGTCA
Source organism: Streptomyces sp. NPDC058470 (assembly GCF_042721055.1). NCBI lineage: Bacteria > Bacillati > Actinomycetota > Actinomycetes > Kitasatosporales > Streptomycetaceae > Streptomyces > Streptomyces sp. NPDC058470. The sequence goes on from NZ_JBHXMF010000014.1 coordinate 6,675, forward strand.
CCTACCCCCGCCTCCGCGAGGACCAGCTCCAGAAACTCGCCTGGACCCTCCTCGTCCCCCTCGCCCTCGCCCAGATCGCCCTCACCGGCATCGTCAAGGTGGTGATCTCCTAACCATGGCCCCCATTCCCGGCTCCGGCCTCGCCAAGGGCCTGGCCGTCACCCTCCGCACGATGACGAAGAAGACCGTCACCGCGCAGTATCCGGACGCCCAGCCCGAACTCCCCCCCCGCACCCGCGGTGTCATCGGCCTCTTCGAGGAGAACTGCACGGTCTGCATGCTCTGCGCCCGCGAGTGCCCGGACTGGTGCATCTACATCGACTCCCACAAGGAGACGGTGCCGCCCGCCGCCCCCGGTGGCCGCGAGCGCAGCCGCAACGTCCTCGACCGCTTCGCCATCGACTTCGCCCTGTGCATGTACTGCGGTATCTGCATCGAGGTCTGCCCTTTCGACGCGCTGTTCTGGTCCCCGGAGTTCGAGTACGCCGAGACCGACATCCACGAACTCACCCACGAACGCGACAAGCTCCGCGAGTGGATGTGGACGGTTCCCGCTCCGCCCGCCCTGGACCCCGCCGCCGAGGAACCGAAGGAACTCGCCGCCGCCCGCAAAGCAGCCGAGAAGCTCACGGCAGCCCAAACCGCCCCCCGGCCCCCGGCCTCGGCTGAACCGCCCACCCGTCCCGAGCCCCCAGCCAAGCCCGAGTCTTCCGCGCGCCCTGAACCGTCTGCCAAGCCTGAGTCTTCCGCGCGCCCTGAACCGTCTGCCAAGCCTGAGTCTTCTGCGCGGCCTGAACCGTCTGCCAAGCCTGAGTCTTCTGCGCGGCCTGAACCGCCCACCCGGCCCGAGCCCTCCTCCCAGCCCGACTCCGCCAATCCGCAGGAGGGCGAGTCGTGAGCGTCGCAGCAGCCACGGTCACCGCGGCGCACGCCGTGACCACTACCGCAACCGCCACCACCGCAACTGCCGCCACCACAGCTGCCGCCGAAAGCCACGGCTTCCTCTCCCCGACCGGCGTCGAGATCGCCTTCCTCCTCGTCGGCCTGGTCACCCTCGGCGCCGCGATCGCCAGCGTCACCACCAAACATCTGGTGCACGCCGCCCTGTGGCTGGTGGTGGCGCTCGGCGGCCTCGCCGTCGAATACCTCCTGCTCACCGCGGAGTTCATCGCCTGGGTGCAGGTCCTCATCTACGTCGGTTCCGTCGTCGTCCTCCTCCTGTTCGGTCTGATGCTCACCAAGGCCCCCATCGGCCGCTCCCCGGATGCCGACTCCGGCAACCGCTGGGCCGCCCTGACTGTGGCCGTCGCCTCCGCGGCCGCCCTGGTCTGGGTCGTCGTCGACGCCTTCCGCACGACCTGGATGGACCTGGAAGGCGCAGCCGCCGGCTCCACCGAGGTGACCGGCAAGGCCCTCTTCCAGAACTGGGTCCTCCCCTTCGAGGCCCTCTCCGTCCTCCTCCTCGCCGCTCTGGTCGGCGCGATCGTCCTCTCCCGCAAGGCGAAGGAGGACGCGGCGACCACAACCGGCGCCCCGCGCCCCAGGAGCATCCCGACCACCGGGACCGCCCCCACCGCCCCGACCACCGGGACCGCCCCCACCGCCCCGACCACCGGGACCGCCCCCACCGCCCCGCCGGCCCGGAGCGAGACGCCTCCGACCTCCCGGAGCGAGAAGGAAGGCACCCGCTGATGCATCTCGCCTACCCCGCCGTGCTCTCCGCCCTCCTCTTCTGCATCGGCCTGTACGGAGTCCTCGCGCGCCGCAACGCGATCCTGGTCCTGATGTCCGTCGAGCTGATGCTCAACGCCGTCAACCTCAACCTCGTCGCCTTCGACGTATGGCTGAGCAGGACCGCCCAGGACACCCTGCACTCCGGCCAGGCCCTGACCCTGTTCACCATCGCCATCGCCGCCGCCGAGATCGGCATCGGCCTGGCGATCGTCCTCGCCGTCCACCGCAACCGCGGCACCTCGGACATCGACAAGCTCCGCGACACAGCCGAGGGCCCGGAAACAGACGGCCCCGACGACCGCCCTGACGACGACGGCTCCGACAGCGACGGACCCGGCAGCGGTGGCCCCGAATCAGCCGCCGCCCGGCCGGTCGAGAAGGCTGAGGCCACCGCGTGACCACGACCACCCTCGCCGTCCTCGTCCCCCTCCTTCCGTTCCTGGGCGCCGTGGCCGGCCTCCTCCTCGGCCGCACGGCCCCCGGTTTCGTACGCCCCCTCGCCGTACTCCCCACTCTCGCGGCATTCGCCCTCGCCGTAGTGGTCGCCGTACGCCAGGGCGGCGACCAGGCCGTCGACGTCGCCACCGAGCTGACGCCCACCGGGTCCGTCCCCATCGAACTCGCCCTGCACATCGACGGCTTCGCCGCCCTCGTCGCCGTTCTGGTGGGCATGGTCGCCTCCTGCGTGCAGATCTACTCGACGGGCTACCTGCGCGACGACCCGCGCTACCCCTCGTACGCCGCTCTCGTCTCCCTCTTCACCTCCGCGATGCTGCTCGTCGTCTACTCCGGCGACCTGATCGTGCTCCTGGTCGGCTGGGAGATCATGGGCATCTGCTCGTACTTCCTGGTAGGCCACTACTGGGAGACTCCCGAGGCCCGCGCCGCCTCGATCAAGGCCTTCCTGGTCACCAAGCTCGGCGATGTCCCCTTCCTGATCGGCCTGTTCGCCCTCGCCACCGACGCCGGGTCCTTCCGCATCACCAAGGTCCTCGGCGCCGTCGCGAGCGGCGGCCTCGACCACCCGACGCTGATCGCGCTGCTCCTGCTCGCCGGTGTGGCGGGCAAGTCGGCGCAGTTCCCGCTGCACACCTGGCTGCCCGACGCGATGGCGGGCCCAACTCCCGTCTCCGCGCTGATCCACGCCGCGACGATGGTCACCGCCGGTGTCTACTTCATCGCCCGGCTTCTTCCCGTCTTCCAGGCTTCCTCGGCCGCGATGGTCGTCCTCGCTGTCATGGCCGCCGTCACGATGGCCGGTTCGGGGCTCGCCGCGCTCGCCCAGGACGACATCAAGCGCGTCCTCGCCTACTCGACGATCGGCCAACTCGGCTACATGACCGGCGCGCTCGCCGTCGGCGACCGCGGTGCCGCCGTCTTCCACCTCCTGTCCCACGGCGCCTTCAAGGCGCTGCTGTTCCTCGCCGCAGGCGTGGTCATCCACGCCTCCGGCACCAACTCGCTCGCCGCCATGTCCCGTATGAAGGACCTGCGTTCCCGCGTCCCCGACGCCTACTGGACGATGACCGTGGCGCTGCTCGCGCTCATCGCGATCCCGCCGTTCAGCGGCTTCTTCTCCAAGGAAGCCGTCCTCGGCGCCGCCGAGCACGTCGCCACCGGCCACACCGAACACGCCCCCGGCGTCGCGGGCTGGATCGTCCTCGTCGCCGGTCTGGTCAGCGCCGTACTCACAGCCGCATACGCCACCCGGCTGTGGCTGCTCGCCTTCCGCGGCCGGGGCATCGAGGCCCCCGACCACGGCAGGCAGCCGTTCACCATGACCGCCGTGCTGTGGGTGCTCGCCGTCCCTTCGCTCGGGCTCGGTCTGGCGTACGGCCCGCTGCCTGACTGGTTCGACGGCCGCGATCTGACGCCGGTGCTCACCACCTCCGTCCTCGGCACGGGGCTCGCGATGGTCGGCGTGATCGTCACCTACGGCGCCTGGCAGCACACCAGCACGCTGGCCGCCCAAGTCCCCCTGGGTGCGGTCGCGGCCCACCCCGACGCCGATGCCGGTCTGGTCGAAGCCGAGGCGATCGCAAGCCACGCGCCCGCCTACGGAGACGTGGCCTACACCCCCGACCCGGCGGACCCGGGCCGATTGCTCCTCGGCCCACTGCACCGCCACGCGGCCGTCGGCTTCCACCTCGACGCCGTGTACACGGCACTGTTCGTCCGCCCGGTACAGGCCACGGCCGCCCTCGTCCAGTTCCTCGACCGTGAGGTCGTCGACACCTACGTACGGGGCGCGGCCGCCCTGCCCCGCTGGCTCGGCGAGGCCGTCCGGCGCGCCCAGACCGGCAATGTGCAGACCTATGTGAGCGCGCTGCTCGCCGGCACCGTCGTCCTGGTGGTCGCCGCCCTCCTAGTCGCCACGGGAGCGTGAGCAGGCGTGATCGATATCAGTGAATCCGTGATGCAGATCCTTCTGGCATTCATCGTCGTCGGCCCGCTCATCGGCGCCGCCGCGGCTCTTCTGCCGGCTCCGCCCGGACTGAAGGGAAAGTCGCCCGAGCAGGCAGTGCTGCGGCACGGTGTGACCGTCACCGGCGCGGTGCTCATCGCCGCGATCGTCCTTACGCTCGGTTTCGACCACGACCACCCGTCAAGGATGCAGGCCACGACGGACATCAGCTGGATCCCCGCACTCGACGTGCGGATCCACCTCGGCATCGACGGCATTTCCCTCCCCCTTCTCGTCCTTACCGCGCTGCTGACCTTCCTCTGCGCGCTGTACAGCTACTTCAAGATGCCTGCGGGCCCGACCCCGAAGGCCTTCGTCGCACTCGTCCTCGTCCTCGAGTCCGGCACCCTCGCCACCTTCGCCGTCCTCGATCTGCTGCTGTTCTTCCTCGCGTTCGAGATGGTGCTCATCCCGATGTACTTCCTCATCGCCCGCTGGGGCGGTGAGCAACGGACCCAGGCCGCTTGGAAGTTCATCCTCTACACACTGCTCGGCTCCGTCGTCATGCTGCTGGGCCTGCTCCTGATCGGATTCAAGTCCGGCACATTCGACATGGTGGCACTCGCCACTGACAACGGCCGTTCGCTGACCACATCCGTGCAGGTCATCGCCGTTTTGGCGATCGGAATCGGGCTCGCGGTCAAGACGCCGATGTGGCCGCTGCACAGCTGGCTGCCCGACGCCCACACCGCCGCGCCCACCGTCGGCTCGGTCCTGCTGGCCGGCGTCATGCTGAAGATGGGCACGTACGGATTCGTCCGCATTCTGCTGCCGATCGCACCCGAAGGCATGCACACCTTCGCCCCGTACCTCGCCGCCTTCGCCGTCGTCGGGATCATCTACGGATCCCTGGCCTGCCTCGCCCTCGCCAAACAGGGCGCGAAGGGCGACCTCAAGCGGCTCATCGCGTACTCGTCCGTCGGCCACATGGGCTTCGTACTGCTCGGCATCGCCACGATGACCCCGACCGGAGTGAACGGCGCGCTGTTCGCCAACATCGCCCACGGCCTCATCACCGGTCTTCTCTTCTTCCTGGTCGGCGCGCTCAAGGACCGCACGGGCACCACCGACCTCGACGCCCTCGCCGAGGAGACCGGCGCCGCCCTCTACGGCAAGGCCCCCCGCTTCGGCGGCCTCCTCGCCTTCGCCGCGGTCGCCTCGCTCGGACTGCCGGGCCTCGCCGGATTCTGGGGCGAGATGCTGGCACTGTTCGGCGCGTTCAAGCCCGCCGACGACCTCAGCCGTCCCACGTTTGTGACGTTCATGGCGATCGCCGCCTTTGGCACACTGCTCACCGCCGCCTACATGCTCCTCGTCGTACGCCGCGTCTGCATGGGCGCCACCCCGCAGCCGGAGAGCCCGAAGCTCGCCGACATCAAGGGCTACGAATTCGCCGCCTGGGCCCCGCTCGTCGCCCTCACGGTCGTCGCCGGACTCTGGCCCAAGGCCCTCCTCGGTCTGACCGACCCGGCCGTACAGCAGCTCTTCGCAGGAGGTACCCGATGAGCTCCCTGGCCCAGCCCGCGGCTCAGTCCCTCGTCCAGTCCGTCGACTGGCTCGCGATCGCGCCCCCCACCATCGCCGCGGTCGTCGGACTCGTCGTACTCGTAGCCGACCTCTTCCTCGGCGACGCAAAGAAACCGATGCTCGGCTGGGTGTCGGTCGCGGGACTCGGCGCCGCCACGCTCATGCTGCTGCCCCTCCTGGACGGCGACCGCGCCACCTTCTGCGTGACCGGCGACAGCGACGTCTGCAGCTACACGGCGGACCGCTTCACGCTCGTCATCCAGCTCCTGGTCCTCGGCGGCGCACTCCTGACGGCACTGCTCTCGGTCACGGCCCTGAAGGACGCCAACAGGGAACTCCCCGAAGGGGAGTACTGGTTCCTGTTGCTCTCCTCCGCCGCGGGCGCCGCACTGCTCCCCGCCTCGCGCGACCTCGCAACCCTCATCGTCGCCCTGGAAGTCGCCTCTCTGCCCGCCTTCGCCCTCGTCGGCATCAAGCGCGGCGACAGGAAGTCCTCCGAAGCAGCCCTGAAGTTCTTCCTGTCCTCCGTCACCGCGACCGCCGTGAGCCTGCTGGGCGTCAGCTTCGTCTACGCCACGACCGGCACCCTCTACCTCACCCAGATCGCGGACAGGATCCAGCAGGTCGACAGCCAGTTCCACACGCTCGCCCAGGCGGGCGTCGCCCTCACCCTCGTCGGCTTCGCCTTCAAGACGGCCGCCGTGCCCTTCCACTTCTGGGTGCCCGACACCTACGTAGGGGCGCCTTTGCCGATCGCCGCCTACTTGTCGGTCGTCGGCAAGGCGGTCGGCTTCTCCGGGCTGATCCTCGTCACCGTCGTCGCCTTCCCGTCGTACGCCGACGTCTGGGGCCCCGCGCTAGCCGCCCTGGCCGCCCTCACCATGACGGTCGGCAACGTCGGCGCCCTACGGCAACAGGCCACGCGCGCGTACAGCGCGGTACGGCTGCTCGCCTGGTCCTCCGTCGGCCAGGCCGGCTACCTCCTGGTGCCGATCGCGTCCGCCGCGTACTCCAAGGACGCCGAGAAGGCCATCGGCTCCACCGTCGCGTACGCCCTGATGTACGCAGCCGTGAACCTCGGCGCCTTCGCCGTGGCCGCCCTGGTCGCCCGTACAAGCCCCCTCAACCGAGTCAGCGACTACCGGGGCCTGTACGCGACGAGCCCCCTGTCGGCGCTCCTCCTCGGCTTCTTCCTGCTCTGCCTGGCCGGCCTGCCCCCGGGCATCATCGGCCTCTTCGCCAAGGTCACCGTCTTCTCGGCGGCCGTCGACGCCGGCCTCGGCTGGCTGGCCGTGGTCATGGCCGTCAACGTCGTGATCGCGCTCTTCTACTACCTGCAATGGACGACGCTGTTGTTCCGCGCCCCCGAGGGCGAACCCGCCAAACATCCCGTCCCGGCCCCGCTCACGGCGGCGATCGCCCTGACCGCCGTCCTCGGCATCGCCCTCTCCGGAGCACCACAGCTGGCCCTGCGCTTCTCGGCAACCGCCCTTTTCTGACGTCCATCGGGCACGCGCGCGCGTGGACCGTCACCCGGACGGACCACGCCCGCAGGTGCGCGCACAAGGGAACTAGTGCTCCTCGTCTGGCGTTGACCAGTACGGGAGGGTCCACTGAAGAGTGGACGCAGAGCATCAGTAGGCAGAGGGTTCCCCTGCGGCACCATTTGGAGGGCGTACCGTGCACCGCCGGCACAACGGGCTCAGGACCGCTGTTCTCCTCGGGGGACTGTCCGCACTCATCATCGTCATCGGCAGCTTCTTCGGGCGCACCGGCCTCGTCATCGCACTGGTCATCGCTATCGGCACGAACGCCTACGCGTACTGGAACAGCGACAAACTGGCTCTACGCGCGATGCGCGCGCGCCCGGTGAGCGAATTCGAGGCCCCGGTGCTGTACCGCATAGTCCGCGACCTCTCCACGCAGGCCCGCCAGCCCATGCCACGCCTGTACATCTCGCCGACGGAGGCACCGAACGCGTTCGCCACGGGCCGCAACCCGCGCAACGCGGCCGTGTGCTGCACCGAAGGCATCCTGCGCATCCTCGACGAGCGGGAACTGCGCGGCGTCATCGGCCACGAACTCAGCCACGTCTACAACCGCGACATCCTGATCTCGTCGGTCGCCGGGGCCCTCGCCTCCGTGATCATGTTCCTGGTCAACTTCGCCTGGCTGATCCCGATCGGCCGCTCGAACGACGATGACGGACCGGGCATCCTGGGCATGCTGATGGTTATGATCCTTGGCCCGCTCGCCGCGTCCCTCATCCAGCTCGCCATCAGCCGCTCCAGGGAGTACGAGGCGGACGCGTCCGGCGCCCAGCTCACCGGCGACCCCCTCGCCCTCGCGAGCGCCCTGCGCAAGCTCGACGCGGGCACGAAACAACTGCCGCTGCCCCCCGAGCCGCGCATCGAGACCGCAAGCCACATGATGATCGCCAACCCCTTCCGCCCCGGACAGGGAATGTCGAAGATGTTCTCCACCCACCCGCCCATGGCGGAGCGCATCGCCCGGCTCGAGAAGATGGCAGGTCACCACCAGTGAAGACAATCCTGAACGTCATCTGGCTCGTCCTGAGCGGCTTCTGGCTGTTCCTCGGGTATGTGTTCGCGGGCGCGCTGCTGTGCGTCACCATCATCGGCATTCCGTTCGGCATCGCCGCGTTCCGCATCGGCGTCTACGCCCTGTGGCCCTTCGGCTATACGACGGTGGAGCGCCCCGACGCGGGCGCGCCGTCCTGCATCGGCAACGTCCTGTGGCTGGTGCTCGCCGGCTGGTGGCTCGCCCTCGCCCACATCGTCACCGGCGTCGCCCTGTGCCTCACGATCATCGGCATCCCGTTCGGCATCGCCAACTTCAAGCTCATTCCCGTATCGCTGCTCCCTCTGGGACGCGAAATCGTGCGCACAGACCAGCCGTTCGCGACGCGCTAGCGGGCGGGCCCGGGGGTGGAGTCGCCGAAGTACCTACTGGTCTCCTACGACGCCGAAGCCGAGTTCAACGGCGACGACGGGTACGCGGAGGCGTGGTCGTCGTGCGCGGAGGCCGAGGGACTCTTCAGCGATCCGCCCCGCCCCGAGCGAGGGACGTACGAACTGCTCGGATGCGCCCTGGAAGGCGAGTTGCGGACAGCCTTCACGCGCGCGCGTGCCGATGGTTCGGCGCCGCTCGGCCTTCTCGTCCTGGAAGTCCTGGACAAGAAGGGCGAGTGCCTCGTCGAGTGGGAGCTGGACGACGCGCGTGTCATCGACGACCGCCCGTGCGCGCGTGACCTGGCGCTCCGCGACATCACCGTGGAGGCGTCGGAGTCCGTCGACAACGCGTCCGACTATCCCCAATGCCCGCCGCTCTCCCCGGGCTACCGGTTGTCCGGCGCGGGGAACCGTCCCTGGGGCACCTGCAAGGACCTGGCGCACGTCCGCACCGGGCCGTCCGGACCGTCCGGACCGTCCGAACCGCTGGAGCCGCCACTGCGACTGCTCGGCTGCTCCCCGAGCGGGGCGCTGCGCGCAGCACTGGACGCCGGCGAGGAGGACCTGGGACATGCCAAGGTGCTGCGACTCGACGCGCACGGCCGCACCGTGCAGCCGGCCGTCGAGGGCGAACTCACCGCGTGGATCCCGTCGGCGCGCGGCCGAGGCCTGGTCGACCTCACCCTCGAACCCTGGTCGGAGCGTCCACCGACCGCGGCCTCCGAGGTCTGGGACCTGTGGTGGGCCGGACGCCCGTCCGAGCCCAACGTGTGGGCGCAATGCACTGCAGAAGGCCGCGAGTTCTGGCTCCGTACGGCCCTGACGAACCACACTTACGGCGAGCCCGACAGACCGCCCGGCACCACCTATCACCTCGACGGCCGGCACATCACGGACGCCCGCGGATTCTTCTGCGCGATCGGCGAAGCCGTGAACGGGCCCGGCGGATACTTCGGCTGGGGCCTCGACGCCCTCAACGACTGCCTCCGGGGACGCTGGGGCGCCGACGCACCCTTCACTCTCGTCTGGCACGGCGCGCACATCGCCCGCACCTGCCTCGGCGTCACCCCGCACACCGGCAATCGCCCGGTGACCTTCGAAGAACTGCTTGTCTTCTTCGCCGAAAAACACATCGACGTCCGTCTCGCCTGACGGCGCCGGACCATGCCTGACGGTGCCCGAGGGTTATCCACAGGCTGCCCGATTGTCAGTGGCGCGCTGCATCATGAACCCATGACCGAAATCGAGCAGTTGCTGCAGAGGGTGGCGGAAGGGGCCCGCAACACCCGCCCGTGGGGCTGGCCCTCACTTCCGGAGCCCGTGGACACGACCGCGGTCGCCCGCGCCGAAGCCACCCTTGGTTTCCCGCTGCCCGCGCTGCTCGCCGCGCTCTACCTGCGTATAGGGGACGGCGGATTCGGCCCGGAGTACGGCCTGCTGCCCCTGCTCGACGGCTCTGCCTCCGGCGAACCTGCCGCCGTCCCGCAGTACCTCGCCAACAGAAAAAGCGGCCGCAAGGACCCGGACTGGCCCTGGCCCGAGGGCGTCCTGCCGATATCCCACTGGGGCTGCGGAATGTACGCGTGCGTGGACTGTCAGAACCCGGACGGCACGGTCCTCTTCTTCGAGCCGAACGCGGACGAGGCCGACCACGCCTGGTACGTGGACGCGCCCGACCTCGCGACCTGGCTGCACACCTGGCTCGACGGAGCCGGTTGGTACGAGGAGTCCAACGACGACATGGACATGGCCCCCTGGCCCGAGTTCCGCATACGCACGGCGGCGCCACGAGCCTCGTAGCGCCGCTCAAGGAACCACGGTCGGCCACGCCCTGCCGCCTGCGCCACGGAGGCGACCGCGCCGCCTCCAACGGCCCCGTCCCACGCCAACTGCGCCCGCCGCCCTCCGGCAGATGCCTGCTTCCCGCTGCCCGCCGCCCGTGGGCAGCAGCCCACTGCCGCCGCCCCTACTGCTGCTGTGAACCGCCCGCCCATCGCCGTACGCCGTAGGCAGCCGCCCCCACCGCCAGCACAGCCGCACCCAGCACCACGGAATCCCCAGGCAGCGCGAACGCCAGTGTCACGCACCCGACCAGTCCCATCGCCGGCACCACCCGCGACACCGGAGCCGAACTCAACGTCCAGGCCGAGGCGTTCGCCACCGCGTAGTACGCCAGCACACCGAAGGAGGAGAAGCCGATCGCACCCCGTACATCCACCGTCGCGGCCACCACGGCGACCACCGCGCCCACGGCCAGCTCTGCCCGGTGCGGTACCTGGTAGCGCGGATGTACGGCGGCCAGGGCGCCCGGCAGATGACGGTCACGGGCCATGGCCAGCGTCGTCCGCGAGACCCCCAGGATCAGGGCGAGGAGTGAGCCGAGCGCGGCCACGGCGGCGCCCACCCGCACCACCGGCACGAGCCCCGGCACCCCGGCCGCCCGCACCGCGTCGGCCAGCGGCGCCGAGGTCTGCCCGAGCCCACCCGACCCCAGTACGGAAAGGACAGCGACCGCCACCACCGCGTACACCACGAGCGCGATACCCAGAGCCACCGGGATCGCGCGGGGAATGGTGCGCGCAGGATCCCGCACCTCCTCACCGAGCGTCGCGATCCGCGCGTATCCGGCGAACGCGAAGAACAGCAGCCCGGCCGCCTGAAGCACCCCGCCCGCGCCGGTGGAGAGCCCGACATCCAGCCGCGCGGCGTCGGAGGCGTCCGAGCCGAGGCACCCGACCACCACGGAAGCGAGGACCGCGAGGACCACCGCCACGATCGCCCGCGTCAGCCAGGCCGACTTCTGTACGCCGCCGTAGTTCACCGCGGTCAGGGCCACCACGGCCGCGACCGCCACCGCGTGCGCCTGTCCCGGCCAGACGTACGCGCCCACGGTGAGCGCCATCGCCGCACAGGAGGCCGTCTTGCCGACGATGAACGACCAGCCCGCCAGGTACCCCCAGAAGTCCCCGAGCCGTTCGCGCCCATACACATATGTGCCGCCCGAGGCGGGATATCGGGCGGCGAGCCGAGCCGAGGACATCGCGTTGCAATAGGCGACCACGGCGGCGACCGCGAGTCCGAGCAACAGTCCGGACCCGGCCGCCCGCGCCGAGGGGCCCAGCGCCGCGAAGATCCCGGCACCGACCATCGACCCGAGACCGACGACAACCGCGTCCCCGACACCCAGCGTCCGGCGCAGCTCCGCACTGGCCCGCGAGCTGTCGCCCTCCTGCCCACGGGGCCGTCCGGCACCGGAATGTGTCATACGCCGCACCCTACTGATCGATGCAACCGAGCAGCGTCGACAAGGCGTCCTCCCCGGCAACAAGCCACCAACACACGCGCGACCAGCGGCTTGAGGGCATGGAAGGCATCAAGGCGTCGCGGCATCAAGGCATGAGCACAGCCTGGCCGGAGCAGGAGTACAGCGCAGGCACAGTACGGAGAGGCAGGTTCGGGGCATGGGCATCATCAGCTGGATCATTCTGGGGCTGTTGGCCGGGGCCATCGCCAAATTCCTGCTGCCGGGCCGCGACCCGGGCGGCTTCATCGGAACGACGGTCATCGGCGTCGCGGGCGCCTTCATAGGCGGCTGGATCTCCGCCCGCTGGCTGGACCACCCCATCACCAAGCAGTTCTACGACGGTGCCACCTGGGCCGCCGCGATCGGCGGTTCGCTCGTGCTGCTGGTTCTCTACCGCATCCTGTTCGGCGACTCGCGCCGCTGAGCGCGTACCCCCAAGGCCGCAGTCAGCAGGCGAGAAGGGTGGGCGCCCAGGGACTCCGGGTGCCCACCCATTCTCGTAAGCGCAACGGACCGACCACTGCCGTCAGCCGACGAAGCAACTGCTACCTCTGCCTGGCGCAGCATGGGCAGTGAGGACTACCGGTAGTTCACGTACTGCAGGGCGAAGTCGAAGTCCTTGCCCTTGAGCAGTGCCTGGACGGCCTGCAGGTCGTCACGGCTCTTCGAGCTGACGCGAAGTTCCTCGCCCTGCACCTGAGCCTTGACGCCCTTGGGGCCCTCGTCACGAATGATCTTCGCCACCTTCTTCGCGTTGTCCTGGGAGATGCCCTCCTCGATCGACGCGAAGATCTTGTACTCCTTGCCGGAGAGCTGCGGCTCACCGGCGTCCAGCGCCTTCAGCGAGATACCGCGCTTGATCAGCTTGGTTTCGAACACATCGAGGATGGCTTTGACCCGCTCCTCGGAGTTCGCCTCCATGAGGATCTTCTCGCCGGACCAGGAGATGGAGGCGCCCACGTTCTTGAAGTCGTAGCGCTGTGAGATCTCCTTGGCGGTCTGGTTGAGGGCGTTGTCGACCTCCTGCCGCTCGACCTTCGAGACGATGTCGAAACTGGAGTCGGCCATGTCCTGTGGCTCCTTGTATCGGGGTGCGTAAGGGCGGCCGTCGAGCCCGGCATGGTCCCCGGCCGCATCCCCATAAGCCTAGCCACCCCCTCCCCTCCGGGGGCTGATCAATCGGGTGGCGAAGCACCCCCGGTCATCAGGTATCGTTTACGTCGTTGCCACAGAGCACCGTCAAAAACGGTCCTCCCGGCAGCAACCCCTGGCGGTGTGCCCGAGCGGCCAAAGGGAGCAGACTGTAAATCTGCCGGCTTAGCCTTCCGTGGTTCGAATCCACGCGCCGCCACATGGGAAACAAAGGCCCCGTGACCTGCCCTCTACGCAGGTCACGGGGCCTTTGTCATGCGCTTCGCGCGAGTGGGGAGCCGACGGTTTGTCGGTCGTGGCGGGCACACTGGTGTCATGTCTACGCGTCGTAGGAACTGCCCCGAGTGCCGTCGGGAGATCGCCGTTGTCGCGGGGCGGTTCGCTCGGCATGATCCACCCGGTGCGCGGGGGAACGGGGAGCTGGTCTCGTGCCCGGGGTCGCGCAATCAGGCTCAGCTCGGAGCGGCTCAGTCGGCGCTGGACGGGTACACCGTGCCTGACTTCTCCGGACAACTTCCCCTGTTCTGACCTGTGGTCGTGACTCCAGCAGTCGTGACTCCAGCAGTCGTGACTCCAGCAGCCACGACCACAGCAGTCACGACCACAGCAGTCACGACCCCTGGGCCCGACCTCCGGTCCCGACCGCTGTCTCCCCGGTTCCCCTAGTTCCCCGCCACCGACTTGACCGCCACCGAGATCGGGGTCGAACCGCTGATCAGTTCCAGCGTCAGGCCGACCGTCGCCGGGGTGTCCACGAGCTCGGCCAGGACCGCGGCGACGTCGTCGCGTGGGATCGGGCCGCGGCCGGTGGAGGCCTCCAGGCGTACGAGGCCGGTGCCGGCGTCGTCGATCAGGCTGCCCGGGCGCAGGATCGTCCAGTCCAGGGCCGCACGGCTGCGTACGTACTCGTCGGCCTCGCCCTTGGCGCGCAGGTAGACGTCGAAGATGTCGTCGCCCGGGTGCGCAGGGTCCGCGCCCATCGAGGAGACGACGATGTGACGGCGTACGCCCGCGCGTTCCGCCGCGTCCGCGAACAGGACGGCTGCGCCCCGGTCCACTGTGTTCTTGCGGCCCACGCCGCTGCCCGGCCCCGCGCCCGCCGCGAAGACGGCCGCGTCCGCACCCTGCAGATGCGCGGCGACCTCCTCCGGCGAGGCGGACTCCAGGTCGCACAGGACCGGCTCGGCACCCGCCGCCCGCAGATCGTCGCTCTGTTCGGCGCGGCGGATGATCCCCGCGACCTCGTCACCGCGCGCGGTGAGCAGGCGCTCCAGCCGCAGCGCGATCTGACCATGACCTCCAGCGATAACAATGCGCATGTTTCCGACCGTACGCCCGGATGGACGCGTTCGCCGCACAACCCTGTGAGCGACTCATGGGTCACATGGGTGATCACTGTGAACAAGGGGGACGTCGTGCCAGTCGCGCTGCGTCGTAGGGAGAACGCCATCACCGTCATACGCAAGACCGTCATCGCGGTCGGCAGCGCCGCCGTTCTGCTCGCCACGGCGGCCGCCTGTGGCACGGTTCAGAATCTCAGCGCAGGTCAGAAGGTGGACCAGGCCGTCGACCGGCTCGGTGAACAGAAGTCGCTGGCCTTCGAGTTGGACCTGGACGCCGATTCCGACGCGCTCACGACGCTGGCGGGCGAGGCCGGTTCCGAGGAGGAATTGCCGCCGGAGGTCGCGAAGTTCCTGGCGGGGCTGCGCGTCGAGGTCTCCGTCAAGTCGAAGAAGGCGCTCGCGGATTCGGGTGAGAAGGATCTCATCGGTACGAGTGTCAGGATCGAGGGCGCCGAAGGCGTCCTGGCCGAGTACCGGGTCGTCGGCGACTTCACGTACTACCGGGCCGACATGAGGGCCCTCGGCGAGACCATGGGTATGCCCGTGCCTACGGCCGAGCAACTCCCTGAGAGCGAGAAGGAGTTCAGGAAGGTACTTGAGGGCGAGTGGGTCAAGATCGACACCAGTGCCCTGGAGGAGGCCCAGAAGTCGGAGTCGTCCTCGGGTGGCGCCGACGAAACCGCCGGGATCGACGCCAAGACGCAGCAGAAGATTATCAATGCCGTACGTGGTGTCTTCGCGCACGAGGTCACCCTCAGCACGAAGGACGCCGGCGACGGCACCGAACACATCGTCGCCAAGGCCAACTTCCGTGACCTGATCACAGGAATCATCGACAAGCTCGGACCGTTGGAGGGCGAACTTCCGCCGGGCACCGAACTCCCCACCGCCAAGGACCTGAAGGACGCACCGAACAAGAAGGTCGCGGTCGACCTCACCCTGAAGAACGGCGACCTGACCCAGGTCGAGGTCGACCTCGCCGTCCTCGCCGACGCCCCGAAGGGCACCAAGCTCCCGCTGGTCATGAAGTTCACCGATGCGGGCGACGTCAGTGCGCCGTCGGGGGCCACGGCGATCCCCACGGACATGGTGCCTGGGGGCAGCCCGTTCGCCGGTGGCCTGTTGGGCGGCGGCGAGTTCTGAGCACCGGGCGCGCAGATCGACGGAGAAGTCGGCGAGTTCTGAGCACCGGGCGCGCAGGCCGACGGAGAAGTCGGCGAGTCCTGAGCACCGGGCGCGCAGGCCGGCGGAGAAGTCGGCGAGTCAGGGAGCGCGCCAGATAGCCGTCAGTCGGTGGGCACGCGCGCGTGGACGTACACAAACCCGCCCCGCGCGCGTGCACTCACAAAAACCGGTCCCCGGCCCACTCCAACCCCCGTCAAGACGGCTCCCCCCGCCCCTGCCGCGGCAGATCCAACCCCGCCGCCGAGTTGCAGTACTCCCGTACCGCGCTGGTCCGCGCCACCACGCGCCCCCGGTGCACCACGATCCGGCTGTACGCCAGTGACAGTGCCCCCGCGAGCCGGTCCCCGCGTACGGCGAGCAACTCGGCCGGAAAGCCCGCCTCCACACGCACCTCGGACAGTCCGAGGGCGGTCCGGGCGACGGAACTCACGGCGTCGTACGCGTCCTCGGGCCGCAGCCCGTCTCGCGAGGCCAGCAGATAGGCGGCCTCCAGCGGGTCGCCGCGGCCCACCGGATTCGCCACGTCGCGCAGGGCGCCGCTGCCCGCGGCGACGCGGACCCCGGCGGCCCGCAACAGCCGTACCGGAGCTGTGCCGCGGCGGTCCACGGGTCCGCACCCGCCCTGCGGCAGACACACGACGGTCACTCCGGCCGCTGCGAGTTGCTCGGCGGCGCGGGAGGCGACCTCGGCGGGCAGCCGGCCGAGTGCGCCGCACGGACCGAGCGTCACTCCGGGGCGCAGGCCGCCCGCCATCGCCGCGAGCCGTCCGAGCCGGGCGGGGTCCGCGGCGTCCGTGTGCAGGTCGACCGGGCAGCCGTGCTCGGCGGCGAGCTCCAGGACCGCCTCGACGTACCCCGTCGGATCGGGGTCGGCGTCCGGGTATCCGCCCACTACGGAGGCGCCCATTTTCACCGCGTCCCGCAGCATCGCGAGCCCGTCCGCCCCGGCGATCCCGGTCAGCAGCCGAGGCATCGCCACCGCGGTCAGCTCGGTGAGCCCGCGCAGCGACCGCCGCGCCTGGAGCACCGCGGCCAGCGCGTCGAGTCCCTGTACGTCGCCGACATGCACGTGTGAGCGCAGCGCCGTGGCCCCGTGCCCGAGTTGCAGCAACGCGGCCTCGGTGGCCCGGCGCTGGACCTGCTCCGCGTCGTACGAGGCGGGGCCGTCGCCCTCGGCGGTCAGGGCCGTGTCGCCGTGGGCGTGCGGCTCGGCCGGGGCCGGCAGCAGGAGGTAACCGCTCAGGTCCACACGCGCGGCGTGCGCGCTGAGGCTCCCGGCGGTGCCGACCGCCTCGATGCGTCCGCCGCCCAGCCGTACGTCCACGGTCCGGCCGTCGGTGAGCCGTGCCCCGCACAGCAGGAGGGTGGCCGTGTCGGTCTGTCCCGACACGGAGGACGAGGAGCGCGGCGGCTGCGGCTGACTGTCGGGCATCGGACTCTCGGGCATCGCGCTCCTGGGGCTCGGGGGCGGCTGCGGGATGGGTGACTGCGGAGAGTGGAGACGCAAGATCACACAGCGTGAGCCGAGCCTAGGGCGGCGACCCGCCCGCATCGGGGAGGAGCGAAATAGTCGTACCGGGTGTGGGTCCGTCGGGGAGAATCGGGGAGAATCGGGGAGAAAGGGCCGAGAGCACAGGCCGACAGGCCGAGGCGATCAACCGGCCTGATGGTGGGGATCAACTGCCCTGACGAGGGGGATCACCGCCGTGGTTAGTGGTGCCCGAGAGGCGCACGGGAACGCCTGCGGACCAGCGGGGAACAGGCCGGGGCGGTTGCCGCGAAACGGATTTGGGCGATCGGTGGCCAACCGTGTAATGTCTTCATCGCTCGCCCCAATAGCTCAGTCGGTAGAGCGTCTCCATGGTAAGGAGAAGGTCTACGGTTCGATTCCGTATTGGGGCTCTGGTGTGGGAGGTTCCTGTCGCAAGGCGGGAACCGATCGCATCTCAGCGGTGTAGCTCAGTCGGTAGAGCAAGCGGCTCATAATCGCTGTGTCACCGGTTCAAGTCCGGTCACCGCTACTGACAGTAGCCGATTGTGGGGTCGGTCCTTCGGTCGGCTACTCTTCTATGCGTTAATCGTCCTATCTGTTTCGTCAAGGAGCACTCCTGTGGCTGCCACCGACGTCCGCCCGAAGATCACGCTGGCCTGCGTGGAGTGCAAGGAGCGGAACTACATCACCAAGAAGAACCGGCGCAACGACCCGGACCGACTGGAGATGAAGAAGCACTGCCCGCGTTGCAACGCGCACACCGCGCACCGCGAAACGCGATAAGTTTCAGGCTCGTACACGAGGCCGTCCCCTTCGCGGGGGGCGGCCTCGCGTCGTTGCGCGGCGCTCGTCGCACAACGCTTCGTCGCACCACGTTCGTTTCGTCTCACCGGCTGAAAGCCAGGAGGTGCCGAGTCCATGGCGCTCGACCAGTCCTTCGTCGGGCGGTCCTATCCGCCCACCGACCCTTACGAGGTCGGGCGGGAGAAGATCCGGGAGTTCGCGGAGGCCGTGGGGGACACCAACCCGGTCTACACGGACCCGGAGGCCGCCAAGGCGCTCGGATACCCGGATGTGATCGCCCCGCCGACCTTTGTCTTCGCGATCAGTTTCAAGGCCGCGGGGCAGGTCATCGAGGATCCCCAACTGGGGCTCGACTACAGCCGCGTGGTGCACGGCGACCAGAAGTTCGCCTACAGCCGCCCGGTGCGCGCGGGTGACCGGCTCACGGTCACCTCGACCATCGAGGCGATCAAGTCCATGGCGGGCAACGACATCCTGGACATCCGCGGCGAGGTCCACGACGAGGCGGGCGAGCACGTGGTGACCGCGATCACCAAGCTCGTGGCGCGGGCGGAGGGCTGATCATGACGGCGAAGATCGCGTACGAGGACGTCGAGGTCGGCACCGAGCTGCCGGCCCAGTCCTTCCCCGTGACCCGGGCCACGCTCGTGCGCTACGCGGGCGCCTCCGGGGACTTCAACCCGATCCACTGGAACGAGAAGTTCGCGGTCGAGGTCGGGCTTCCCGACGTCATCGCGCACGGCATGTTCACCATGGCCGAGGCGATCCGCGTCGTCACCGACTGGGCCGGCGACCCGGGCGCGGTCGTCGAGTACGGCGTCCGCTTCACCAAGCCGGTCGTCGTCCCGAACGACGACAAGGGCGCGACAGTCGAGGTCAGCGCCAAGATCGGTGCCAAGCTCGACGACAACACCGTCCGCGTCGACCTCGTCGCGACCAGCGCCGGCCAGAAGGTGCTGGGCATGTCACGAGCGGTCGTACGGCTGCCCTGAGGGGGGCGTGTGGCATAGGTGACTTGGGTAAGGGGCGCCCGCGATGGAGGGCGCCCCTTACGTGTGACTATCCCTTGACCTAGTTAGTGATTGAGTACTAACTTACTCGCATGGTCAGGATGAGCGCAGTGGAAAGGCGCGAGAGTGTCATCCGCGCGGCGATGAGCGAGTTCGCCCGCGGCGGCTACAGCGGCACCTCCACCGAGGCGATCGCCAAACGCGTGGGTGTTTCGCAGCCGTACCTCTTCCGGCTGTTCCCGAGCAAGAAGGCGATCTTCCTTGCGGCGTCCGAACGCTGCATGGAGCTCTTCCGGCAGACGTTCGAGGAGGCCTCCAAGGGGCTGGAGGGCGAAGAGGCCCTGCGCTCCATGGCCAACGCGTACACCAGGGTCATCACGGAGGAGCCCGAGCGGCTGCTCATGCAGATGCAGACGTACGCGGCGGTGGCCGCCGCCGAGGAGTCCGGCGACCCCGAACTCGGTGAGATGGTGCGGGACGGCTGGATGCAACTCTGGGACACCGCCCACATCCCGCTCGGTGCGGACCCGAACGAAACCACGACCTTCATGGCGTACGGAATGCTCGTCAACTGCCTGGTGGCCATGGGCTTCCCGCTGGAGCACCGGGTCTGGGAAGGGCTCTATCCGTCGGCGCGGGCGAAGGGGCGGCTCGAAGTCGGTCCCTCGGAAGTCGCTGCGGGCGAAGGCTGAACAAGGAAACCGGAATGAAGAGGGCGGAGATCCGCGCCTCTTCATGAGCACAAAAGTTAGTCATCAATAACTAACCACCGTTGGTAACCCTTCGTTGGTAGCCGTCGATAGTGATCACCCTCTGGGGGAGCGATGTCACAGCAGAAGGAACGTCGCGGGGGAGCCGTCTGGGCCCTCGTCATCACCAGCGTCGCCGGGTTCATGGCGGCTCTCGACAACCTCGTCGTCACCACCGCCCTGCCGTCGATCCGTGAGGACCTCGGGGGAGGGCTGGACGACCTGGAGTGGACCGTGAGCGCGTACACGCTCACCTTCGCCGTGCTGCTGATGTTCGGCGCGGCCCTGGGGGACAGGTTCGGCCGTCGGCGGCTCTTCCTTGTCGGCCTCACCGTCTTCACCGGCGCGTCCGCCGCCGCGGCCATGGCGCCCGGCATCGACTCACTGATCGCCGCCCGTGCGGTCCAGGGCGTCGGCGCGGCGATCATGATGCCGCTGACGCTGACCCTGCTGACGGCTGCGGTTCCGGCGGCCAAGCGCGGTATGGCGTACGGGATCTGGGGTGCCGTCAATGGCCTCGCGGTCGCCTCCGGGCCCCTCATCGGCGGCAGCCTCACCGAACACGCGTCCTGGCAGTGGATCTTCTGGCTGAACGTTCCGCTGGGTCTCGCCCTGCTGCCGCTCGCCCGGCTGCGCCTCGCCGAGTCGCATGGCACCGGTGCCCCGCTCGACATCACCGGCACCGTGCTCGCGAGCGGCGGTCTCTTCGGGGTCGTGTACGCGCTGATCCGCGGCAACGTCGACGGCTGGACCAGCACTCCCGTGCTCACCGGCCTGATCGCGGGCGGCGCGCTGCTCGCCGGCTTCGTCCGGCACGGGATCCGCGCCAAGAACCCGATGCTGCCGATGCGGCTCTTCCGCAGCCGCGCCTTCTCCGCGATCAACGCCGCCAGCCTGCTGATGTTCGTCGGAATGTTCGGCTCGATCTTCCTGCTGAGCCAGTTCCTGCAAGGTGTCCTCGGCTACTCGCCGACCGAGGCGGGCCTGCGGATGCTCCCGTGGACCGGTATGCCCATGATCGTCGCTCCGATAGCCGGGTATCTGTCGGACCGGATCGGCGGGCGCCCGGTCGTCACGGCGGGCCTGGCACTGCAGGCCGTCGGGCTCGGCTGGTTCGCCCTGGTCGTCTCGCCCGAGATGTCGTACGCGGTTCAGCTGCCCGCCCTGATCATCAGCGGCGTCGGCATGGGCCTGTACTTCGCCCCGTCCGCCGCCCTGGTGATGTCCAGCGTCCTCCCGTCCGAGCAGGGCATCGCCTCCGGCGCCAACAACGCCCTCCGCGAGGTCGGCGGCGCACTCGGTATCGCGGTCCTGGCCTCGGTCTTCTCCGCCCAGGGCGGCTACGAGTCCGCGCAGCGCTTCGTGGACGGCCTCTCGCCCGCACTGTGGGTGGGCGCCGCCGTGGTCGGCATGGGCGCGGTGGCTGCCGCGCTGCTGCCCCGCCGGCGGCCGACGATGGGGACCCAGGTCGCGGCCTCCGCCCCGACACGCAGCATCGACACCGTCTCCCGCTGACGCCGCCGGGCGCGGATGCTGCGGCGCTTCGACCGAGCCACTGATGACGTACGGATGGCACGGAAGGGCCCCGTCGGACAGGCGGGGCCCTTCTCCCGGTGTACGGCCGGCCGGGCGCCACCGCTCCTTCTCGTAGTCTTGAGCCCGTGCAGGTACTCCATGACGCCCCGCTCGCCCCGTTGACCACCTTCAGGCTCGGGGGTCCGGCGACCCGGCTGATCACCGCCACGACCGACGCCGAGGTGATCGCCGCCGTTCGTGAGGCCGACGACGCCGGTACGCCGCTCCTGGTGATCGGCGGCGGATCCAACCTGATCATCGGCGACAAGGGTTTCACCGGGACCGCTCTGCGGATCGCGACGAGCGGCTTCGAACTCGACGGCGGGAGGCTGGAGCTGGCCGCGGGCGAGGTGTGGACCGACGCGGTCGCCCGCACGGTCGAGGCGGGGCTCGCCGGCATCGAGTGCCTCGCGGGCATCCCCGGCTCCGCGGGTGCGACACCGATCCAGAACGTGGGCGCGTACGGCCAGGAAGTGTCGTCGACCATCACCGAAGTGATCGCGTACGACCGGAGGACGCGCGAAACGGTCACGCTGACGAACGCCGAGTGCGCCTTCTCGTACCGCCACAGCCGCTTCAAGGCCGACCCCGAGCGCCATGTCGTACTCCGCGTCCGCTTCGAACTGGAGGACGCGGAAGGGCTCAGCGCGCCCGTCAGGTACGCCGAGACGGCTCGCGCGCTGGGTGTCGAGCCCGGCGACCGCGTGCCGCTGGACAAGGCCCGGGAGACCGTTCTGAAGCTGCGCTCCGGCAAGGGCATGGTGCTCGACCCCGAGGACCACGACACCTGGTCGGCCGGGTCGTTCTTCACCAACCCGATCCTCACGGACGAGGAGTTCGCCGCCTTCCACGCGCGCGTGGAGGAGCGCCTCGGCGCCGAGGCCGCACCACCTGCCTACCCGGCGGGCGACGGACACACCAAGACGTCCGCGGCCTGGCTGATCGACAAGTCGGGCTTCACCAAGGGCTACGGCAACGGCCCCGCCCGGATCTCCACCAAGCACACACTGGCCCTCACCAACCGCGGCGGAGCCACCACCGAAGACCTCCTCGCCCTCGCCCGCGAGGTCGTCGCCGGAGTACATGACGCCTTCGGAATCACCCTGGTCAACGAGCCGGTGACCGTCGGAGCGGAGCTCTAGTACGTCAGGAGACCGGGCCGGCGAGCCACTTGTCGACCCCGGCCAGCAGCTTCTCCCGTACGTCCTCAGGGGCGGCCGAAGCGCGGACGGACTGCCGTGCCAGTTCGGCCAGTTCGGGGTCCGTGAAGGCGTGGTACTCGCGGGCGATCTCGTACTGGGCGGCGAGCCGTGAGCCGAAGAGGAGGGGGTCGTCGGCGCCCAGGGCCAGGGGGACGCCGGCTTCGAAGAGGGTGCGCAGGGGGACGTCCTCCGGCTTTTCGTAGACGCCCAGCGCGACGTTGGAGGCCGGGCAGACCTCGCAGGTCACCTGGCGGTCCGCGAGGCGTTTCATCAGGCGGGGGTCCTCCGCGGCGCGCACCCCGTGGCCGATCCGCGTGGCGTGCAGGTCGTCCAGGCAGTCGCGGACCGAGGCAGGACCCGTCAGCTCGCCGCCGTGCGGCGCGGCCAGCAGACCGCCCTCACGTGCGATCTCGAAGGCCCGGTCGAAGTCCCGCGCCATGCCCCGCCGTTCGTCGTTGGAGAGCCCGAAACCGACGATGCCCCGGTCCGCGTACCGCACGGCCAGGCGGGCCAGTGTGCGGGCCTCCAGCGGGTGCTTCATACGGTTCGCGGCCACCAGGACCCGCATCCCGAGCCCGGTCTCCCGCGCGGCGGAGTCCACCGCGTCCAGGATGACTTCGAGAGCCGGGATCAGACCGCCCAGCCGGGGGGCGTACGACGTCGGGTCGACCTGGATCTCCAGCCACCCGGAGCCGTCCTTCACGTCCTCCTCGGCGGCCTCGCGCACCAGGCGCTGGATGTCCTCGGGCTCTCTGAGGCAGGACCGCGCCGCGTCGTACAGCCGCTGGAATCGGAACCAGCCGCGCTCGTCCGTCGCCCGCAGCTTCGGCGGCTCCCCGCTGGTCAGAGCGTCGGGCAGTCGTACGCCGTACTTGTCGGCCAGCTC
The DNA here is from genome assembly GCF_042721055.1 of Streptomyces sp. NPDC058470. NCBI lineage: Bacteria > Bacillati > Actinomycetota > Actinomycetes > Kitasatosporales > Streptomycetaceae > Streptomyces > Streptomyces sp. NPDC058470. The sequence continues at coordinate 30,074 of NZ_JBHXMF010000014.1, forward strand.
CAGCAGGGTCGTGGACCGCATCGACCCGGTGAAGTGCAGGTGCAGATGGGCCTTTGGCAATTCACTTACATCACGTACGCGCTCCATCCCCGGATCTTGCCGTACGCGGATGACGTGCCGGTAGCGCTTTCCCTGATCGTGGGCTTGTCCGAACAGAATCCCTAACGAAGAAAAACGGGGCACCCACTTCGAAAAGTGGGTGCCCCGCGCGCGGAGCGCGAAAAACATCAGTCAGTGGCCTCGGCCAGCAGCTTCTGGAGGCGTGAGACACCCTCGACGAGATCCTCGTCACCCAGCGCGTACGACAGACGCAGATACCCAGGAGTGCCGAAGGCCTCGCCGGGGACCACCGCGACCTCGACCTCCTCCAGGATGAGCGCGGCCAGCTCGACCGTGTCCTGGGGGCGCTTGCCGCGGATCTCCTTGCCGATCAGGGCCTTCACCGAGGGGTACGCGTAGAAGGCGCCCTCCGGCTCGGGGCAGAGCACGCCGTCGATCTCGTTCAGCATGCGCACCATGGTCTTGCGGCGGCGGTCGAAGGCCTCGCGCATCTTCTCGACGGCCGTCAGGTCGCCCGAGACGGCGGCGAGAGCGGCGACCTGGGACACGTTCGAGACGTTCGAGGTGGCGTGCGACTGGAGGTTGGTCGCGGCCTTGATGACGTCCTTGGGGCCGACTACCCAGCCCACGCGCCAGCCGGTCATGGCGTACGTCTTGGCGACGCCGTTCACGATGATGCACTTGTCGCGCAGCTCGGGCACGACCACCGGCAGGGAGTGGAACTCCGCGTCGCCGTAGACCAGGTGCTCGTAGATCTCGTCGGTCAGGACCCACAGGCCCTTCTCGGCGGCCCAGCGGCCGATCTCCTCGATCTGCTCGCGGGAGTAGACCGAGCCCGTCGGGTTGGACGGGGAGACGAAGAGCAGCACCTTGGTGTTCTCGGTGCGGGCGGCCTCGAGCTGCTCGACCGTGACGCGGTAGCCGGTGGTCTCGTCGGCCACGACGTCGACGGGGACACCGCCGGCGAGACGGATCGACTCCGGGTACGTCGTCCAGTACGGCGCGGGGACGATGACCTCGTCGCCCGGGTCGAGGATCGCGGCGAAGGCTTCGTAGATGGCCTGCTTGCCGCCGTTGGTGACCAGGACCTGGGAGGCCTCAACCTCGTAGCCGGAGTCGCGCAGCGTCTTCGCGGCGATCGCGGCCTTCAGCTCGGGCAGGCCGCCGGCCGGCGTGTAGCGGTGGTACTTCGGGTTCGAGCAGGCTTCGATGGCGGCCTGGACGATGTAGTCCGGGGTCGGGAAGTCCGGTTCACCGGCGCCGAAGCCGATCACCGGCCGCCCGGCGGCCTTGAGGGCCTTGGCCTTGGCGTCCACGGCGAGGGTGGCGGACTCGGAGATCGCGCCGACTCGGGCGGAGACCCGGCGCTCGGTGGGAGGGGTTGCTGGGCTCATGACCCCATCGTTTCAGACCGGAAACCTCCCCGGCACGCGGGTTTCACAGACTGAACAGCGACTGAACAACCGTCCGGATCGAGGCGGTGGGCTGGACGATCTTCCGCGATCAAAGTCCGTACGGACGCTTTCTGTTCGACGACCGGCCCCGGAGCACGTACACTCTCTCCTCGTTGGCCTTCACCGGCCGCACTCAACCGGTGCACACCGAGCACTCGGGCGGATGCGGTACGTTGGGGGAAATCAAAGGGTCGTAGCTCAATTGGTAGAGCACTGGTCTCCAAAACCAGCGGTTGGGGGTTCAAGTCCCTCCGGCCCTGCTACACAATCCGTTCGCCAGGATGTGTGCGCAATACGTACTGCTTTGCACCGCCGTGCGGCCTGGCCGGGCACGGCGCAGCCACGACCCGGAATCAGGTGAGGACGAGTGACGGACGCCGTGGGCTCCATCGACATGCCTGATGCCGAGGCACCGGAGTCCGATAAGAAGACTCGCAAGGGCGGCAAGCGTGGCAAGAAGGGCCCTCTGAGGCGCCTCGCCACCTTCTACCGCCAGATCGTCGCGGAGCTCCGCAAGGTCGTCTGGCCGACGCGTAATCAGCTGACGACGTACACCACAGTGGTCATTGTCTTCGTGGTCATCATGATCGCCCTGGTGACCGTGATTGACTATGGACTCGACCACGCCGCCAAATACGTATTTGGCTGAGCCAAACGCGAAGGGCGCCGTCACCGGCGCCCCTTTCGTGTGTTCCACCCCCATGTATCCAGGAAGAAGCAGCCACCGTGTCTGACCCGAACCTGAACGACGCCATCGAGTCGGTCGAGTCCGTTGAGGACGAGCTCGACATCGTGGAGGGCGCGGACACCGCGGACACCGAGAACTCTGACGAGGTCGAGGCTGCCGACGCCGCCGCGGGTGAGCCCGCCGAAGAGGCGGCCCTGCATGTCGAGGACGAGTCCGGCGGGGACGTCGAGTCCGGCGGAGATGTCGAGTCCGGCGGGGACGTCGAGTCCCTTGAGGACGAAGACGTTTCGGACGAGGCCCTTGCCGTCGAGGACGAGGACTCCGAAGCCGAGGAAGCCGAAGAAGAGGCCGAGCCCGAGCCCGAGCCCGTCGATCCCGTCGCCGCCCTGCGTGACGAACTCCGCGCTCTCCCCGGCGAGTGGTACGTCATCCACACGTACGCCGGTTACGAGAACCGCGTGAAGACCAACCTCGAGCAGCGTGCCGTCTCGCTGAACGTCGAGGACTTCATCTTCCAGGCCGAGGTGCCGCAGGAAGAGGTCGCGCAGATCAAGAACGGCGAGCGCAAGACCGTCCGGCAGAACAAGCTGCCCGGCTATGTGCTGGTGCGGATGGACCTGACGAACGAGTCCTGGGGTGTCGTCCGTAACACCCCCGGCGTCACCGGCTTCGTGGGCAACGCCTACGACCCGTACCCGCTGACCCTGGACGAGATCGTCAAGATGCTCGCCCCGGAGGCCGAGGAGAAGGCCGCCCGCGAGGCTGCCGAGGCCGAGGGCAGGCCCGCTCCGGCCCGCAAGCTGGAGGTCCAGGTGCTGGACTTCGAGGTCGGCGACTCGGTCACCGTCACCGACGGTCCGTTCGCCACCCTCCAGGCGACCATCAACGAGATCAACGCCGACTCGAAGAAGGTCAAGGGCCTTGTCGAGATCTTCGGCCGCGAGACCCCGGTCGAGCTCTCCTTCGACCAGATCCAGAAGAACTAGCAGCTTCTGGACGTACGTCTTCCGAACAGGTCAGGCGGCTCTCGCAGCCGTCTGACCTCTCGGTTTTTGGCCGCGCATGGATACCCGTTATCGTTGTGCGGTATGCCTCCATCCGGGTCGGATTCAGTGGTTCGGTTGAAGGCAGCCGTCCGGGCGTGTCTCGGACGTAGGTAGGCGAAAACGAAAGAGGACCCGGAATGCCTCCCAAGAAGAAGAAGGTCACGGGGCTTATCAAGCTCCAGATCCAGGCCGGCGCCGCCAACCCGGCTCCGCCGGTCGGCCCCGCGCTCGGTCAGCACGGTGTCAACATCATGGAGTTCTGCAAGGCCTACAACGCCGCGACCGAGTCGCAGCGTGGCTGGGTGATCCCGGTGGAGATCACGGTCTACGAAGACCGCTCCTTCACCTTCATCACCAAGACTCCGCCGGCCGCCAAGATGATCCTCAAGGCCGCGGGTGTCGAGAAGGGCTCCGGCGAGCCGCACAAGACCAAGGTCGCCAAGATCACCCAGGCGCAGGTCCGCGAGATCGCCACGACCAAGCTGCCCGACCTCAACGCCAACGACCTGGACGCCGCGTCGAAGATCATCGCCGGCACCGCCCGTTCCATGGGCATCACGGTCGAGGGCTGACACCCACCGTCGTAGGAACCATGCGGTCTCGGCCGCACGTGGCAGGGCCTGCTCGGTCCGCACCACGACTCCTCAGAACACATCAGGAGAAGAAGTGAGCAAGCGCAGCAAGTCTCTCCGCGCTGCGGACGCCAAGATCGACCGGGAGAAGTTCTACGCCCCGCTCGAGGCCGTCCGTCTCGCCAAGGAGACCTCCACCTCGAAGTTCGACGGCACCGTCGAGGTCGCCTTCCGTCTGGGTGTCGACCCGCGCAAGGCCGACCAGATGGTCCGTGGCACCGTGAACCTCCCGCACGGCACCGGTAAGACCGCCCGGGTCCTGGTCTTCGCGACCGGTGACCGTGCCGAGGCCGCACTCGCCGCGGGCGCCGACATCGTCGGCTCCGACGAGCTCATCGACGAGGTGTCGAAGGGCCGTCTGGACTTCGACGCCGTCGTCGCCACCCCGGACCTCATGGGCAAGGTCGGCCGCCTCGGCCGCGTCCTCGGCCCGCGTGGTCTGATGCCGAACCCGAAGACCGGCACCGTGACCCCGGACGTGGTCAAGGCCGTGACCGAGATCAAGGGCGGCAAGATCGAGTTCCGCGTCGACAAGCACTCGAACCTCCACTTCATCATCGGCAAGACCTCGTTCGACGAGACCAAGCTGGTGGAGAACTACGGCGCCGCGCTGGACGAGATCCTTCGTCTGAAGCCGTCGGCCGCCAAGGGTCGCTACATCAAGAAGGCCGCGATCAGCACCACGATCGGCCCCGGCATTCCGCTCGACCCGAACCGCACCCGCAACCTCCTCGTCGAGGAGGACCCGGCCGCCGTCTGAGCCTCCCGCTCATCCCGGTGACCGCGTCGCGTACGCGTATCTGATGCGGGCCCCGCAACCTTTCGAGGTGCGGGGCCCGTTGCCGTTTGCGGGAGATGCGGCCACCGGTGCCGCACGCCGGAGTTAGCGTGGACCTCACGGGGCGCACAAGGGGGCACGGACGATGCACAGAACGGTGGGGCGAGGGGTACTCCCGATCGCACTGATGGCCGCGTTGACCACGGTCACCGCCTGCGGTTTCTGGGGGGACTCGGACAGCCACGCCGAAGAGACCCCCGCCGGGAGTGAGCGTGCCGACGCCGGTTCGGTGGCCGCGCTGCGGACCGCGGAGAAGGCCACCGGCAAGGCAGGTTCCGCCAGGATCACCTCCACGACGGTCATGGGCGACATGCTCTCCATGGAGACGGACGGCACCCTCGGCTGGTCCGGCGCCTCGACCGGCAGGCTCCGGCTCACCTACACGGGCGGTCAACTGGCCGAGACCATGCGGAAACTGGGCAGTACGTCGATGGAGGCCCGCCTGCTGCCCGACGCCTACTACGCGAAGGTCGGCGACGGGTTCGCGGCCCAGATGAACGGCAAGCACTGGATCAAGTACGCCTACGACGACCTGGAGAGCCTCCCGGGAGGCTCGGGGACCTACCTGAAGGAGCAACTCGCGAACACCGCCCCGGTGCCGCCGGTCAAGCTCCTGCTCGTCTCCAAGGACCTGCACAAGGTCGGCGAGGAGGAGGTGCGCGGCGAGCGGACCACGCACTACTCGGGCACGGTGAACGTGGCGGACATCAAAGGTGCCGACGCCCTCAAGGAGCAGCTGGAACAGGCCGGCGTCACCGCGGAGACGGTCGACGTCTGGGTCAACGGGGACGACCTGCTGGTCAAGAAGGTCGAGAAGGGCAAGCTGACGAGCGGCTCGATGTCCGCGACGGCCTACTACAGCGAGTACGGCGTGCGGGTCTCCGCGCAGGAGCCCCCGGCGAGCGACACCGCCGACTTCAAGGAGCTGCTGCAGTCGCAGGGTGCCACGCAGTGAGCGCCGCGGGGCGTCACCCCCTGAGGGCGCCGGACCGAGCCGGTGAGCACTGCTTACGGGCGGATTTGCCTGACGCGCGGCCGCTCACGTACTCTTCCGGAGAAGCCAAAGACCGCTGGTCGTTGTCTTGTGCTCGCAAGAGGACAGGGTGACCGAAGGATCCGCTGAAACTGCGGACGACCCGCGTAGGTGACTGTGGACATGCTCCTGGAATTCTCCCAAGGAATTCAAGTTGAGCTACGCCCCGTGCGCCTGCGCCGGGGCGTTTCGTTTTCCTCAGCCCCTTCTGAGCGGTCCTCATCACCCGGAAGGAGGCCACGCTTATGGCAAGGCCCGACAAGGCTGCCGCGGTAGCCGAGCTCGCGGACCAGTTCCGTAGCTCGAATGCCGCTGTGCTGACCGAATACCGGGGTCTCACCGTGGCGCAGCTCAAGACGCTGCGTCGTTCGCTCGGTGAAGACGCCCAGTACGCCGTGGTGAAGAACACGCTGACCAAGATCGCGGCCAACGAGGCCGGGATCTCTACGCTCGACGACCTGTTCAACGGTCCGACGGCGGTCGCCTTCATCACCGGTGACCCGGTGACGTCGGCGAAGGGTCTTCGTGACTTCGCCAAGGACAACCCCAACCTCGTCATCAAGGGCGGTGTCCTTGACGGCAAGGCACTGTCCGCCGACGAGATCAAGAAGCTCGCGGATCTCGATTCCCGCGAGGTTCTGCTCGCCAAGCTGGCGGGTGCCTTCAAGGGCAAGCAGTCTCAGGCTGCCTCGCTCTTCCAGGCGCTGCCGTCGAAGTTCGTCCGCACTGCGGAAGCGCTTCGCGTCAAGCTGGACGAGCAGGGCGGTGCCGAGTAATTCGGCTCGCGCATTGACCGCCGTCTGAGGCGACGGTCGCAGCGGGCCGAACGTACGCCCGCCTCACCAGTACATACCGGCACCTGCCGAATTAGTGGAAGGACGCCATCATGGCGAAGCTGTCCCAGGAAGAGCTGCTCGCGCAGTTCGAGAACCTCACCCTCATCGAGCTTGCCGGGTTCGTGAAGGCCTTCGAGGAGAAGTTCGACGTCACCGCCGCCGCCGCGGTCGCCGTCGGTCCCGCCGCCGCCGCTGCGCCGGTCGAGGCCGAGGCCGAGCAGGACGAGTTCGACGTCATCCTCACGGGTGCCGGCGAGAAGAAGATCCAGGTCATCAAGGTCGTGCGTGAGCTGACCTCGCTGGGTCTGAAGGAGGCCAAGGACCTCGTCGACGGCGCTCCGAAGCCGGTCCTCGAGAAGGTCACCAAGGAGGCCGCCGAGAAGGCTGCCGAGTCCCTCAAGGGCGCCGGCGCCGGCGTCGAGGTCAAGTAATACCTCGCGAGTCCCCACCGGACTCCAGCGCGCTGGCACAGCCGCTCACGTAGCGCTGTAACGCTGACGCACCGAAGAGCGATCACCCAACTGGGTGGTCGCTCTTCCGCGTTCCTGGGGGTCCGCAAGCGGCTGCCTTGCGCTGGTGGTCGCGACGAGTAAGGTGATCTTCGTTGTGCCTCCGGCCGCCCCAGTGACGGGCTGCAAGACAGGCTGTGCGTGACAATCGCTGCACTCGGTTTGGGCATGGGGGGCCTTGACGAACCGCACGCAGCGCGCAATTCTCAGGACGCGTCGTCACAACGATCCGGATCCGAGGCATGGATCGGTGGCGAAGAGGGCAGTATCGATGTGCATCGAGGGCGTGGCTTGCAGCAGGGGTTGAGAACAACGAGGGTCTTCAAAAACCCGCACTGGACATCAGTGGGCCTAGTGGCTACACTGACCCTTTGCGCTGCCTGTTAGCTGCCTCCTGCCCGTCACCAGGGGCATACTCGTGTACGAACACTGGGGAATGGATCGTCTCTGACCTGGCCTTTTCTGGCCGATTCGGGAACGCCTCAACTCTGTGTCCGACATGGGACCGGTACGCGCGTAGTGAGTCCGAGCCCTCGGAAGGACCCCCTCTTGGCCGCCTCGCGCACTGCCTCGACCGCGAATACGAACAACGGCGCCAGCACCGCCCCGCTGCGCATTTCCTTTGCAAAGATCAAGGAGCCCCTCGAGGTTCCGAACCTTCTTGCGCTGCAGACCGAAAGCTTCGACTGGCTGCTCGGCAACGCCTCGTGGAAGGCTCGTGTCGAGGCGGCTCTGGAAAGTGGACAGGACGTCCCCACCAAGTCCGGTCTTGAGGAGATCTTCGAGGAGATCTCTCCGATCGAGGACTTCTCAGGGTCGATGTCCCTGACGTTCCGCGACCACCGCTTCGAGCCCCCGAAGAACTCGATCGACGAGTGCAAGGACCGTGACTTCACGTACTCCGCGCCACTCTTCGTCACCGCCGAGTTCACCAACAACGAGACCGGCGAGATCAAGTCCCAGACGGTCTTCATGGGCGATTTCCCGCTCATGACCAACAAGGGCACCTTCGTCATCAACGGCACCGAGCGTGTCGTCGTGACACAGCTGGTCCGTTCGCCGGGTGTCTACTTCGACTCCTCCATCGACAAGACGTCCGACAAGGACATCTTCTCGGTCAAGGTCATCCCGTCCCGGGGTGCCTGGCTGGAGATGGAGATCGACAAGCGCGACATGGTCGGTGTCCGCATCGACCGCAAGCGCAAGCAGTCCGTCACCGTTCTCCTGAAGGCTCTCGGTTGGACGACCGAGCAGATCCTCGAGGAGTTCGGCGAGTACGAGTCCATGCGCGCCACCCTGGAGAAGGATCACACCCAGGGCCAGGACGACGCGCTGCTCGACATCTACCGCAAGCTGCGTCCCGGCGAGCCGCCGACCCGTGAGGCCGCGCAGACTCTGCTCGAGAACCTCTACTTCAACCCCAAGCGCTACGACCTGGCCAACGTCGGCCGTTACAAGGTCAACAAGAAGCTGGGCGGCGAAGCCCCGCTGGACGCCGGGATCCTGACCGTCGAGGACATCATCGAGACGATCAAGTACCTGGTGAAGCTGCACGCCGGTGAGACCGAGACCGTTGGTCCCAACGGCGCCTCGATCGTCGTCGAGACCGACGACATCGACCACTTCGGCAACCGTCGTCTGCGCAACGTCGGCGAGCTCATCCAGAACCAGGTCCGCACGGGTCTGGCTCGTATGGAGCGCGTCGTCCGCGAGCGCATGACGACTCAGGACGTCGAGGCGATCACGCCGCAGACCCTGATCAACATCCGGCCGGTCGTCGCCTCCATCAAGGAGTTCTTCGGCACCAGCCAGCTGTCGCAGTTCATGGACCAGAACAACCCGCTGTCGGGTCTGACCCACAAGCGCCGTCTGAACGCGCTGGGCCCTGGTGGTCTGTCCCGTGAGCGGGCCGGCTTCGAGGTCCGCGACGTTCACCCGTCGCACTACGGCCGCATGTGTCCGATCGAGACCCCTGAAGGCCCGAACATCGGTCTGATCGGCTCGCTCGCCTCCTACGGCCGGATCAACGCGTTCGGTTTCGTCGAGACCCCGTACCGCAAGGTCACCGGTGGTGTCGTCACCGACGAGGTCGACTACCTCACGGCTGACGAAGAGGACCGATTCGTCATCGCGCAGGCCAACGCGCCGCTCACCGAAGAACTCCGGTTCGAGGAGTCCCGCGTGCTGGTCCGCCGTCGTGGCGGAGAGGTCGACTACGTCCCCGGTGACGACGTCGACTACATGGACGTCTCGCCGCGCCAGATGGTGTCGGTCGCGACCGCCATGATCCCGTTCCTCGAGCACGACGACGCCAACCGTGCCCTGATGGGCGCGAACATGATGCGTCAGGCCGTGCCGCTCATCAAGTCCGAGGCGCCGCTGGTCGGCACCGGCATGGAGTACCGCTGCGCGGTCGACGCCGGTGACGTCCTGAAGTCGGAGAAGGACGGTGTGGTCCAGGAGGTCTCCGCGGACTACATCACCACCGCCAACGACGACGGTACGTACACCACGTACCGCCTCGCGAAGTTCTCCCGCTCGAACCAGGGCACCTCCGTCAACCAGAAGGTTGTCGTCGACGAGGGTGACCGGGTCGTCGCCAGTCAGGTTCTGGCCGACGGTCCGGCGACCGAGAACGGCGAGATGGCGCTCGGCAAGAACCTGCTCGTGGCGTTCATGCCGTGGGAGGGTCACAACTACGAGGACGCGATCATCCTGTCGCAGCGCCTCGTACAGGACGACGTCCTCTCCTCGATCCACATCGAGGAGCACGAGGTCGACGCCCGTGACACCAAGCTCGGCCCCGAGGAGATCACCCGGGACATCCCGAACGTCTCCGAGGAGGTCCTCGCCGACCTCGACGAGCGCGGCATCATCCGTATCGGTGCCGAGGTCGTCGCCGGTGACATCCTCGTCGGCAAGGTCACGCCCAAGGGCGAGACCGAGCTGACCCCCGAGGAGCGCCTGCTCCGCGCGATCTTCGGTGAGAAGGCGCGCGAAGTGCGCGACACCTCGCTGAAGGTGCCGCACGGCGAGATCGGCAAGGTCATCGGCGTCCGCGTCTTCGACCGTGAAGAGGGCGACGAGCTGCCGCCGGGCGTGAACCAGCTGGTTCGTGTCTACGTGGCGCAGAAGCGCAAGATCACGGACGGTGACAAGCTCGCCGGCCGCCACGGCAACAAGGGCGTCATCTCGAAGATCCTGCCGATCGAGGACATGCCGTTCCTGGAGGACGGCACCCCGGTCGACATCATCCTCAACCCCCTCGGTGTCCCGTCCCGAATGAACCCGGGACAGGTCCTGGAGATCCACCTCGGCTGGCTCGCCAGCCGCGGCTGGGACGTCTCCGGGCTCGGCGAGGACTGGGCGCAGCGCCTCCAGGCCATCGGCGCCGACAAGGTCGCTCCGGGTACCAACGTCGCCACCCCCGTCTTCGACGGTGCGCGTGAGGACGAGCTGGCCGGCCTGCTCCAGCACACCATCCCGAACCGCGACGGCGACCGCATGGTGCTCCCGACCGGCAAGGCAAGGATGTTCGACGGCCGCTCCGGCGAGCCGTTCCCGGAGCCGGTCTCGGTCGGCTACATGTACATCCTGAAGCTCCACCACCTGGTCGACGACAAGCTGCACGCCCGCTCGACCGGTCCGTACTCGATGATCACCCAGCAGCCGCTGGGTGGTAAGGCCCAGTTCGGTGGCCAGCGCTTCGGTGAGATGGAGGTGTGGGCGCTTGAGGCTTATGGCGCCGCGTACGCCCTCCAGGAGCTCCTGACCATCAAGTCCGACGACGTCACCGGCCGCGTGAAGGTCTACGAGGCCATCGTCAAGGGCGAGAACATCCCAGAGCCCGGCATCCCCGAGTCCTTCAAGGTGCTCATCAAGGAGATGCAGTCCCTGTGCCTCAACGTGGAGGTGCTGTCCTCGGACGGCATGTCCATCGAGATGCGCGACACCGACGAGGACGTCTTCCGCGCGGCGGAGGAGCTCGGCATCGACCTGTCCCGGCGCGAGCCGAGCAGCGTCGAAGAGGTCTGACGGGAGTCCGGCGGGCTCAGGGATGAGCCCGCCGGCCCCAGGACCCCCGTATCAGACCCCTAAGACTTACAACCCTGAGAGGGATTGACGCATAGTGCTCGACGTCAACTTCTTCGATGAGCTCCGGATCGGTCTGGCCACCGCTGACGACATCCGTCAGTGGAGCCACGGCGAGGTCAAGAAGCCTGAGACCATCAACTACCGCACCCTCAAGCCCGAAAAGGACGGACTCTTCTGCGAGAAGATCTTCGGTCCGACCCGGGACTGGGAGTGCTACTGCGGCAAGTACAAGCGCGTCCGCTTCAAGGGCATCATCTGTGAGCGCTGTGGCGTAGAGGTCACTCGTGCCAAGGTGCGCCGTGAGCGGATGGGCCACATCGAACTGGCCGCGCCCGTCACCCACATCTGGTACTTCAAGGGCGTTCCGTCGCGTCTTGGCTACCTGCTCGACCTCGCTCCGAAGGACCTGGAGAAGGTCATCTACTTCGCGGCGTACATGATCACGTACGTCGACGACGAGCGTCGTACGCGTGACCTGCCCTCGCTGGAGGCGCACGTCTCCGTCGAGCGTCAGCAGGTCGAGAACCGTCGCGACTCCGACCTCGAATCCCGTGCCAAGAAGCTTGAGGGCGACCTGGCCGAGCTTGAGGCCGAGGGCGCCAAGGCCGACGTACGCCGCAAGGTGCGCGAAGGTGCCGAGCGTGAGATGAAGCAGCTGCGTGACCGTGCGCAGCGCGAGATCGACCGTCTCGACGAGGTGTGGAGCCGGTTCAAGAACCTCAAGGTCCAGGACCTGGAGGGCGACGAGCTCCTCTACCGCGAGCTGCGCGACCGCTTCGGCACGTACTTCGACGGTTCGATGGGTGCCGCGGCGCTGCAGAAGCGCCTGGAGTCCTTCGACCTGAACGAAGAGGCCGAGCGGCTTCGCGAGATCATCCGTACCGGCAAGGGCCAGAAGAAGACCCGTGCGCTCAAGCGCCTGAAGGTCGTCTCCGCGTTCCTGCTGACCAGCAACAAGCCCAAGGGCATGGTCCTCGACTGTGTCCCGGTCATCCCGCCGGACCTGCGTCCGATGGTGCAGCTGGACGGTGGCCGCTTCGCGACCTCCGACCTGAACGACCTGTACCGCCGCGTGATCAACCGCAACAACCGTCTGAAGCGACTCCTTGACCTCGGCGCCCCCGAGATCATCGTGAACAACGAGAAGCGCATGCTTCAGGAGGCCGTCGACGCGCTCTTCGACAACGGCCGTCGTGGTCGCCCGGTCACGGGCCCCGGCAACCGTCCGCTGAAGTCGCTGTCGGACATGCTCAAGGGCAAGCAGGGTCGTTTCCGTCAGAACCTGCTCGGCAAGCGTGTGGACTACTCCGCGCGTTCCGTGATCGTCGTCGGTCCGCAGCTGAAGCTGCACCAGTGTGGTCTGCCCAAGGCCATGGCGCTGGAGCTCTTCAAGCCCTTCGTGATGAAGCGGCTCGTGGACCTCAACCACGCGCAGAACATCAAGAGCGCCAAGCGCATGGTCGAGCGCGGCCGCACGGTCGTGTACGACGTCCTGGAAGAGGTCATCGCCGAGCACCCGGTTCTGCTGAACCGTGCGCCGACGCTGCACCGCCTCGGCATCCAGGCCTTCGAGCCGCAGCTGGTCGAGGGCAAGGCCATCCAGATCCACCCGCTCGTCTGCACCGCGTTCAACGCGGACTTCGACGGTGACCAGATGGCCGTGCACCTGCCGCTCTCCGCGGAGGCGCAGGCCGAGGCCCGCATCCTGATGCTGTCCTCGAACAACATCCTGAAGCCCGCCGACGGCCGCCCGGTCACGATGCCGACCCAGGACATGGTCCTCGGTCTGTTCTTCCTGACCACGGACGGCGAGCTGCGTGACGTCAAGGGCGAGGGCCGGTCCTTCGGCTCCACGGCCGAGGCGATCATGGCGTTCGACGCCGGCGAGCTCGCGCTCCAGTCGGCCGTCGACATCCGCTTCCCGGTGGGCACCATCCCGCCGCGTGGCTGGGTGCCGCCGGTCCGCGAAGAGGGCGAGTCCGAGTGGCAGCAGGGAGACGTCTTCCGTCTCCGTACGACGCTGGGCCGTGCGCTCTTCAACGAGCTGCTGCCCGAGGACTACCCGTTCGTCGACTACGCGGTCAGCAAGAAGCAGCTCTCCGAGATCGTCAACGACCTCGCCGAGCGCTACCCCAAGGTCATCGTGGCGGCGACGCTCGACAACCTGAAGGCGGCCGGCTTCTACTGGGCGACCCGTTCCGGCGTCACCGTGGCCATCTCCGACATCGTCGTTCCCGAGGCGAAGAAGGAGATCGTCAAGGGCTACGAGGCGCTGGACGAGAAGGTCCAGAAGCAGTACGAGCGCGGTCTGATCACCAAGGACGAGCGCACGCAGGAGCTCATCGCGATCTGGACCAAGGCGACCAACGAGGTTGCCGAGGCGATGAACGCGAACTTCCCGAAGACCAACCCCATCTTCATGATGGTTGACTCGGGTGCCCGAGGAAACATGATGCAGATGCGTCAGATCGCCGGTATGCGTGGTCTGGTGTCGAACGCCAAGAACGAGACGATCCCGCGCCCCATCAAGGCCTCCTTCCGTGAAGGCCTGTCGGTGCTCGAGTACTTCATCTCGACTCACGGTGCTCGTAAGGGTCTGGCCGACACCGCCCTGCGTACCGCCGACTCGGGTTACCTGACCCGTCGTCTGGTGGACGTCTCGCAGGACGTCATCATCCGCGAGGAGGACTGCGGCACCGACCGCGGCCTCAAGCTGAAGATCGCGGAGCGCGGCGCGGACGGTGTGCTGCGGATGGCGGAGAACGTCGAGACCAGCGTGTACGCACGTGCGCTGGCCGAGGACATCGTCGTCGACGGTGTGGTGCTGGCTCCGGCCAACACCGACCTGGGCGACGTCCTCATCGACGAGGTCGTCAAGCACGGCATCGAGGAGGTCAAGACCCGCTCGGTCCTGACCTGCGAGTCCGCCGTCGGCACCTGCGCCATGTGCTACGGCCGTTCGCTGGCCACCGGCAAGCTGGTCGACATCGGTGAGGCGGTCGGCATCATCGCCGCCCAGTCCATCGGTGAGCCCGGCACGCAGCTGACGATGCGTACCTTCCACACCGGTGGTGTGGCCGGTGACGACATCACCCAGGGTCTGCCCCGTGTCGTCGAGCTCTTCGAGGCTCGTACGCCCAAGGGCGTCGCCCCGATCTCGGAGGCGGCCGGCCGCATCCGTATCGAGGAGACCGAGAAGACCAAGAAGATCGTCGTCACCCCGGACGACGGCAGCGACGAGACGGCGTTCCCGATCTCGAAGCGTGCCAAGGTCATGGTGCGTGAGGGTGACCACGTCGAGGTGGGCCAGAAGCTCACCTTCGGTGCCACCAACCCGCACGACGTGCTGCGGATCCTCGGTCAGCGCGCGGTCCAGGTCCACCTGGTCGGCGAAGTCCAGAAGGTCTACAACTCGCAGGGTGTGTCGATCCACGACAAGCACATCGAGATCATCATCCGGCAGATGCTGCGCCGTGTGACGATCATCGAGTCGGGCGACGCGGAGCTGCTGCCCGGCGAGCTGGTCGAGCGTTCGAAGTTCGAGACCGAGAACCGTCGTGTGGTCCAGGAGAGCGGTCAGCCCGCCTCCGGCCGTCCGCAGCTGATGGGTATCACCAAGGCCTCGCTCGCCACCGAGTCGTGGCTGTCGGCGGCGTCCTTCCAGGAGACGACCAGGGTTCTGACGGACGCGGCGATCAACGCCAAGTCCGACTCCCTGATCGGCCTCAAGGAGAACGTCATCATCGGCAAGCTCATCCCGGCCGGTACGGGCCTGTCCCGCTACCGCAACATCCGGGTCGAGCCGACCGAGGAGGCCAAGGCCGCGATGTACTCGGCCGTCGGCTACGACGACATCGACTACTCGCCGTTCGGCACCGGCTCCGGCCAGGCCGTCCCGCTGGAGGACTACGACTACGGTCCGTACAACCAGTAAGGCGTACGTCTGCCGAAGGGCGGCCACTCCGTTTCGTACGGGGTGGCCGCCCTTCGGCGTGTCATTGCGTGTCGTCGGTGGGCCCAGGGCCTGTACGGGCCCTTCAGTGGCGCTGAGGGCTGTTCTGTGACCCGCTCGCCCTACGGAATCTATGGAATCCCCAACTCGAAGATCACGTAGTGCGCGTACCACCCCGATGCCACCGCGGCCGTCGTGAAGAACACCAGCAGGGTCGGCAGCTTGAGGCGGCTCATCGCGGCTGCCGGGGCGAGGAGCAGGGGGAAGCAGGGGAGCAGGTAGCGCGAGGTGTTGCCGAACATCTGCTGGGTGCCCAGGACGGAGACGATGCCGGCCAGCGTGTAGGCGACCAGCACCAGGGGCGGTCGCTTGCGCAGCATCAGTGCGATCAGGAAGGGCAGGGCCAGCACCAGTTGTACGGCGAGCAGGTCCGGGACGCTGAACGCGAAGATGTAGTCGTGCCTGCCGACCGCCGTGTTGCGCAGGACGTCGTACGTGTAGTGGCCGAAGTCGAAGTAGTGCGCCCACCCCTCCTTCTGGAGTGTGAAGTACGCCGTGAGGTCGCCCATGCTGAGGCCGACCCAGGTGATGTAGGTGAGCAGGCCGAGCGGCGCGGCGAAGATGGCGTACACCGGGCCCGCGACTCCGTGTTCTCGTCTGCTCTCGCGCCGGGCGAGCGTGACCAGCGCGGCCAGTCCCACGGCGCCGATGAGCGCGGCGGACGTCGGCCTGCTGAGCCCGGCGGCGAAGGCGAGCAGTCCGGCCGCCACCCACCGGCGTTTCATCACGGCGTAGCAGCACCAGGCCGCTATCGCCACGAACAGGGACTCCGAGTACACCGCCCACTCGGTGCCGGCGCCGGGTGACACGGCCCACAGCCCGGCGGCGATCGTGCCCGCACGGGCCCCCGCGAGCAGCGAGATCACGGCGTAGACGCCGGCCGCGGCGACGAACGAGGCCAGGACCGAGACCAGCAGGCCGGACCCGAACAGGCCCAGGCCGGTGATCTCGGACACTGCCCGGATCAGACCCGGGTAGAGCGGGAAGTAGGCGACCGAGTTCTGTTTGACCGTGAACATGCCGCCCGGATCGAGCCGCTCCAGCGGGTGGGGGTCGTACCCCTTCTCCGCGACCTGGAGGTACCACCAGCCGTCCCAGCTGCCGAGCACGTCCCACCAGTGGGTGCCGCCCCCGAAGCGCGGGTTCTTCTCGTGGTACTCGTCGGCGCTTTCCAGCAGCCGGGCGAAGACGCCGAGTCCGACGAGCTTGGTGACGCCGTAGAGGATCAGGGGGGCGGCGTACGGTCGTACGCCTGCCGGCAGTGCGAGGTGGCCGGCCAGGTGGCCGCCCGGTATTCGCGATCGCCAGTCCCGCCGCTGCCGGTCCGGTATGCCGGACTCCTTCGCCGCGCTGTCGGAGATCGTGCTCATGACGGTTCCCCCCGTCCGGCCACCGACCCAGAGTGTGACTCACTGTCCCGGTGGTTGTGAACTGCCTGTACGTAAGATCGCGACAGACTCGCACATCCCGGTCCGGACCCGTCCGGAACCCCCCGTGTGCCGACCGCTGGGCATTTGTTTTGACCACAGCGAATGAGGTAGGTACGCTCATACCTTGTGCCTGGGGTGTGCCCTGGCTCCGCTGCGTGCCTTCGAACCGCAGCGGAAGTCGTAAGCGGCCACCGTGAATCTGCGCCCTTTTCGCCTTGCGGCGGGAGTCTGCAGGCTTCGACACACCCGACCGCGTGGGTCGGCGACGTTCCAGGTTAGCTTCACCATCGGCACACAGAAACCGGAGAAGTAGTGCCTACGATTCAGCAGCTGGTCCGGAATGGCCGGCAGGACAAGGTCAAGAAGAACATGACGCCCGCGCTCGAGGGTTCGCCCCAGCGTCGCGGAGTCTGCACGCGTGTGTTCACGACCACCCCGAAGAAGCCGAACTCGGCCCTGCGTAAGGTCGCGCGTGTGCGTCTGACCAGCGGGATCGAGGTCACTGCTTACATTCCGGGTGAGGGACACAACCTGCAGGAGCACTCGATCGTGCTCGTGCGCGGCGGCCGTGTGAAGGACCTGCCCGGTGTTCGCTACAAGATCATCCGTGGTTCTCTCGACACCCAGGGTGTCAAGAACCGCAAGCAGGCCCGCAGCCGCTACGGCGCCAAGAAGGAGAAGTAGAAATGCCTCGTAAGGGCCCCGCCCCGAAGCGCCCGGTCATCATCGACCCGGTCTATGGATCCCCTCTTGTCACGTCGCTCATCAACAAGGTGCTGATGAACGGTAAGCGCTCCACCGCCGAGCGCATCGTCTACGGCGCCATGGAGGGCCTGCGCGAGAAGACCGGAAACGACCCGGTCATCACGCTCAAGCGCGCTCTGGAGAACATCAAGCCGACCCTCGAGGTCAAGTCCCGCCGCGTCGGCGGTGCGACGTACCAGGTGCCGATCGAGGTCAAGCCCGGTCGCGCCAGCACGCTCGCGCTGCGCTGGCTCGTCGGTTACTCCCGCGCCCGCCGCGAGAAGACCATGACCGAGCGTCTGCTCAACGAGCTTCTCGACGCCTCCAACGGCCTTGGTGCCGCTGTGAAGAAGCGCGAGGACACCCACAAGATGGCCGAGTCCAACAAGGCCTTCGCGCACTACCGCTGGTAGTCGCTACCCCCATCGAGACCGAGAGAAGACCGAAGCCTTATGGCTACCACTTCACTTGACCTTGCCAGGGTCCGCAACATCGGGATCATGGCTCACATCGACGCGGGCAAGACGACCACCACTGAGCGGATCCTCTTCTACACCGGCGTCAGCTACAAGATCGGTGAAGTCCACGACGGCGCTGCCACCATGGACTGGATGGAGCAGGAGCAGGAGCGTGGCATCACGATCACCTCTGCTGCGACCACCTGTCACTGGCCGCTCGAGGACAACGACTACACGATCAACATCATCGACACCCCGGGGCACGTCGACTTCACGGTCGAGGTGGAGCGCTCGCTGCGCGTCCTCGACGGTGCCGTCACGGTGTTCGACGGTGTCGCCGGCGTTGAGCCGCAGTCCGAGACGGTGTGGCGTCAGGCCGACCGCTACGGCGTGCCGCGTATCTGCTTCGTCAACAAGCTCGACCGGACCGGCGCGGAGTTCCACCGCTGTGTGGACATGATCAAGGACCGGCTTGGCGCCGTTCCGATCATCATGCAGCTGCCGATCGGTGCCGAGATGGACTTCAAGGGCGTTGTGGACCTGGTCCGCATGAAGGCGCTCGTGTGGTCCGCCGAGGCGGAGAAGGGCGAGATGTACGACGTCGTCGACATCCCCGCCACGCACGCCGAGGCTGCCGAGGAGTACCGCGGCAAGCTGGTCGAGACCGTCGCGGAGAACGACGACGAGATCATGGAGCTGTTCCTGGAGGGCCAGGAGCCCACCGAGGAGCAGCTGTACGCCGCGATCCGTCGCGTCACCATCGCGTCCGGCAAGTCCAACGACGTCACGGTCACCCCGGTGTTCTGTGGCACCGCGTTCAAGAACAAGGGCGTTCAGCCCCTGCTCGACGCGGTCGTGCGTTACCTCCCGACTCCGCTTGACGTCGAGGCCATCGAGGGCCACGACGTCAAGAACCCGGAGATCGTGATCAAGCGCAAGCCGTCGGTGGACGAGCCGCTGTCCGCGCTCGCGTTCAAGATCATGAGCGACCCGCACCTGGGCAAGCTCACCTTCGTCCGGGTTTACTCGGGCCGCCTGGAGTCCGGCACCGCGGTGCTGAACTCCGTCAAGGGCAAGAAGGAGCGCATCGGCAAGATCTACCGCATGCACGCGAACAAGCGTGAGGAGATCGAGTCGGTGGGCGCCGGCGACATCGTCGCCGTGATGGGCCTGAAGCAGACCACCACCGGTGAGACGCTCAGCGACGACAAGAACCCGGTCATCCTGGAGTCCATGGACTTCCCGGCGCCGGTCATTCAGGTCGCCATCGAGCCCAAGTCCAAGGGTGACCAGGAGAAGCTGGGTGTAGCCATCCAGCGTCTCGCGGAGGAGGACCCCTCCTTCCAGGTTCACTCGGACGAGGAGACCGGCCAGACCATCATCGGTGGTATGGGCGAGCTGCACCTTGAGGTGCTGGTCGACCGTATGCGCCGTGAGTTCAAGGTCGAGGCCAACGTCGGTAAGCCGCAGGTCGCCTACCGTGAGACGATCCGTAAGGCCGTCGAGCGCGTGGACTACACCCACAAGAAGCAGACCGGTGGTACCGGTCAGTTCGCCAAGGTGCAGATCGCGATCGAGCCCATCACCGAGACCGATGGTCCGGCGTACGAGTTCGTGAACAAGGTCACCGGTGGCCGTATCCCGCGGGAGTACATCCCGTCGGTGGACGCCGGTGCGCAGGAGGCCATGCAGTTCGGCATCCTGGCGGGCTACGAGATGACTGGTGTTCGCATCACGCTTCTCGACGGTGCCTACCACGAGGTCGACTCCTCCGAGCTGGCGTTCAAGATCGCCGGTTCGCAGGCCTTCAAGGAGGGTGCGCGCAGGGCCAGCCCCGTGCTGCTCGAGCCGATGATGGCCGTCGAGGTCACCACGCCCGAGGACTACATGGGCGATGTCATCGGCGACATCAACTCGCGCCGTGGCCAGATCCAGGCCATGGACGAGCGTGCCGGTGCTCGTATCGTGAAGGGCCTCGTGCCCCTCTCGGAGATGTTCGGCTACGTCGGCGACCTCCGCAGCAAGACCTCGGGTCGCGCAAGCTACTCGATGCAGTTCGACTCCTACGCCGAGGTTCCCCGGAACGTCGCCGAGGAGATCATCGCGAAGGCCAAGGGCGAGTAACACACCCCGTTTGCACGCTTTAGGCTTGACACCGACCGCCGGGGGTTTCAACCCGGCCGAGGGACGAGCGATCGTCCCCGGGACAGAACCCCGGCGGGCGGCATCCCAGCAAAGATCACCTGGCGCCGATGAGTAAGGCGTACCAGAACCACTCCGCAGGAGGACCCAGTGGCGAAGGCAAAGTTCGAGCGGACTAAGCCGCACGTCAACATCGGCACCATCGGTCACATCGACCACGGTAAGACGACCCTCACGGCCGCCATTACCAAGGTGCTGCACGACGCGTACCCGGACCTGAACGAGGCCTCGGCCTTCGACCAGATCGACAAGGCTCCCGAGGAGCGCCAGCGCGGTATCACGATCTCGATCGCGCACGTCGAGTACCAGACCGAGACGCGTCACTACGCCCACGTCGACTGCCCCGGTCACGCGGACTACATCAAGAACATGATCACGGGTGCGGCGCAGATGGACGGCGCCATCCTCGTGGTCGCGGCCACCGACGGCCCGATGCCGCAGACCAAGGAGCACGTGCTCCTGGCCCGCCAGGTCGGCGTTCCGTACATCGTTGTCGCCCTGAACAAGGCCGACATGGTGGACGACGAGGAGATCCTGGAGCTCGTCGAGCTCGAGGTTCGTGAGCTCCTCTCCGAGTACGAGTACGCGGGCGACGACCTTCCGGTCGTCAAGGTCTCGGCGCTCAAGGCTCTTGAGGGTGACAAGGAGTGGGGTCAGACCGTCCTCGACCTGATGAAGGCCGTCGACGAGAACATCCCGCAGCCCGAGCGTGACGTCGAGAAGCCGTTCCTCATGCCCATCGAGGACGTCTTCACGATCACCGGTCGCGGTACGGTCGTCACCGGCCGTATCGAGCGTGGTGTCCTCAAGGTCAACGAGACCGTCGACATCGTCGGCATCAAGACCGAGAAGACCACCACCACGGTCACCGGCATCGAGATGTTCCGCAAGCTGCTCGACGAGGGCCAGGCGGGCGAGAACGTCGGTCTGCTCCTCCGTGGCATCAAGCGCGAGGACGTCGAGCGCGGCCAGGTCATCATCAAGCCCGGTTCGGTCACGCCGCACACCGAGTTCGAGGCCCAGTCCTACATCCTGTCCAAGGACGAGGGCGGCCGCCACACGCCGTTCTTCAACAACTACCGTCCGCAGTTCTACTTCCGTACGACTGACGTGACCGGTGTCGTGACCCTCCCCGAGGGCACGGAGATGGTCATGCCGGGCGACAACACCACGATGACCGTTTCGCTCATCCAGCCCGTCGCCATGGAAGAGGGCCTGAAGTTCGCCATCCGTGAGGGTGGCCGGACCGTGGGCGCCGGCCAGGTCATCAAGATCAACAAGTAGTCCTACTTGTTGGCTTGAACGCCTGGTAGCTCCTTCAAGAGCTCCGAGAAGGGGCCGGGGGAAACCCGGCGGTCCGGCCCGTCAGCCAATATCCGGAAAAACCCGAGTCCGGGTGTGTCCCCCGGGCCCCGGGCAACGGTGGC
>NZ_JBHXMF010000014.1:51547-147353 GCF_042721055.1 Streptomyces sp. NPDC058470
TGTGGGTGCCCGCCCCGGGGGCGCCGGCCCGTCAAAAAACAAAAACCCGAGACCTAACTTGTGCGCTGGCCCGCCTGTTAGCACCTCAAATCGCTCCGTTCCGCCCCGGACCCCACCCGGACGTCGGGGCCCTTCTGCCATGCTCCGGATCACCAGGTGACGGGGAGTGCCACCGGTCCGCGGATCATCGTGCGCTGCCGCCAGGGGACCTCGTCGGCGGGGACGGCGAGGCGCAGCCCCGGCAGCCGGTCGAGGAGGGTGTTGATCAGGAGGTCGGTCTGTATCCGGGCGAGGACGGCGCCGGTGCAGTAGTGGGGGCCGTTGCCGTAGGCGAGGTGGGCGCTGGTGTCCCGGTCGATGTCGATGCGGTCGGGGTCGGGGAAGACGTCCGGGTCGCGGTTGGCGGCGAGGTAGGAGACGTAGACGGGGTCGCCCGCGGTGATGCGTACGCCCTGGATGTCGATGTCCTCCAGGGCGATGCGGGCCAGGCCGACCGAGGTGCGGTGCGGGATGAAGCGCAGGAGTTCGTCGATGGCGGCGGGACGGGACTCGGGCTGGCAGCGCAGGCGATCGAGCAGCTCGGGGTCGGTCAGGATGAGGTAGAGCATCTGGCCGACGTTGTGGGTGACGGCCTCGCCGCCGATCTGAAGAGGCCCCGCGATGCCGATGGCCTCCGCCTCGCTGATGTCACCGCGGCCGACGGCGGCGCCGAGGAGCGAGAGGACGTCCTCGGCTCGGCTTCCGGCCCGCTCGTGAATGGCCTCGGTGATCCAGCCGTACATCCCGTCCTTGGCAAGCTCCGCGGCCTCGGCACCGCCCGCGGTGGAGATGATCTGCCGGGTCCACGCGTGGATCTGCTCCCGGTCGGCCTCGGGTACCCCCATGACCTCGCAGACGACGGCGATGGGGAAGGGTTCGAGGACGCGCTCGACGAGGTCGGCGGGGGGACCGTCCTTCGCCACCCCGTCCACGAGGGCGTCGAGCGTCTCCTGGGCGCGGGGGCGCAGCCGCTTCACGGCTCCCACGGTGTACGCGGCCGCCACCGCCTTGCGCAGCCGGTTGTGGTCGGGCTGGTCGGCGAACGCCAGTGACCCGGGCTTCGGCTTGAAGTGCGGTGCGATACGGGTGACTTGGCGGTCGACGACCTCGGCGCGGCTGAAGCGGGGGTCGTTCGTGATCGCCTTCACATCCTCGTGGCGGGTCGCCAGCCAAGCCCAGCCCTCCCCGTGGGGGAGCCGGATCCGGGTCAGCGGCCCCTCGCGCATCAGCTCCGCGAGCACCGGGTCGAAGTCGGTCGCGTGCAGTTCGCGGGGCGGCCAGTCCCGTACGGGGGGAGGAGGCTGGCCGGTCAGGGTGGTGGTGTCTTCTGCCATGGGTCCACCATCGATCGGCGGAGGGCGGGTGTCGCGTGGGGGTGCTCCAGGCGGAGTGCGAGGCTCGGGGCTCTGAGGAGGCTTCGGGCGCCGAGGCGGACTTCAGATGTGCTGCCGGATGGCCGGCGCGGTGGATGGTACGGGTGCGCGGAACGGTGGTGGAGGTGGCAACTGGGCGGGGGGCGAGGAGGGCTGCTGGGCGGCGTTGGTCTTGCGGTGGCAGGTCCGTGGTCAGGGCGTGTCGTACGGCGGTGGGGGTGAGGGTTCGGTTCAGCCAGGCGGCGACACCCGGGGCGAGGTGTTCCGCGTCGGTGGCGGAGAGGGGGTGGTTGTACGCCGCTGAGCGCTGACCTACGGCGGGCGTCCCTCTTCCTGTAAATTCGCTGATGCGTACGACAGTTGGTGGGACGGGCGTGACGGGGGTTGCGGCGTGGCGGGGAATCGGCCGAGTGACTGGCATGTCCTGGATCTGGACAGGGACCCCACGCCTGGTGATCCGGACCGGGTGCGGTCGCTGGCAAAGAATCTGCAGGACTTCGCGGACGATGTCGGGGACGGGCTGCGTCTGATCAAGGGGATGGCGGACGAGGAGGCGGTCCTGCAGTGGGCGGGGAAGTCCGCGAAGGCGTTCCAGGATCAGTTTTCGGGTGTGCCGAAGCAGCTGAAGAAGCTGAAGACGTCGTATGACATGGCGGGGGATGCGCTGGCGGCGTACTGGCCGAAGCTGGAGCGTGCGCAGGCCCTCGCCGACCGGGCGCTGGCCAATGGGCGTGCGGCGCAGGCCGACCTGAGCTCGGCCAAGTCCCGTCTCTCGTCGGCCGATTCGTGGGTGACGAAGGCCGGCAAGGAAGCCGACAAGTACAAGGACGACCCGACCGGCAGCAAGAGCACCGAGAAGCCCGATGAGGCCAAGGTCCGGGCAGCCACCCGGGACGCGCAGCATGCCAAGTCGGCCCAGACGTCCGCCCAGTCGGACGTCAGCTCGGCACAGAACGCGCTGGACGCGGCGAAGAAGATGGCCGAGGACGCGCGCACCATGCGCGAGGAAGCGGCGCGCGAGACGAAGACCAAGATCGATGAGGCGTCGGATGCGGGGATCCGTAACCGGAAGTGGTGGGAGGAGGTCGGGGACTGGTTCTCCGACAACTGGGACACCATCGTCACGGTCTGCAAAGTCGTCGTCGCGGTCGTCGGAATCATCGCGATGATCATCGGGGGGCCGATCCTCGGCGCGATCGTGCTGATCGCGGCTCTCGTCGTCCTCGCTGACACCCTCAACAAATACGCGAAAGGCCAGGCCTCCCTATGGGACGTGGCCTTCGCGGCGCTGGACTGCATACCCGGCATGAAGGGCCTGACAACCCTCGGCGGACTCGCCAAGGGCCTCAAGGGCGGCATGGCTGCGATGAAGGGACTCAGGGGCGGGCTGAAGGGCATGGGACTCGCAGCGCGCGGGCTCGGCAAATCGGCCCGTGGCGCTATCGCCGACGGTGCGAAGGGCGCCTACAACCGGGCCAAAAACGTGGTGCGCTCCAAGGGCAGTGACCCGATCGACATGGCCACCGGCGCGATGTTTCTGCCGGAGACCGATGTCTCGCTGGCCGCAAGCCTGCCGCTGGCCTTCACCCGCCGGGCCGCCTCCACCTACCGCACCGGCTGGTGGTTCGGCCCCACCTGGGCCTCCACCATCGACCAGCGCCTCGAAATCGACGAGGACGGCATCGTCTTCGTCACCGAGGACGGGCTGCTCCTCGCCTACGCCCACCCCACCGGCACGCAGCACCAGGTGCTCCCCGAGGCCGGCCCCCGCCACGGTCTGATGCGTCTCGACAACGGCGGCTACCGCGTCGAAGACCCCATCGGGGTAACCCGCCGCTTCGGGCCCCCCGTCGATGGCATCGCCCTGCTGGAGCGAATATCCGACCGCAACGGCGACACCATCGACTTCGACCACGCCTCCGACGGGACCCCGCTCGCGATCCGGCATTCCGGCGGGTACCACCTCAAGCTGGCCGCTGTCGACGGCCGTGTCACGGCCCTCCACCTGGCCGGGGCGGGCGAGGAGGGATCCGACCTCGAACTGCGCAGGTACGAGTACTCCGGCGACTGCCTCACCACGGTCATCAACGCCACAGGCCACGCGATGGAGTTCACTTATGACGAGCGGTATCGCATCACGTCCTGGACCGACCGCAACGGCCGCAGCTACTCCTACGAGTACGACAGGGCGGGCCGCTGTGTGGCGGAGGGTGGCGAGGCCGGCCACATCAGCCTCACCCTGGACTACGACAGCACCGACCCGGCCTGGCCCGGTGCCAGGATCACCACCGTCACCACCGCCGAGGGCGCCGTCAGCAGGTTCGTCGTCAACGACAACTGCCAGGTCGTCGCGGAAATCGATCCGCTCGGCGGCACCACCCGCACCGCCTGGGACGAACACCACCACCTGACGTCCTGGACGGACCAGCTGGGCCACACCACGGACAAGACCTACGACGACCTCGGCCGTCTGCTGGATGTCACACGTCCGGACGGCGCGACGGTCAGTCTCACGTACGACGCGCAGGGGAACCCTGTTGCCATCACCGGCACCGACGGGCAAGTCCAGCGCCGGGAGTACGACGCCCGCGGCAATTGCGTCACGATCGTCAAGCCCGGTGGCGCCACGACCCGTTACACCTACGACGACGCCGGTCACCTGTCCACGGTCACGGATCCCACGGGATACGTCACTCGTGTGCGATGCGACCTGGCCGGTCTGGCCGAACATGTCACCGACCCCCTGGGAGGTGTCACGCGCTACACCCACGACGCCTTCGGCCGGGTGGCAGGCGTCACCGACCCCCTGGGCAACCCGACCCGTATGGAATGGGGTGCGGACGGCGAACTGCTGCGACGCACCGGAGCGGACGGGCAGGCGGAGGTGTGGACCTATGACGCCGAGGGCAATCGGATCAGCCACACCGACGCCATGGGGGCCGTGACACGGTTCGAGTACACCCACTTCAACCTGCTCGCGGCGCGGACGGGCTCCGACTCCGTCCGCCACGACTTCGAGTACGACCCCTCGCTGCGTCTGCTCGGCGTGAGTCGCCCGGACGGGCGGCGCTGGAGCTATCGGTACGACGACGCGGGGCGGCTCGTGTCGGAGACCGACTTCGACGGCCGCACACAGACCTACGGCCATGACGCCAAGGGCCAGGTCGTCCTGCGTGCCAACGCCCTTGGGCAGACGGTTCGCATCACACGGGACGTGTTCGGGCGTGTTGTCGGCAAGGACGCCGACGGCGCGGTCAGCACGTACACCTATGACCTGAACGACCGGCTCTGCGTGGCCGAGGGCCCTGACGCAACCGTGACGCTGCGGCGGGATCCGCAAGGGCGCCTGGTCTCGGAGACGGTCAACGGCCGGACCATCAGCTTCACCCACGATGCCGCGGGCCGGCCGCTGAGCCGTACCACTCCCACCGGTGCGACGAGTTCATGGGGCTACGACGGTCGCGGCGACCTCGCCCGGCTGCACACAGCAGGCCGAACCCTCGACTTCGGCCATGACGCGGCGGGGCGGCTCCTGTCCCTCGACGTGGACGACGCTCTGTCGCTGACGCGCGCGTACGACGGCCTCGGGAGAGTCATCGCGCAGGCGGTCACCACCGGTGAGGGTCGCACGCTGCGCGACCGTTCCTACCGCTACCGCGTGGACGGACACCTGGTCGGAATCGACGGCCCGGGCGGTGAGAGCCGGAGCTTCGACCTGGACGCGGCCGGCCGCACCACGGCCGTCAGGGCAGAGGGATGGACGGAGTCCTACACCTACGAAAAAGACGGTGCTCAGACGAGCGCTGCCTGGCCCGGCCAGCATCCTGGCCAAGCGGCTGTGGGCCAACGCCACACCGAGGGCGCGCGGTTGTTCCGTGCCGGTGACACCCGCTACTCCTACGACGACCAGGGGCGGGTCGTTCGCCGCCACCGCACCCGGCTCTCGCGCAAGCCCGAGACCTGGACGTACACCTGGGACGCGGAGGACCGGCTCGTCTCCGTCCGCACCCCCGACGGGACATTGTGGCGGTACCAGTACGACCCGATGGGGCGCCGTATCGCCAAACAGCGGATCGGCGCGGACGGCACCACCGTGGTGGAGCAGACCGATTTCACCTGGGACGGCAGCACCCTCTGCGAGCAGCTCACCACCGACTCCGCGTGCCCGCACTCCGTGGCCCTGTCCTGGGATCACGAGGGTCTGCGGCCCATCGCCCAGACCGAACGGCTTCTCACTGCCTCGCGCGAGGAGATCGACGCGCGGTTCTTCGCCATCGCCACCGATCTCGCGGGTGCTCCCACCGAACTGGTCGGTGAGGACGGTCGTATCGCCTGGCAGGCGCGGAGCACTCTGTGGGGCGTGACCGCCTGGAACAGCGGGAGCAGTGCGTATACACCGCTGCGTTCCCCCGGGCAGTACCACGACGCGGAGACGGGTCTTCACTACAACGTCCACCGCTACTACGACCCGGAGACGGCTCGCTACGCCACCCCGGACCCGCTGGGCCTGGGGCCCTCCCCCAATCCGTTCCTGTACGTCCTCGACCCCCTGCTCCTGGCCGACCCGCTCGGTCTCTACGAGATCGGGAAACCGGACGCCGCGAGCCAGGCGGGCAACCTGCCGATGCTCGCCGACAAGATCGCCGCACACGGTGACATCAAGAACCGGGGGATTCCGGGTGTCGACGACCTGGACGTCGCGGAGCACCTGGAGGACCTGATGACCAACACGCAGGGAATCCGGATGCGCAGCACCACGTCGGGCAACGCACGTTTCGCCTGGTGGGACGACGCCACCGGGACGATGCTGATCCGCGAAGGGGAGAATGGCACCTTCATGCAGCCCGATGACGGCTACGAGTACTTCCTGAAACAGCTGAAGGAGTGAATGGATTCGTGGGCGAAGCGGAGCGCGGCAGGGCTCGGCGGGGCAGTAGGCGTGCACCGTTCGACGTGTTCTGGGCGGCGCCGGAAAGCAGGGCCGTGTGGGCCGAGTTGCCCGAACCGGTCCTCGCGGCGATCGCCCGCCTTGATGCGGAGCGGCTGGAGTTGGAACGGTCGCGGGTCGCACCGCGGTTGCGGGAGAAGATAACGGCTCCCGTGTACTCGGTGGCGGACCGGTTCGCGTCCTGGGAGCGCGTGGTGCGCAGGATGGAGCCGGGCTGGTCGAGCGAGGACTTCTATCCCATCAGCGCCTACGACAACGACCTGGACTCCCGGGACTCGCTGGACGACTTGATGCAGCTGCTGCCCACCGAGGCGCGCGAAGGTGCGCTGGGGCGGCTGCTGGCACAGCTGGACGCACGCTTTCGGGCAGCGAGTGTCCCGGACCCGGAACTCACGCTCCGCCCCTGGGTACGTCCGACCAAGGAGAAGCCCGAGGCCGAGCTGGGGGAGTGGTGGAAGCGCAAGCCGGTGCGGGAGCCCTGGGACTGAGCAGGGAGCGGTCATGGCGTCCGAGTGGAACTGGGAAAGCGGCGAGGGTCTGCTGGGTATGGACGATCCCGCCGAGGTGGACACGGCGTTCGAGCGTGGCGAGGGTCATCTCGGTACGACAGTGATCGGGTTGGCCTTCAACTGTTCGCTGGAGGAGGCCTCGCCTCGGATCGTCAGGGCGATGCAGTTGCCGGACCTCGCTCAGCGGGGGTTCGCGTTCACCGCGGCGGGCACCGCGGCCCGACTCAATGGCGAATTGACGCCGGAGCTGTACGCCACGCTGCGTGCGGAGGGCCATCGTGGCATCGCCGAGGACGCCATCGACGACACGCTGACGTTCGTACCGTTCCCGCAACTGCCGCCGTGGTTCAAGCGTCGGTGGGTGTTCGTGGCGGTGCGGAACAAGTTGGAGGGCTGGTGGCTGCGGTCCGCGGACGCGGTCGGGGACGCGGTCGGGGACGCCTGGAAAGCGCTGCGTGGGCGCCGTTCTTGAGCGGGTGGACCCGTGCGGCCGGGGCCCCTCTGTCCAGGAAACCGTGAGGGCGGACGCCCTACAGGGGCCGGAAGTCGTGGCCGCAGCTCTCGCCCTTGCCGTCGATCTCGCGGACGACGCGGGCCGGAGCAGCGTCGCCGACACGTTCAAGATGTGGCGGGTCGCTTTCCTCCCGGGCATTCTGCGTCCCGACTCGACCGCACCCGAGTACGGAAAGAGAGCCTTCCGTGCCTACGCCCACACCTTGGAGGCGTCGTTCGGCTCGCACGGTTTCCGGAGCTGAAGCCCTCGCGCGTCGTCAAGTGAAGTCCTGGGGAACGCCGGTGGGCTCCTTGTTGGACGTTGGGTCAACTGTCCGGCGACTGTGTGAGTAATGTTCTTTTCTGGTCGCTGTGGGGTGGTTGTGGCGGTCGTAGCCTAGGTTGGCTCGGGGCCGCTTGGTTCCGGGAGTCTCTGTGAGGGTGGGTAGGTGCTCATGCGCGGCGCCGCAGGAGGATCGGCGATAACCCATGCAGGGCGCAGGTGGGTTGAAACAGCCGCTTCCCCCGCTCGCCGAGTCGGACTGGCGGACCGGCGTCGCCGCTGCCGAGCGGTCGGCGCAGCCGCCCGCGAGCGTCCGGGACGGGAAGCCCGCACGGGCCCAGCGCGCCCGCAGCCGGCTGTACGCCCTCGACGGCATCCGGATAGCCGCCGCGCTCATGGTCGCCGTGCACCACTTCGCCGGTACGAAACGGATGAACCAGCCTGGCAACGCCGTCTGGGGCCGTCCGGTGTCGGACATCATGCCCAACGTGTTCCGCTTCGCCACGTACGGCTGGATCGGCGTCGAGATCTTCTTCGTGATCAGCGGATTCGTGATCTGTATGTCGTGCTGGGGGCGCTCTCCCCGGCAGTTCTTCGTCTCGCGGGTGATCCGCCTCTACCCGGCGTACTGGTTCGCCGTCCTCTTCACCACGGGCGTGCTGATGGCCCTGCCGGGGGTGTGGGAGCGACTGAAGCCGCGGGAGATCCTGTTCAACCTCACGATGCTGCAGTCCGGTTCGGGCGTGCAGGATGTCGACGGCGTCTACTGGACCCTCTGGTCGGAAGTGCGCTTCTACCTGCTCTTCATGCTGGTCGTCGCGACCGGTCTGACGTACCGCAAGGTCGTCGTGTTCTGCTGCGTGTGGGGGGCGGCGGCGATGATCGCCCCGGAGTCCGACTTCCGTCTGCTGGTGGTCGTCGCCAACCCCGACGGTGCCTGGTACTTCATCGCGGGCCTCGTCCTCTACCTCATGCACCGCTTCGGCCAGGACCTGCTGCTGTGGGGCATCCTCGCCATGTGCTGGCTGATGGCCCAGATGGAGCTGGGGCATCGGATCGACGCGGTCGAGCACGTGTCCAGCTGGCGGGGCAGCGTGCTGATCTTCACGGTGTTCCTGCTGTTCATGGTCGGTGTCGCACTCGGTATGACCGACCGCATGCAGTGGAAGTGGCTGGTCACCGCCGGCACCATGACCTACCCGCTCTATCTGATGCACTACGCGGCCGGTACGACGGTGATCAACCGCCTTCGGGACACCATGGACGCCCGGCTGCTCGTCGCCGCCGTCATCGCCGGGTTCCTGCTCCTGAGCTATCTGGTCCACCGCTTCGTGGAACGCCCCGTGGCGCGGCTGGTGAAGAAGGGGCTGGACAGATCCTTCGCCCGGTTGCGAGAGGCACGGAGCATGGCCTGATCCGGGGGCGGGCTTCGATCGACCGAGCCTGTGTTTGACGTGCGTCACCTTCGGGGTATTCTCTCCGGCTCGATTAGCCAGGCCCGTGCCCCGTATGGCAGACTGTCGGAGTTGCTCGGTCGAGCGCCGATGCTGCGCGCCTCCCGTCGGGAGGACCGGAAGCGAGTCCCACAGTACTCGTCGCCCCAACTGCCGTAAGGCAGCGCTGGGGCGGACGTACGGGAATCTTTCGGGAAGTGTCAGCGGGGTGCAGGCCAGGCACCCGGTGGGTGTTCAGCCCCCGGTCCAGCGGTTGCTTTCGGGCGAGCCGCGTCCCTCGCAGGGAAATTCGTAACGGATATCTGTGCGGCAGGAGCGCGACACACCCGACCGCGTGGGTCGGAGGACAGGACGCGAACCCCCGGGTTCCGGAGCGTTTCACTAGACAAAGGACTACTGAGTAGCCATGGCGGGACAGAAGATCCGCATCCGGCTCAAGGCCTACGACCACGAGGTCATCGATTCCTCGGCGAAGAAGATCGTCGAGACGGTGACGCGTACTGGTGCGTCGGTCGCGGGCCCGGTGCCGCTGCCCACTGAGAAGAACGTGTACTGCGTCATCAAGTCGCCGCACAAGTACAAGGACTCGCGCGAGCACTTCGAGATGCGCACGCACAAGCGCCTGATCGACATTCTCGACCCGACGCCCAAGACCGTTGACTCCCTGATGCGACTCGACCTCCCGGCCGGTGTCGACATCGAGATCAAGCTCTAAGGGCCGGTGATCTGAGAATGGCTAAGCAGATCAAGGGCATCCTGGGCGAGAAGCTCGGCATGACGCAGGTGTGGGACGAGAACAACCGTGTTGTTCCCGTCACCGTCGTCAAGGCCGGTCCGAACGTCGTGACCCAGGTCCGTACGAATGACTCCGACGGCTACGAGTCGGTCCAGATCGCCTTCGGCGAGATCGACCCTCGCAAGGTGAACAAGCCCCTCAAGGGTCACTTCGCCAAGGCCGACGTCACCCCCCGCCGCCACCTCGTCGAGATCCGTACCGCTGACGCCAGCGAGTACACCCTCGGCCAGGAGATCACCGCCGAGACCTTCGAGGCCGGCGTCAAGGTGGACGTGACCGGCAAGAGCAAGGGCAAGGGCTTCGCCGGTGTCATGAAGCGTCAC
The DNA here is from genome assembly GCF_042721055.1 of Streptomyces sp. NPDC058470. NCBI lineage: Bacteria > Bacillati > Actinomycetota > Actinomycetes > Kitasatosporales > Streptomycetaceae > Streptomyces > Streptomyces sp. NPDC058470. Next base: position 61,765 of record NZ_JBHXMF010000014.1, read on the forward strand.
AACTTCAAGGGCCTCGGCGCCGGACACGGTGTCCAGCGCAAGCACCGCTCTCCCGGCTCCATCGGTGGCTGTGCCACCCCTGGCCGTGTCTTCAAGGGCATGCGCATGGCGGGCCGCATGGGCAACGAGCGGGTCACCACCCAGAATTTGACCGTTCACGCTGTTGACGCGGAGAAGGGACTGCTCCTCATCAAGGGAGCCATCCCCGGTCCGAACGGCGGCCTCGTCCTGGTCCGTACCGCGGCCAAGGGGGTCTGAGGACATGACCACCATTGACATTCAGTCGCCCTCCGGCGACATCGCCGGGACCGTTGAGCTCCCGGCCGAGATCTTCGACGTAGAGAAGATCAGCATCCCGCTGCTCCACCAGGTCGTCGTCGCACAGCTGGCCGCTGCCCGTCAGGGCACGCACAAGGTCAAGCGTCGTGGCGAGGTCCGCGGTGGTGGCCGCAAGCCTTACCGCCAGAAGGGCACCGGCCGCGCCCGTCAGGGTTCGACCCGCGCCCCGCAGTTCGCCGGCGGTGGCGTCGTCCACGGCCCCACGCCGCGTGACTACTCGCAGCGGACCCCGAAGAAGATGAAGGCCGCGGCCCTGCGCCACGCCCTCACCGACCGGGCCCGCAACGCTCGCATCCACGTCATCACCGACGTGATCGACGGCGAGGCCATCTCCACCAAGGCCGCGAAGAGCTTCCTCGGCAAGATCTCGGAGCGCAAGAACGTGCTCCTGGTCATCGAGCGCTCGAACGAGACCGCGCTGCTTTCCGCGCGCAACCTGCCCCAGGTCCACATCCTGGAGCCGGGCCAGCTGAACACGTACGACGTTCTCGTCTCGGACGACGTGGTCTTCACCCAGGCCGCCTTCGAGTCCTTCGTGTCTGGCGCGCCGGCTGGATCGGCTGCTGACACCGAAGGGAGCGAAGCCTGATGGCTACGCGTCACCCGAGCATTGCCTCGAAGGCCGCCAAGGCCAAGAAGGTCGCGCGCATCGCCAAGGCGAAGCGCCACGAGACCGAGGGCAAGAACACCGTCGAGACGCCGCTGAGCAAGAGCTTCACGGACCACCGTGACGTCCTTCTCAAGCCGGTCGTCTCCGAGAAGAGCTACGCGCTGCTCGACGAGGGCAAGTACACCTTCGTCGTCGCGCCGGGCGCCAACAAGACCCAGATCAAGCAGGCCGTCCAGGCGGTCTTCTCGGTCAAGGTCACCGGCGTCAACACGATCAACCGTCAGGGTAAGCGCAAGCGGACCAAGAGCGGTTTCGGTAAGCGTGCTGACACCAAGCGCGCGATCGTGACCCTCGCTGAGGGCGACCGTATCGACATCTTCGGCCAGGCCTCCTAACGGAGCGCCCTGGTCCGAATATCGGACGAGGACTGAGAAATGGGAATCCGCAAGTACAAGCCGACTACGCCGGGCCGCCGTGGCTCCAGCGTCGCCGACTTCGTCGAGGTCACGCGGTCCACGCCGGAGAAGTCGCTGGTTCGCCCCCTGCACAGCAAGGGCGGCCGTAACAATTCCGGTCGTGTGACCGTTCGCCACCAGGGTGGCGGACACAAGCGCGCCTACCGAGTGATCGACTTCCGTCGTCACGACAAGGACGGCGTGCCGGCGAAGGTCGCGCACATCGAGTACGACCCCAACCGCACCGCGCGCATCGCGCTGCTGCACTACGCGGACGGCGAGAAGCGTTACATCCTCGCCCCCCGCAACCTGTCGCAGGGTGACCGCGTCGAGAACGGTCCCGGGGCCGACATCAAGCCGGGCAACAACCTGGCGCTCCGCAACATCCCGGTCGGTACCACGATCCACGCGATCGAGCTCCGTCCGGGTGGCGGCGCCAAGTTCGCCCGCTCCGCCGGTGCCTCGGTGCAGCTGCTCGCGAAGGAGGGCACCATGGCCCACCTCCGCATGCCCTCCGGTGAGATCCGCCTGGTCGACCAGCGCTGCCGCGCCACGGTCGGCGAGGTCGGCAACGCCGAGCAGAGCAACATCAACTGGGGCAAGGCCGGCCGCAAGCGCTGGCTGGGCGTCCGCCCGTCCGTTCGCGGTGTGGCGATGAACCCGGTTGACCACCCGCACGGTGGTGGTGAGGGCAAGACCTCCGGTGGTCGCCACCCGGTCTCCCCGTGGGGTCAGAAGGAGGGTCGTACTCGCTCGCCGAAGAAGGCTTCGAGCAAGTACATCGTCCGCCGCCGCAAGTCGAACAAGAAGCGCTAGGAGCGGGTTTAGATGCCGCGCAGTCTCAAGAAGGGGCCCTTCGTCGACGGACACCTCGTAAAGAAGGTGGACGTACAGAACGAAGCCGGTACCAAGAACGTCATCAAGACCTGGTCCCGTCGCTCGATGATCATCCCGGCCATGCTCGGTCACACGATCGCGGTGCACAACGGCAAGATCCACATCCCGGTGTTTGTCACCGAGTCGATGGTCGGCCACAAGCTCGGCGAGTTCTCGCCGACGCGCACCTTCCGGGGTCACGTCAAGGACGACCGGAAGACGAAGCGCCGCTAGCGCGGGGTGGATTCGACCATGACAGACACTGGAAGGACAACCATGGAAGCCAGGGCCCAGGCGCGGTACATCCGCGTTACGCCCATGAAGGCCCGCCGCGTGGTGGACCTTATCCGTGGCATGGATGCCACGGAGGCTCAGGCGGTCCTGCGTTTCGCCGCGCAGGCCGCGAGCGTGCCGGTTGGCAAGGTGCTTGACAGCGCCATCGCCAACGCCGCGCACAACTACGACCACACCGACGCCGGCAGCCTCGTCATCTCTGAGGCGTACGTCGACGAAGGTCCGACCCTGAAGCGGTTCCGTCCGCGTGCCCAGGGCCGTGCCTACCGGATCCGCAAGCGGACCAGCCACATCACCGTGGTCGTCAGCAGCAAGGAAGGAACCCGGTAATGGGCCAGAAGGTTAACCCGCATGGGTTCCGGCTCGGCATTACCACGGACTTCAAGTCCCGTTGGTACGCCGACAAGCTGTACAAGGACTACGTCAAGGAAGACGTCGCCATCCGTCGGATGATGACGTCCGGCATGGAGCGCGCCGGCATCTCGAAGGTTGAGATCGAGCGCACCCGTGACCGCGTGCGGGTGGACATCCACACCGCGCGTCCCGGCATCGTCATCGGCCGCCGTGGCGCCGAGGCCGACCGCATCCGCGGCGACCTCGAGAAGCTCACGGGCAAGCAGGTCCAGCTGAACATCCTCGAGGTCAAGAACCCCGAGACGGACGCTCAGCTGGTTGCTCAGGCCGTTGCCGAGCAGCTGTCCTCCCGCGTCTCCTTCCGCCGCGCCATGCGTAAGAGCATGCAGTCGTCGATGAAGGCCGGCGCCAAGGGCATCAAGATCCAGTGTGGTGGCCGTCTCGGCGGCGCCGAGATGTCCCGCTCGGAGTTCTACCGCGAGGGCCGTGTGCCCCTGCACACCCTCCGCGCGAACGTCGACTACGGCTTCTTCGAGGCCAAGACGACCTTCGGCCGCATCGGTGTGAAGGTCTGGATCTACAAGGGCAACGTCAAGAACATCGCCGAGGTCCGCGCCGAGAACGCCGCGGCCCGTGCGGGTAACCGCCCGGCGCGCGGTGGCGCGGGTGGCGGCGCTGACCGCCCGGCCCGTGGCGGTGCCCGTGGTGGCGAGCGTGGCGGCCGCGGCCGCAAGCCGCAGCAGCAGTCCGCGCCGGCTGCCGAGGCCCCCAAGGCCGACGCTCCCGCCGCCGCTGCCGCTCCGGCTGAGAGCACCGGAACGGAGGCCTGACCGAAATGCTGATCCCCCGTAGGGTCAAGCACCGCAAGCAGCACCACCCGAAGCGCCGTGGTCAGGCCAAGGGCGGTACGCAGGTTTCGTTCGGCGAGTACGGCATTCAGGCCCTCACGCCGGCGTACGTGACCAACCGCCAGATCGAGGCGGCGCGTATCGCGATGACCCGCCACATCAAGCGTGGCGGCAAGGTCTGGATCAACATCTACCCGGACCGCCCGCTGACCAAGAAGCCTGCCGAGACCCGCATGGGTTCCGGTAAGGGTTCGCCCGAGTGGTGGGTCGCGAACGTGCACCCGGGCCGGGTCATGTTCGAACTGTCCTATCCCAACGAGAAGATCGCCCGTGAGGCCCTCACTCGCGCAGCCCACAAGCTGCCGATGAAGTGCCGGATCGTCAAGCGCGAGGCAGGTGAAGCGTGATGTCGGCCGGTACCAAGGCGTCCGAGCTGCGCGAACTGGGTGACGAGGAGCTTCTCGCGAAGCTTCGCGAAGCCAAGGAAGAGCTGTTCAACCTCCGCTTCCAGGCGGCGACCGGTCAGCTCGAGAACCACGGGCGGCTCAAGGCCGTCCGCAAGGACATCGCGCGGATCTACACCCTGATGCGTGAGCGCGAGCTGGGCATCGAGACGGTGGAGAGCGCCTGATGAGTGAGAGCAATGTGACTGAGACCGCTGAAGCCCGTGGCTTCCGCAAGACCCGTGAGGGTCTCGTCGTCAGCGACAAGATGGACAAGACCGTCGTCGTCGCCGTCGAGGACCGCGTGAAGCACGCGCTGTACGGCAAGGTCATCCGCCGTACCAGCAAGCTCAAGGCCCACGACGAGCAGAACGCCGCCGGCGTCGGCGACCGTGTCCTCCTGATGGAGACCCGGCCGCTGTCCTCGACGAAGCGCTGGCGCATCGTCGAGATCCTCGAGAAGGCCAAGTAATTACTTCAGGCCCTGGAAAAAAATTCTAGGGGCCCCTGAAGTTGGTTCCGCCAGGCTCGGGGCGGGAGCGCCTTAACCGGTGCCCCCGCCCCGGGAACCGGCAGACAATCAGGAGATAGACGTGATCCAGCAGGAGTCGCGACTGCGTGTCGCCGACAACACTGGTGCGAAGGAAATCCTTTGCATCCGTGTGCTCGGTGGCTCAGGTCGCCGCTACGCGGGCATCGGCGACGTCATCGTCGCCACCGTCAAGGACGCGATCCCCGGTGGCAACGTGAAGAAGGGTGACGTCATCAAGGCGGTCATCGTTCGCACCGTCAAGGAGCGCCGCCGTCCGGACGGCTCGTACATCCGCTTCGACGAGAACGCCGCTGTCATTCTCAAGAACGACGGCGACCCTCGTGGCACCCGTATCTTCGGCCCGGTGGGCCGGGAGCTGCGCGAGAAGAAGTTCATGAAGATCATCTCGCTCGCGCCGGAGGTGCTGTAAGCATGAAGATCAAGAAGGGTGACACGGTTCAGGTCATCACCGGCAAGGACAAGGGCAAGCAGGGCAAGGTCATTGCGGCCTACCCCCGCGAGGACCGCGTCCTGGTCGAGGGTGTCAACCGGGTCAAGAAGCACACCAAGGCCGGCCCGACCGCGAAGGGTTCGCAGGCCGGCGGCATCGTCACCACCGAGGCGCCCGTCCACGTCTCCAACGTCCAGCTGGTCGTTGAGAAGGACGGCAACAAGGTTGTCACGCGTGTCGGTTACCGCTTCGACGATGAGGGCAACAAGATCCGCGTTGCCAAGCGGACGGGTGAGGACATCTGATGACTACCACCACGACTCCGCGTCTCAAGACGAAGTACCGCGAGGAGATCGCGGGCAAGCTGCTTGAAGAGTTCGCGTACGCGAACGTCATGCAGGTTCCCGGGCTCGTCAAGATCGTGGTCAACATGGGTGTCGGCGACGCCGCCCGTGACTCGAAGCTCATGGACGGTGCCGTCCGTGACCTGACCACGATCACCGGTCAGAAGCCGGCCGTCACCAAGGCCCGCAAGTCCATCGCGCAGTTCAAGCTGCGTGAAGGTCAGCCGATCGGTGCCCACGTCACGCTCCGTGGCGACCGCATGTGGGAGTTCCTGGACCGCACCCTGTCGCTCGCGCTTCCGCGCATCCGCGACTTCCGTGGTCTGTCCCCCAAGCAGTTCGACGGGCGTGGCAACTACACCTTCGGTCTCACGGAGCAGGTCATGTTCCACGAGATCGACCAGGACAAGATCGACCGCGTCCGGGGTATGGACATCACCGTGGTCACCACGGCGACCAACGACGCTGAGGGCCGTGCCCTTCTCCGTCACCTCGGCTTCCCCTTCAAGGAGGCGTAACCGAGATGGCGAAGAAGGCTCTGATTGCCAAGGCTGCTCGTAAGCCCAAGTTCGGCGTACGTGGCTACACGCGCTGCCAGCGCTGCGGCCGTCCGCACTCCGTGTACCGCAAGTTCGGCCTGTGCCGCATCTGCCTTCGTGAGATGGCTCACCGTGGCGAGCTGCCGGGCGTGACCAAGAGCTCCTGGTAATCCTCCACCGTCCGTAGGACGTTCGGGATTACCCGAGGCTCTCGGTAAGCAATGGGTCGGTAAGGTGCCCTGCTCTCCATGGCTTAGGCTAGGAGGGTTGGGCGCCTGCCGCCCGTACGACTTACTACGCCGTAGGTCCCCGCACCGCACCCGTCCCGCCACTGAGTGGGGAGAGGGATGGCGCACTGGAAACCCCGGCGAGAGAGGCCGAAGGCCAATTCATGACCATGACTGATCCCATCGCAGACATGCTTACTCGTCTGCGTAACGCGAACTCGGCGTACCACGACGATGTCGCGATGCCGCACAGCAAGATCAAGTCTCACATCGCGGAGATCCTCCAGCAGGAGGGCTTCATCACCGGCTGGAAGGTCGAGGATGCCGAGGTCGGCAAGAAGCTCGTCCTCGAGCTGAAGTTCGGCCCGAACCGTGAGCGCTCCATTGCGGGCATCAAGCGGATCTCGAAGCCGGGTCTGCGTGTGTACGCGAAGTCCACCTCCCTGCCCAAGGTGCTCGGTGGCCTCGGCGTGGCGATCATCTCCACGTCGCACGGTCTCCTCACTGGACAGCAGGCCGGCAAGAAGGGCGTAGGCGGAGAAGTTCTCGCCTACGTCTGGTAGCGGAAGGGAACGGAGGAAAAAGCTATGTCGCGTATTGGCAAGCTCCCCATCACGGTTCCCGCCGGCGTGGACGTCACCATCGACGGCCGTACGGTCCAGGTGAAGGGCCCCAAGGGCGCTCTCTCCCACACCGTCGCGGCACCGATCGATGTCGCCAAGGGTGAGGACGGCATTCTCAATGTCACCCGCCCGAACGACGAGCGTCAGAACAAGGCCCTGCACGGCCTGTCCCGCACGCTGGTGGCGAACATGATCACCGGCGTGACCCAGGGTTACGTGAAGAAGCTCGAAATCAGCGGTGTCGGTTACCGCGTCCTGGCGAAGGGCTCCAACCTGGAGTTCTCGCTCGGCTACAGCCACTCGATCACGGTCGAGGCGCCCGAGGGCATCTCGTTCAAGGTCGAGAACCCGACGCACTTCTCGGTCGAGGGAATCGACAAGCAGAAGGTCGGAGAGGTTGCGGCCAACATCCGCAAGCTGCGCAAGCCCGACCCGTACAAGGCCAAGGGCGTCAAGTACGAGGGCGAAGTCGTCCGGCGCAAGGTCGGAAAGGCGGGTAAGTAAGCCATGGCATACGGTGTCAAGATTGCTAAGGGCGACGCTTACAAGCGTGCTGCCATCAAGCGTCGTCACATCCGGATCCGGAAGCACATCTCGGGTACGGCTGAGCGTCCGCGCCTGGTCGTGACGCGCTCCAACCGCCACATCGTGGCCCAGGTCATCGACGACGTTAAGGGTCACACCCTGGCGTCGGCGTCGACCCTGGACACCACGGTCCGCGGTGCCGAGGGCGACAAGTCCGCGCAGGCCAAGTCGGTCGGCGCCCTGGTTGCCGAGCGCGCCAAGGCCGCCGGTGTCGAGGTCGTCGTATTCGACCGTGGTGGAAACCAGTACGCCGGGCGCATTGCCGCTCTGGCGGACGCCGCCCGCGAAGCGGGACTCAAGTTCTGAGTCGCCCGTCGCGCTAGCGACTTCGGTCGCTGCGTAGCTAGCGGAAAAAGAGAGAGGTAATCCAATGGCTGGACCCCAGCGCCGCGGAAGCGGTGCCGGTGGCGGCGAGCGGCGGGACCGGAAGGGCCGTGACGGCGGCGGTGCCGCTGCCGAGAAGACCGCGTACGTTGAGCGCGTTGTCGCGATCAACCGCGTCGCCAAGGTTGTGAAGGGTGGTCGTCGCTTCAGCTTCACTGCGCTCGTCGTGGTGGGCGATGGTGACGGCACCGTCGGTGTCGGTTACGGCAAGGCCAAGGAGGTGCCGGCCGCGATCGCCAAGGGTGTTGAAGAGGCCAAGAAGCACTTCTTCAAGGTCCCCCGTATCCAGGGCACCATCCCGCACCCGATCACGGGCGAGAAGGCCGCAGGCGTCGTCCTGCTCAAGCCTGCTTCCCCCGGTACCGGCGTTATCGCCGGTGGCCCGGTGCGTGCTGTCCTGGAGTGCGCCGGCGTTCACGACATCCTGTCGAAGTCGCTCGGCTCGTCCAACGCGATCAACATCGTGCACGCGACCGTGGCGGCCCTCAAGGGCCTGCAGCGTCCCGAGGAGATCGCGGCCCGCCGTGGTCTGCCCCTCGAGGACGTCGCCCCCGCGGCTCTGCTCCGTGCACGTGCGGGAGCGGGTGCGTAATGGCTCGCCTCAAGGTCACGCAGACGAAGTCGTACATCGGCAGCAAGCAGAACCACCGCGACACCCTGCGCTCCCTTGGTCTCAAGGGCATCAACACGCAGGTCGTCAAGGAGGACCGCCCCGAGTTCCGCGGAATGGTGCACACCGTCCGCCACCTCGTGACGGTTGAGGAGGTCGACTGATCATGGCGGAGAACAGCCCGCTCAAGATCCACAACCTCCGTCCCGCCCCGGGCGCCAAGACCGCCAAGACCCGTGTGGGTCGTGGTGAGGCGTCGAAGGGTAAGACGGCTGGTCGTGGTACCAAGGGCACGAAGGCCCGTTACCAGGTTCCGGCGCGCTTCGAGGGTGGCCAGATGCCCCTCCACATGCGTCTCCCGAAGCTCAAGGGCTTCCGGAACCCGTTCAAGACCGAGTACCAGGTCGTGAACCTCGACAAGCTGGCGTCGCTGTACCCGGAGGGTGGCGAGGTCACCGTCGAGGGGCTCGTCGCCAACGGTGCGGTGCGCAAGAACAGCCTCGTCAAGGTCCTCGGCCAGGGCGAGATCTCTGTGGCACTGCAGGTGACGGTTGACGCCGTCTCCGGCTCCGCCAAGGAGAAGATCACCGCCGCCGGCGGTACCGTCACCGAGCTCGTCTGAATTCAGCAGGCGTCTCGATGACTTGAGCGATCCCAGCCGGGGGTGCCCACAAAAGGGGCATCCCCGGTTGGTCGTTCCTAGGGGGGCAGTGTCGCCGGTAAGGTGGCCTGCGCTGCCGAATTTCGTCCGGTGAGTCCCATGGGAACTCCGGGCGGCTTTTGACTGTTGGTTAGCTGTCAGACATCCGTCGAACCTCAAGACCGTCACCTCTGACGCAGAAGCGCGGGGGTCGCAGGAGGCACCGTGCTCACCGCGTTCGCCCGGGCGTTCAAGACGCCCGACCTGCGCAAGAAGCTGCTCTTCACGCTCGGCATCATCGTGGTCTATCGGGTGGGTACCCACATCCCGATCCCCGGTGTCGACTACACGAACGTTCAGACCTGTATGGATCAGGCCAGCGGCACCCAGGGTCTGTTCGGTCTGGTCAACATGTTCAGTGGTGGCGCGCTGTTGCAGATCACGATCTTCGCGCTGGGCATCATGCCGTACATCACGGCGAGCATCATCCTCCAGCTGCTGACCGTGGTGATCCCACGCCTGGAAGCCCTGAAGAAGGAGGGCTCGGCCGGCACTTCGAAGATCACGCAGTACACCCGCTATCTGACGGTGGCGCTGGCCATCCTCCAGGGCACCGGCCTGGTCGCGACCGCCCGCAGCGGTGCGCTGTTCAGCGGCTGCTCGGTCGGCACCCAGATCGTGCCGGACCAGTCGATCTTCACCACCATCACGATGGTCATCACCATGACCGCCGGTACGGCGATGGTCATGTGGCTCGGTGAACTCATCACCGACCGCGGCATCGGCAACGGCATGTCGATCCTGATGTTCATCTCGATCGCCGCGACCTTCCCGGCCGCGCTGTGGTCCATCAAGACCCAGGGCACGCTGGCCGACGGCTGGATCGAGTTCGGCACGGTCATCCTGGTCGGCCTGGTCATGGTCGGTCTGGTGGTCTTCGTCGAGCAGGCTCAGCGCCGTATCCCGGTCCAGTACGCGAAGCGCATGATCGGCCGCCGTTCCTACGGCGGCACGTCTACGTACATTCCGCTGAAGGTCAACCAGGCGGGCATCATCCCTGTGATCTTTGCCTCGTCGCTGCTCTACATCCCGGCTCTGATCGCCCAGTTCTCCAGCGGGACGTCCACCTGGAAGACCTGGATCGAGACGAACCTGACCAAGGGTGACCACCCGGTCTACATCAGCGTCTACTTCTTGCTGATCGTTTTCTTCGCCTTCTTCTACGTCGCGATCTCCTTCAACCCCGAAGAAGTAGCCGACAACATGAAGAAGTATGGTGGCTTCATCCCGGGCATCCGGGCTGGTCGGCCGACCGCTGAGTACCTGGGATACGTACTCAACCGGATCACCTGGCCAGGTTCGCTGTATCTGGGTCTGATCGCTCTCGTGCCGACGATGGCGTTGGTTGGTTTCGGGGCAAACCAGAACTTCCCGTTCGGTGGCACCAGCATCCTGATCATCGTGGGTGTCGGTCTGGAGACGGTGAAGCAGATTGAGAGCCAGCTCCAGCAGCGCAATTACGAAGGGTTCCTCCGCTGATGCGAATCGTCCTCGTCGGGCCGCCCGGCGCCGGCAAGGGAACGCAGGCCGCGTTTCTCGCCGCGAACCTGTCGATCCCGCACATCTCCACGGGCGACCTGTTCCGCGCCAACATCAGTCGGCAGACGGAACTCGGCAAGCTGGCGAAGTCCTACATGGACAAGGGCGAACTGGTACCGGACGAGGTCACCATCGCGATGGCCAAGGACCGCATGGAGCAGCCGGACGCGGAGAACGGCTTCCTGCTCGACGGCTTCCCTCGTAACGTCTCGCAGGCCGAGGCGCTCGACGAGATGCTGAAGAACGAGGGCATGAAGCTCGACGCGGTGCTGGACCTTGAGGTTCCCGAGGACGAGGTGGTCAAGCGGATCGCCGGCCGTCGCGTCTGCCGGAACGAATCGGCGCACGTTTTCCATGTCACGTACAAGCCGCCGAAGAAGGACGGCGTGTGCGATGTCTGTGGCGGCGAGCTATACCAGCGTGACGACGACTCCGAGGAGACCGTGCGCACGCGCCTCGAGGTCTACCACACGCAGACCGAGCCGATCATCGACTACTACAAGGCCCAGGGCCTGGTCGTCACGATCTCCGCGCTCGGCAAGGTGGAAGAGGTCACGGGGCGCGCGATGGAGGCGTTGGCTCGCGGGAGTGCGTGATCTCGCGGGGCGCGTTGAGCGGTAAGTAGTCCGTTGCTTCGGCCGCGGCACCCTGGGGGTGCCGCGGCCGAGGTGTGTGGTGGGGCCTGCGGCCCCGGGGCGCGCCGGTTGCTTGCCAGCGGGGCCTGCCTGGGGCTGAGTTGTGCCTTGGAGCGCGCCGCGGGAGGGGGAGGGACCTGGGCCGGGTTGCCGTGTCGTACGCGTGTGTGAGGCCTTGCCTGTACTGCCGTGGCGCGTGCGTCCCGGTCGGCGCGGGGGCGGGGGTGAGGCTGGTGTCCCCGGGCCGTGGGTGTCCGCTTCCGAGGGGGACCGCGGGGGCGTCGTGGTTTGGGTGCCTTGGGCCGCAGGGCAGGTGGGGGCACCCGTATCGTTGGAGTAGTCCGTTCTCTCCGGTCAAGGAAGGCCGCAGTCGCCATGGTGCAGATCAAGACCCCCGAGCAGATCGCCAAGATGCGTGAGGCGGGCCTGGTCGTCGCCGCCATCCACGCGGCAACCCGTGAGGCAGCCGTGCCCGGAGCCACCACGAAGGACCTGGACGAGGTCGCGCGCAAGGTGCTCGCCGAGCACGGGGCCAAGTCGAACTTCCTCGGGTACGGCGGATTCCCGGCCACCATCTGCACCTCGGCCAACGAGGTCGTCGTCCACGGCATCCCGGACGACAAGACCGTCCTCAAGGACGGCGACATCATCTCCATCGACGCCGGCGCGATCGTCGACGGCTGGCACGGCGACGCCGCGTACACCGCGTTCGTGGGCACCGGTCACGCCCCGGAGCTCATCGAGCTCTCCCGGGTGACCGAGGAGTCGATGTGGGCGGGCATCGCCGCGATGAAGCTGGGGAACCGGCTCGTCGACGTCTCCCGCGCCATCGAGACGTACATCCGCCGCCAGCCCAAGGTCGGCGGCGGCCGGTACGGGATCGTCGAGGACTACGGCGGCCACGGCATCGGCACCGAGATGCACATGGATCCGCACCTCTTGAACTACGTCGAGCGCCGGCGCGGCAAGGGACCCAAGCTGGTCCCGGGGTTCTGCCTCGCCATCGAGCCGATGGTGTCCCTGGGCACCCCGAAGACCGAAGTGCTTGAGGACAACTGGACCGTCATCACGACGGACGGGACCTGGTCCTCGCATTGGGAGCATTCCGTGGCGTTGACGGAGGAGGGGCCGCTTGTGTTGACGGCTCCGGATGGTGGGCGGGCGAAGTTGGGGGAGTACGGGGTTGTGGCTGCGCCGGATCCGTTGGTGTAGTCGTTCCGTGCGGGGCCCGAGGCTGCTGCGACAGGGGGGCTTCCGGCCTGGGCCGGCGCCGTATCGGGCGGTCACGACGTGCCGTGTCGGTGCCTGAGCTGCCGCGATTTCGATCTTTCTGTCGGCGGTTCGGGGCCCTCTGCTGTAGGGGTTCTGGTTAATGATCTTTGAAGTCGGGCATTCTTCCTCGATTCGTCTTTCCGGGTGCGCTGACGTAGACTGACTCGTCGGCTCTCGTGCACCCGCATGCCTGCATGCGCTCGTACGGAGTCGATCAAGGTAGTCGATTCGAAGGGCGAAGCGTGGCCAAGAAGCAAGGTGCCATCGAGATCGAGGGCACTGTCGTCGAGTCTCTTCCGAACGCAATGTTCAAGGTTGAGCTCCAGAACGGCCACCAGGTTCTGGCACACATCAGCGGCAAGATGCGTATGCACTACATCCGCATCCTCCCTGACGACAGGGTCGTGGTGGAGCTGTCTCCGTACGACCTGACGCGTGGCCGGATCGTCTACCGGTACAAGTAGATCTTGCCTGTGCCCCGCTTCCGCGGGGTGGTGGCACTGACCCGGAGAACCTCACCAATGAAGGTCAAGCCGAGCGTCAAGAAGATCTGCGACAAGTGCAGGGTGATCCGCCGTCACGGCCGGGTCATGGTCATCTGCGAAAACCCGCGCCACAAGCAGCGCCAGGGCTGACGCACGACCGACCTTCTGCTTCCGCAGATACTTCGCGCGACGCAAGTAGTACGTGTTCATACGCAGAGCCCAGGGCTGAGTCGCATCAGGCCTGACACCCCCGGTCGGAGGCCGGGGACCCGGTTCGTGCCGAATCTTCGACGTGAAGAGGACGGCGGGCGGGAACCGGCTTTGCGGAAGACCTCCGAACGACAACTGGAGCCATTGAATGGCACGCGTTTCCGGTGTTGACATCCCGCGCGAAAAGCGCGTGGAGGTTGCGCTCACCTACGTGTTCGGCATCGGCCGGACCCTCTCGCAGAAGACGCTGGCCGAGACCGGCGTCAACCCGAACACCCGCGTTCGTGACCTCTCCGAGGAGGAGCTGGTCAAGATCCGCGAGTACGTGGACGCCAACTTCAAGACCGAGGGTGACCTCCGTCGCGAGGTGCAGGCCGACATCCGCCGCAAGGTCGAGATCGGCTGCTACCAGGGTCTGCGTCACCGTCGCGGTCTGCCCGTTCACGGACAGCGCACCAGCACGAACGCTCGTACCCGCAAGGGCCCGCGTCGCGCGATCGCCGGTAAGAAGAAGCCGGGCAAGAAGTAGTCCTCAGCGGACAACGCTTCATCAGCGGTCTTCGCTGTAGGACCGACCACCTCCCCGTAGGAGTTATAGATGCCCCCCAAGGGTCGTCAGGGCGCTGCCAAGAAGGTGCGCCGCAAGGAAAAGAAGAACGTCGCTCATGGGCACGCCCACATCAAGAGCACGTTCAACAACACGATCGTCTCGATCACGGACCCCGCGGGCAACGTGATCTCCTGGGCCTCCGCCGGCCACGTCGGCTTCAAGGGCTCGCGCAAGTCCACCCCCTTCGCCGCGCAGATGGCCGCCGAGTCGGCCGCCCGTCGCGCGCAGGAGCACGGCATGCGCAAGGTTGACGTCTTCGTGAAGGGCCCGGGCTCCGGTCGCGAGACCGCGATCCGTTCCCTCCAGGCCACTGGCCTCGAGGTCGGCTCCATCCAGGACGTCACCCCCACCCCGCACAACGGCTGCCGTCCGCCCAAGCGCCGCCGCGTCTGACGCACGGTTGTCTTAGTTTTCCGGGGGTCCGGGCGGTATGGCCTTTTGGGGCCGTGCCGCCCGTACCCTTGTAGCTGGAACACATCGGGCTACCACCCGGTGGCAAGGGCATCAAATAGTGGGTGCCCCTGACTGAAGGACTCCTTCATGCTTATTGCTCAGCGCCCGTCGCTGACCGAAGAGGTCGTCGACGAGTTCCGCTCCCGGTTCGTGATCGAGCCGCTGGAGCCGGGCTTCGGCTACACCCTCGGCAATTCCCTGCGTCGTACGCTCCTCTCCTCGATCCCGGGTGCGGCGGTCACGTCCATCCGCGTCGACGGTGTCCTGCACGAGTTCACCACCGTGCCGGGCGTCAAGGAGGACGTCACCGACCTGATCCTCAACATCAAGCAGCTCGTCGTGAGCAGTGAGCACGATGAGCCGGTCGTGATGTACCTGCGTAAGCAGGGTCCGGGTCTGGTCACCGCCGCCGACATCGCGCCCCCGGCCGGTGTCGAGGTGCACAACCCCGACCTCGTCCTCGCCACGCTGAACGGCAAGGGCAAGCTGGAGATGGAGCTGACCGTCGAGCGCGGTCGCGGCTACGTCTCCGCCGTTCAGAACAAGCAGGTCGGTCAGGAGATCGGTCGTATTCCGGTCGACTCGATCTACTCGCCGGTTCTGAAGGTCACGTACAAGGTCGAGGCCACGCGTGTCGAGCAGCGGACCGACTTCGACAAGCTGATCGTCGACGTCGAGACCAAGCAGGCGATGCGCCCGCGTGACGCCATGGCGTCTGCGGGTAAGACGCTGGTCGAGCTGTTCGGGCTTGCCCGTGAGCTCAACATCGACGCCGAGGGCATCGACATGGGACCGTCCCCGACGGACGCCGCCCTTGCCGCTGATCTCGCCCTGCCGATCGAGGAGCTCGAGCTCACCGTTCGGTCCTACAACTGCCTCAAGCGTGAGGGCATCCACTCCGTGGGTGAGCTCGTCGCACGCTCCGAGGCCGACCTCCTCGACATTCGTAACTTCGGTGCGAAGTCCATCGACGAGGTCAAGGCGAAGCTGGCCGGCATGGGCCTGGCCCTCAAGGACAGCCCGCCCGGATTCGACCCGACCGCAGCCGCCGACGCCTTTGGCGCCGACGACGACGTGGACGCGGGTTTCGTGGAGACCGAGCAGTACTGACCGACCAGTACTGCTCGGGAGCCACACCTCCGGGACCTTTCGGGGCCCCGGATCTCCGACAGGCGATCGCCTGCTCGGACACTGACCTCGGTACCTGATACGGCCGGGGCAGATACGAAGGAGAAACACCATGCCGAAGCCCGCCAAGGGTGCCCGTCTGGGCGGCAGCGCCGCGCACGAGAAGCTGCTCCTCGCGAACCTTGCGAAGTCGCTCTTCGAGCACGGCCGCATCACCACCACGGAGGCGAAGGCCCGGCGCCTGCGCCCGTACGCGGAGCGTCTGGTCACCAAGGCGAAGAAGGGTGACCTTCACAACCGCCGCCAGGTGCTCACGGTGATCACGGACAAGAGCATCGTGCACACGCTCTTCACCGAGATCGGCCCGCGTTACGAGAACCGTCCGGGTGGCTACACCCGTATCACCAAGATCGGTAACCGCCGTGGCGACAACGCGCCCATGGCTGTCATCGAGCTGGTGGAGGCGCTGACCGTGGCCCAGGCGGCCACCGGTGAGGCCGAGGCGGCGACGAAGCGTGCCGTCAAGGAAGACGTCCTCAAGAAGGACGACGCCCCGAAGGACGCCCCGGTCGAGACCGAGGCTGCCGACGAGGTCGTCGAGGATGCGAAGCCGGCTGCGGCCGAGGGCGACGAGTCCAAGGACGCCGAGTCCAAGGACGCCTGAGCTTCTGCTCGTGTCTGAGCGGGTCCGCCCCCTTCGGGGCGGGCCCGCTTTCGCGTTCCCCCGGTGGGGGCTGGGGGCCGTGCGCGGCTGCGGTCCGGCTGGGCGGCATGCTGCTGTCCCCGTCGTCCTGCTGTCCCCGTCGTCCTGAGAGGATCTGTCTGTGAGTGATGAAGCAGAAACTGGGTTTGTGCGGGTGCGGCTGGATCTGGGGTATGACGGGCGGGAGTTCTCCGGGTGGGCCAAGCAGGCCAGTGGGCGTAGGACCGTGCAGGGGGAGATCGAGGATGCCCTGCGGACGGTGACGCGGTCGGGGGACGTCACGTATGAGCTGACCGTGGCCGGGCGGACCGACGCCGGGGTGCACGCACGGGGGCAGGTGGCGCATGTCGATCTGCCCGAGGACGTGTGGGGCGAGCACCGGGAGAAGCTGCTGAAGCGGCTGGCCGGGAGACTGCCGAAGGACGTGCGGGTCTGGTCGCTGGCCGAGGCGCCCAGTGGGTTCAATGCCCGGTTCTCGGCGGTCTGGCGGCGGTATGCGTACCGGGTGACCGACAGCCCCGGTGGCGTCGATCCGCTGCTGCGGGGCCACGTCCTGTGGCACGACTGGCCGCTCGACGTGGACGCCATGAACGAGGCCGCCCAACTCCTTCTCGGAGAGCACGACTTCGCCGCCTACTGCAAGAAGCGGGAGGGGGCCACGACCATTCGTACGCTGCAGGAGCTGAGCCTCGTGCGCGGGGGTGACGGGATCATCACCGCGACGGTTCGCGCCGACGCCTTCTGCCACAACATGGTGCGGTCGCTGATCGGGGCGCTGCTGTTCGTGGGGGACGGGCATCGGGGGCCCGAGTGGCCCGGGAAGGTACTGGGTGCCGGCGTACGGGACTCGGCCGTTCATGTCGTACGGCCGCACGGGCTGACGCTCGAAGAAGTCGGTTACCCGGCCGACGAGTTGCTGGCCGCGCGGAGCAAGGAGGCGCGGAACAAGCGGACGTTGCCGTCGGCGGGATGCTGCTGACCGGCTGACCTGCTGGCTGACGGGAAGGCCGGCTGACGGGAAGACCGGAAGGCCGACATACCGGCAGACCCACAGACCGACCGTGCGCCCGCGTGACCGGGGGTGTGGGTAGCGGTGGCCTGCCAGCATTGCGTGGTGGACTACCGCGTTGCGTGGCGGTCCACCGCCTTGCGTGGTGGTCCACCGCGTTGCGTGGCGGTCCACCGCCTTGCGTGGTGGACTACCGCGTTGCCCGTAGGCCTACTCGTTGGCCGCCGCCGACGCCTGGGTCTCGCCGCGCTGGCGGATCTGGCGGAAGGCGAACTCGGCGAGGTCGTCCCCGGTCGTGAAGACCGCGGTGTCCTTCGTGGTCACATCCTTGCCGTTGGTGAAGCCGGCGAGGGTGAAGTAGGCGTAGCGGCCGTAGGAGTTGGTGGTCGAGCGGCACACCGCGGAGTTGCAGAAGGCCTTGACGTCGCCGCCGGAGAGCGAGGCCAAGATGCTCTTGGCGTCCGCCTCGCCCTTGGCCTTGGTCGCCTGGGCCTCGGTGTCGAAGACGGCGATGCCGACCGTCGCCGCGACGCCGTCCTTGGTGTAGGTGATGCGCATGAGGCGCGTGCAGTCGTTCTTGGTGAGGATCGTGGCGAGCGTGCCCTTCGCGGCCGAGGCGCAGTTCGTCGTGTCGGACTTCTGGCCCTTGAGGTAGACACGGTCAACCAGGGTCAGCGACGAACCGGGGAAGAGGATGTCCGGGCTGAGCGGTGCTGTGTCCTTCTTCACGCTGGATATGAACTCCTCCGGGTCCAGCGGCGGGGGGGCCGAGGTCGGCTCGAAGGACGGTGTGAGCCCGGTCGTGCCGCTCGGGATGTCCGCGGTGGCGGGCAGGTTGCTGGGCGAGTCCGCGGCCTGGCTGGTGCCGTTCGCGGACACCACAGTCACCGCGACGGCGACGCCGACCGCGACAGTGGCGAGCGCTCCGCCGCAGATCAGCAGTAGTCTGCGGCGTTTGTTGCGCGACTCGGAGGCGTCGGCGAGCGCCGCCCAGTCCGGAGTCCGGTCGTCCGACTGGCTGACCCACTGAGGCCGCTGCGATCCCGAATTCCAGGGATCCCACGGGGGCTGCCCCTGCCCACCCTGCCCATAGCTCATGCGCCGCATCTTAGACGGGCGTTGGGGTGTGTCGTTCCGCTTCGCCGGGCGCTTGAGACTCTGGTGTGACCTGACCGCGTACGGCAAAAGTGACATCTCCGGGTGGTTGGTACGTCACGTCACCCGGCGTGCGGGGGCCGCTCTGATTTCGTACATTCGTACGAGACATGGTCGGCGCAGGTGTCGGCCCCGGGGACGCGTTTTGACCCGTCCGGGGCAGCCCAGGTACGCTGAACCTTCGTTATGTGTATTGGCTTGCTCATTCTCACGTGAGAGGCCCTTACACCGGTCCACCGGGGCCGATGACCAGCGACCAGCACGCGGTATGCGTCACCGCAGTGCGGTCAGGGCTGTCGTGATCGTCCGTGGTGGCCATGTCAGGACCCACTCACTGAAGAAGCGAAGGCTACGACCGTGCGTACGTTCAGCCCCAAGCCCGGCGACATCACTCGCCAGTGGTACGTCATCGACGCTCAGGATGTCGTCCTGGGCCGTCTGGCAACCACTGCCGCGACCATTCTGCGGGGCAAGCACAAGCCGATTTACGCCCCTCACGTCGATGCTGGTGACTTCGTCATCATCATCAACGCCGACAAGGTGCACCTCTCCGGCAACAAGAAGACCCAGAAGATGGCGTACCGCCACTCCGGTTACCCGGGTGGTCTGCGCTCCGTCCGTTACGACGAGCTGCTGGCGAAGAACCCCGAGAAGGCCGTCGAGAAGGCCATCAAGGGCATGATCCCCAAGAACACCCTGGGCCGTCAGTGCCTCTCGAAGCTGAAGGTCTACTCGGGCGACCAGCACCCCCACGCTGCCCAGCAGCCGGTGCCGTTCGAGATCACCCAGGTCGCGCAGTAGTTCCGGCCACCCCCTAAGACAAAGAGAATCTGAGGAAAATCGTGGCCGAGACCACCGCTGAGCAGCCGGTCGAAGAAACTGAGACCGAGCTCGTCGAGAACGTTGAGAACGTCGAGAGCTACACCACCGAGTCCGAGGTGCCCGTCGAGGGCGAGTACACCTCGGAGTCGCTCGCGGGCCGCTTCGGCGACCCGCAGCCGGCCGCCGGCCTGGGCCGTCGCAAGGAAGCCATCGCCCGCGTCCGGATCGTCCCGGGCACCGGCAAGTGGAAGATCAACGGTCGCACCCTTGAGGAGTACTTCCCCAACAAGGTGCACCAGCAGGAAGTCAACGAGCCCTTCAAGGTGCTCGAGCTCGACAACCGCTACGACGTTGTCGCCCGCATCACGGGTGGCGGCGTCTCCGGTCAGGCCGGTGCGCTCCGTCTCGGTGTCGCCCGCGCACTGAACGAGGCCGACGTCGACAACAACCGCGGCGCCCTCAAGAAGGCCGGCTTCCTCAAGCGCGACGACCGTGCGGTCGAGCGCAAGAAGGCCGGTCTCAAGAAGGCCCGTAAGGCCCCGCAGTACAGCAAGCGTTAATCTTCGCTGCCTGCTCGTACGCGTAGCATGTGTGATCAGTCGAGCACGTGGAGTTACGCGTAGTACGTCCGAACGCCCCGGCGGCACGCCACAGTGCCGCCGGGGCGTTCGTTTATCACGGCCTTAGGCGTATAACGGCACAAGGTGCTCAAAGGCTCGTGTGATCGGATGACTTCCGAATTCTGAAGCTTCCTCAGGAGGACAAGTGGGACGACTCTTCGGCACGGACGGCGTGCGCGGTGTCGCCAACGCGGATCTGACGGCCGAGCTCGCGCTCGGTCTGTCCGTCGCGGCGGCGCACGTACTGGCCGAGGCGGGCACGTTCGAAGGCCACCGGGCGGTCGCCGTGGTCGGTCGTGATCCGCGTGCGTCCGGGGAGTTCCTGGAGGCCGCCGTGGTCGCCGGTCTGGCCAGCGCGGGCGTGGACGTCCTGCGCGTCGGTGTGCTGCCCACCCCTGCGGTGGCGTACCTCACCGGCGCGCTGGGCGCCGACCTCGGCGTGATGCTCTCCGCCAGCCACAACGCCATGCCCGACAACGGCATCAAGTTCTTCGCACGAGGTGGCCACAAGCTCGCCGACGAGCTGGAGGACCGGATCGAGGGCGTCTACGAGGAGCACCGCACCGGCGCTCCCTGGGACCGGCCGACCGGCTCGGGCGTGGGGCGCGTGCGCTCGTACGACGAGGGCTTCGACCAGTACGTCGCCCACCTGGTCGCCGTACTCCCGAACCGTATCGACGGTCTGAAGGTCGTCCTGGACGAGGCGCACGGTGCCGCCGCCCGGGTGTCGCCCGAGGCCTTCACGCGGGCCGGCGCCGAGATCATCACGATCGGTGCCGAGCCGGACGGGCTCAACATCAACGACGGGTGTGGCTCCACCCACCTGGAGAAACTCCAGGCCGCCGTTCTCGAACACGGCGCCGACCTCGGCATCGCGCACGACGGCGACGCCGACCGCTGCCTCGCCGTGGACCACACGGGTGCCGAGGTGGACGGCGACCAGATTCTGGCTGTTCTCGCGCTGGCGATGCGGGAGCGTTCCGCACTGCGCTCCGACACCGTTGTCGCGACTGTCATGTCCAATCTGGGGTTCAAGCTCGCCATGGAGCGCGAGGGACTGTCCTTCGTGCAGACGGCGGTCGGTGACCGTTACGTCCTTGAGGCCATGAAGGAGCACGGGTACGCGCTCGGTGGCGAGCAGTCCGGGCACGTGATCATCCTCGACCACGCCACCACCGGCGACGGCACGCTGACCGGGCTGCTCCTCGCGGCCCGGGTCGCCCAGTCCGGCCGTACGCTGCGGGATCTCGCGTCCGTCATGGAGCGGCTGCCGCAGGTGCTCATCAATGTGCCGGACGTCGACAGATCGCGGGTGGGCACCTCGGCCGAGCTGGCGACGGCCGTTGCCGACGCCGAGCGTGAACTCGGTTCCACGGGGCGGGTGTTGCTCCGTCCCTCCGGCACCGAGCCGCTCGTACGGGTGATGGTCGAGGCCGCCGACATCGACCACGCGCGGTCGGTGGCGGGGCGGCTTGCGGACGCGGTGAAGTCTGCGCTCGGTTAGGACCTGTCGCAGGGGCGCGGATGCGGTGAAGTTCGCGCTGGGTTAGATCTGTCGCAGGGGCGCGGACGGCGTGAAGTCCGCGCTGGGTTAGGACCTGTCTCAGGGGCGCGGGCGCCGTTGAAGTCCGCGCTGGGTTAGGCCTGTCCCAGGAGCGCGGGCGCGGTGAAGTCCGCGCTCGGCTAAGCCACTTCGGGTGTGTGCGCGCTGTTTCGCCCAGAACCATTTCTGGGCGAGCAGCGTGAGCGTGCCGGCGGCGACGATGCCGCCGAGGTTGGCGAGGAGCTGCCAGGTGGAGCCCCACGTCTGGGAGTAGTCCGTATAGCTGAAGGCCACGGCGGCGTTGGCGGCCGCCGGGACCGTCGTCACCGAGATCGCGACGCCGATCAGGGCGCCCGACTTCGCGGACGTGAGGGACAGGGTGCCCGCGATGCCCGCCAGGAAGGCCACGACGAAGGACATCCAGTCGGGCTTCCAGATGAAGGCCGTGTTCGGCCGGGCGGCCTTCTCCATCGACCTCTCGAACAGCCCGAGCGCGTCCAGCAGCCAACTGAAGCCCGCCGTCAGCACCATGGCGACGGCGAACCCGGCGAGCAGTGCCCACAGCGACCGCCACACCAGGTGCGGGGCGCGCCGCACCAACGCCGTGGAGATCCCCGCGAGCGGCCCGAACTCCGGGCCCACGGCCATCGCGCCGACGATCAGGATCGCGTTGTCGAGCATCACACCGCAGGCGGCGAGCATCGTCGCGATCGCCAGGAGACCCACGTAGGTGACGGTGAGCGTCGATTCCTCGTGTGTCGCGTCCGCGAGGTGTTCCCACAGCACCGCGTCCACACCCTCGCCCGGCGCCTCGTCCGCCGCCTTGTCGGCGCGCATGGAGAGCGACAGGTCGATGTTCTCGATGGCGATCGACCCGGTCTTGTCGAGATCCAAGTCACGCAGGGCGCCGATGAGTTCGTCGCCCGCCTCACGTGCGACGTCGACCATCACGACGTCTCCGGCCGGGTTGCGGGCGGTACCGGGCATGACCACGAGGTGGGCGGTGCCGACCGTGTTCTCGATCAGGCGTAGGACTTCGTCGGTGCGGTCGGGTGGGGTGATGAGGCGGAGATGCAGCATGCCCGCAGCGTAGTCACAGCTTGCGCAGGCTCAGCTTCTGCACCTTGTGGTCCGGACCCTTGCGGATGACCAGCGTTGCGCGGCCGCGGGTCGGGGCCACGTTCTCCAGGAGATTGACCTTGTTGATGGTCCGCCAGGTCGTACGGGCGTAGTCGAGGGCCTCCTCCTCGGAGACCTGGGTGTACTTGCGGAAGAACGAGGAGGGGTCCTGGAAGGCGGTGGCGCGGAGTTTGCGGAAGCGGTTGAGGTACCAGGCCTCGATGTCCTCGGCGCGGGCGTCGACGTACACGCTGAAGTCGAAGTAGTCGGCGAGGCCGACGCGGGTGCGGCCGTCCTGGCCGGGGAGGGCGGGCTGCAGGACGTTCAGGCCCTCGACGATCAGGATGTCCGGGCGGCGGACCGTGAGGCGCCGGCCGGGGACGATGTCGTAGATGAGGTGTGAGTAGACGGGGGCCGTCACCTCGTCCTTGCCCGCCTTGATGTCCGCGACGAACCGGGTGAGCGCCCGACGGTCGTACGACTCGGGGAAGCCCTTCCGCGACATCAGGCCGCGCGCCTCCAACTCCTTGGTGGGGAGCAGGAAGCCGTCCGTGGTGACCAGCTCGACGCGCGGGTGTTCGGGCCAGCGGGAGAGCAGGGCCTGGAGGAGACGGGCGACCGTGGACTTGCCGACGGCCACCGAGCCGGCGACGCCTATGACGAAGGGCGTGCCGGACTGGGAACCCTTCTCGCCGAGGAAGGTGTTCAGGGCGCCGCGCAGGCCGTCGGTCGCGCCTACGTAGAGGTTGAGGAGGCGGCTCAGCGGGAGGTAGATGTCCCGCACCTCGTCGAGGTCGATGACATCGCCGAGACCGCGCAGCTTCTCGACCTCCTCGGCGTTCAGCGGGAGCGGCGTCTTTTCGCGCAGCGCGCTCCACTCGGCACGGGTGAGGTCGACGTAGGGAGTCGCCTCCGGCCTGGGCCGGTGGGCGCTCCGGGGGATCGAGGAGACCGGAGAGATCACACTCCATTGTTACGGGAGTGTGGACGGGGTTGCGCGTGGGGTGCGTCACGCTCCGCTTCCCACCGTCCCTCAGGGAGTGCGGCCTCGGTGCTGGGGGTTGTAGTCCGTCAGCGGGGTGGTGTTCTTGGGCCGCAGAACGCGTTCCATCCCGGCCATGGACTTCTGCAACGGAAGCCGGGTCACGGCGTTCCGTATCCGTATGCCGATGCGGCTCCTCGGCACGATGAGGCGGATGTGGGGCCCGCTCGACCAGCGTGGCCCGGAACCCGTGCCGGGCCAGCCAGTGGGCCAGGGTCTGTCCGGCGATGCCGGCCCCGGAGATCAGGATTGGCTCGTTCACCGTGTGGCCACCACCATCCGGCGCGGGGTGTCCGCTGCATTCAGGCGTTGGGCGACGGCTTCGATGTCGTGCCAGTCGGCACGTTCGCCATCGAGCGGCATGAGGCGGCCTGTCGCCATGAGGTCGAGCAGGTAGGCGAGATCAGGTCCGAAGCCGTCGCCCGCGTAGAAGCTCTCGATGCGGCGACGCCTTCCGATCAACTGGTAGGGGGCGAAGGTGGTGGGTTGTCCCGAGCCGGCACCTACCTGCTGGATGACGCCTCCCTCGGCCAGCAGGTCGAACGCCTCGGCCAGCAGCGGACCCCCGACCGTGTCGATGACATCGTGCGGCGGTGCGGAGAGGTCGGCCAGGCTGGTCACCACCTCGATTGCGCCGAGCGCGCGCAACCTGTCCCGGGCACCGAGGTCGCGTACCGAGGCGGTCACCTCCGCCCCGGCCAGCCGGCCCAGCTGGATGGCGAAGTGCCCGACCGCACCGGCGGCTCCGGTGATCAGCAGGCGCTTGCCGGTGAGCGCGCCCAGCCTGCGGATGGCACGCAGTGCACTCACCCCCGGGATCAGCATCACGCCGGCTTGGCCCGGGTCGACCTCTTCGGGCACGGTCGCGAGCTCCCCGGCCGGTACGGCCCGCAGCCCCGCCCACGCGTTCCCGGTGAGGAGGGTGGCCACCCGGGTGCCGACGGCCGGCCCGGAACCGTCGCCGGTCCCACGCACCACCGTGCCCACCGCGTCGAACCCGGGCACGCTGCCGGTCGGCAGGGTGGCGGCATGGGCGAAGTGGTCGGCGACAACCGTGAACAGTTCGATCTCGACCAGGACCTCGTCCGTCCCCGGCGTCGGATCGGGGACCTCGTCGAGTCGCAGGCCGGTGGGGGTTTGCGGTGTGGTGATCAGTGCTTGCACAGGTTCTCCCGGACTCATAAAATAACTGAAATAGACGTTCCATTTAAAGATATGGAAGAGGCATTCCAGATGTCAACCGCTTCGGGACCCGACTCCCAACCCCGCCGGGCCGACGCCGTACGCAACCGGCTGCTTGCGCTGGAGGCCACCAAGGCGCTGCTGAAGCAACGGGACGCCACCATCACGGTGGAGGCCATCGCCCGGCAGGCCGGCCTGGGCGCGGCCACTGTCGTACGCGCCTTCGGGAACAAGGACGCGCTCGTTGACGCGGCTGTGGCGGAGCTGCTTGATCCGTTGATTCGGCGGGCTGGGGGTCTGCTGTCCGGCTCGGGAAGCGATCCCGGCTCGGGAACTGAACCCGGCTCGGGAACTGAACTCGGCTCGGGAACCGAACCCCGGCAGGCGCTGCGCGCCTTCCTGCTCGATCTGATCGCGTTCCAGTCCGCCCACTGGATCATGAACGAGCCGCTCAGGGGGGTGGAGGCGCCCCTGACCGCCACCCGTCGGACCGAGCTTCGTGCGGCGTTCCGGGCGCTGGTGGCCCACACCCGGGATGCGGGCGGGATGCGGACGGACATCGACATCGACGTCGCCACCACGCTGTTGGGCGAGATGGCGTACGCGATCGCGCGTTCGGACGTGGCGTCACAGCAACTCGCGGACGGCTTCGTCACCGTCGTCATGGACGGCCTGCGGCCTCAGAGCTGAACGCGGCTGTGTGTGGGTGGGGGGAGGGGGTGAGAGGCTTGATGGTGGTATCGGTCGGAGGTGGCTGATAGTCATCCCTGGCCGTAATTTCCGATTTTGGGCACGGAGTGCCGGGATCGTCCGGCTTCCGGCCTTTAGGCTGCCGCTCATGTGCGGAATCGTGGGATACGTGGGGTCGCAGTCGGCGCTTGATGTGGTGATGGCCGGACTGAAGCGGCTGGAGTACCGGGGGTACGACTCGGCGGGGGTCGCCGTGCCGGCGGACGGCGGGCTTGCCGCCGCGAAGAAGGCCGGGAAACTGGTCAACCTGGAGAAGGAGCTGGTCGAACGGCCGCTGCCGGCCGGATCGACGGGCATCGGGCACACCCGCTGGGCCACGCACGGCGGGCCCACGGACACGAACGCCCACCCGCATCTCGACAACGCCGGTCGGGTCGCCGTCGTGCACAACGGGATCATCGAGAACTTCGCGGTGCTGCGGGCCGAACTGGCCGAGCGCGGGCACCGCCTGGCCTCCGAGACGGACACCGAGGTGGTCGCCCATCTGCTCGCCGAGGAGTTCTCGGTCTGCGGCGACCTGGCCGAGGCGATGCGGCTGGTGTGCCGACGCCTGGAGGGCGCGTTCACGCTGGTCGCCGTGCACGCCGACGAGCCCGACGTGGTCGTCGGGGCGCGACGGAACTCGCCACTCGTCGTGGGCGTCGGCGAGGGCGAGGCCTTCCTCGCCTCGGACGTCGCCGCGTTCATCGCCCACACGCGGTCGGCGATCGAGCTGGGCCAGGACCAGGTGGTGGAGCTGCGCCGGGACGGTGTGACGGTCACCGGCTTCGACGGCCGGCCCGCCGACGTACGCGCCTTCCACGTGGACTGGGACGCGTCAGCCGCCGAGAAGGGCGGCTACGACTACTTCATGCTCAAGGAGATCGCCGAGCAGCCCAAGGCGGTCGCCGACACCTTGCTCGGTCGCATCGATGTCTCCGGCCTGCTGAAGCTGGACGAGGTGCGGATTCCGGTTCACGAACTGCGCGAGATCGACAAGGTCGTCATCGTGGCGTGCGGGACCGCCTTCCACGCCGGGCTGATCGCCAAGTACGCCATCGAACACTGGACGCGGATCCCGTGCGAGGTGGAACTGGCGAGCGAGTTCCGGTACCGGGATCCGATTCTGGGCGCGCGGTCCCTGGTGATCGCCATCTCCCAGTCCGGCGAGACCATGGACACGCTGATGGCGCTGCGGCATGCGCGCGAGCAGGGCTCGAAGGTGCTCGCCATCTGCAACACCAACGGTTCGACGATTCCGCGCGAGTCGGACGCGGTGCTGTACACGCACGCGGGGCCCGAGGTCGCCGTCGCCTCGACCAAGGCGTTCCTGACACAGTTGGTGGCCTGTTACCTGGTCGCGCTGTACCTGGGCCAGGTGCGCGGGACCAAGTGGGGGGACGAGATCCAGGATGTGATCCGGGATCTGGCCGAGATCTCCGGCTCGGTGGAGCGGGTTCTGGAGACCATGGAGCCCGTACGGGAGCTTGCGCGCTCCCTCGCCGACAAGAACACGGTGCTCTTCCTCGGGCGGCACGTGGGTTATCCGGTGGCCCTGGAGGGTGCGCTCAAGCTCAAGGAGCTCGCCTACATGCACGCCGAGGGCTTCGCGGCCGGCGAGCTGAAGCACGGGCCGATCGCGCTGATCGAGGAGGATTTGCCGGTGGTCGTGGTGGTGCCCTCGCCCCGTGGGCGCTCCGTACTCCACGACAAGATCGTGTCCAACATCCAGGAGATCCGGGCGCGGGGTGCACGCACCATTGTCATCGCGGAGGAGGGGGACGAGGCGGTGGTGCCGTACGCGGATCACTTGATTCGGATTCCGGCTACGCCGACTCTGCTTCAGCCGCTCGTCGCCACCGTGCCGTTGCAGGTGTTCGCCTGTGAGTTGGCCACGGCTCGGGGGAACGAGGTGGATCAGCCTCGGAACCTGGCGAAGTCGGTGACAGTGGAGTGAGATTTGAGGGACGTGATGAAGGTGGTGAAGGCTCCGGCCGGGAAGGTGAGGGTGGGGCTGGCCGGGGTTTTGGAGTCGCGGATGGCTATGTGGGTGGGGGAGTTGGCGATCTCCACGCACTCGTTGCCATCGTCAGGGCCTGAGTAGGACGACTTCCGCCAGTTGTCCATGGGGGTGCCTCACAGCTCTTTCGCCAGTCGGTGAATGAAGTCACGCGACCGTCCGGGTTCGAGTGATACGGCTTCCACCTTACGGAAACGAGTTCGAAAGGCCGTGAGTTGTGCTTCGGAGTCGATGAAGGCTGAGCCGTGGGGTACGTCGCGCACCACCGTGTCGAGTTTGGCTACGGGGCCACCCAGGTAGGTCATGGTGCTCGCGGCTCTGGCGAAGTCGTCCAGATCGAAGGGGATGACGCGCACGGTGATGTGATCCGCATCGGAAAACTCCAGCAGCCTGGCGAACTGAGCCCGGGAGGCGGCGCGGTCGCTGACCCTGATGCGCAGGGCTGCCTCATGGATCACCAACTCGTACGGAATGGTGGTCTCCTGGCGTGCCATTCGATGACGGACGCGCAACTCAAGCTCATCGTGGGTGAGTTCGGGCACCCTGGAGGTGAAGACGGCACGCGCGTAGGCCTCCGTCTGGAGCCGGCCCGGTACGTACAGGATCGCCACATCATGCCGGAACGAGGCGTTGTGGTTCAGTTCGGAGAGGTCCAGAAACGACGTCGGTAGTAGGCCCCGGTACTCCTCCCACCAACCCCGTGTCCGATCGGTGGACATCGCGACCAGGGCGTCGATGAACTCGTCGTCCGTACAGGCGTAGTGGGATGCGAGGCGGCGAAGTCGTTTTTCGCTCACGCCCGCGAGTCCAGATTCGATGTGAGTGATCTGGGTGGGGCTCACCCCGAGCAAAGCCGCCGCCTGGCGGGCGTTGAGGTCTGCCGCCTCACGGAGTCTGCGCAGTTCAGTCGCCAGACGCATCTGGCGTGCCGTCGGTTCGCGCCTCAAAGCTCTCGACTGCTCCTAGGTTCAACGCGCCTACGGGCGCGACTCGTTCGGCGTCAGATTACGCGATCGGCTTGCCGTATCTCTAGATTTAGATCTATCGTCGGTGACGCGACGCACACTCTGCGGAACACCGGGACCTCGGAAGCGCACCGCTCCGTCCTGCCGCGACGGCTGCGGCACTGTCACCGCCCGTTGACCGCACCCCCAAAACGCCGAACGGGAGTTGACGCATGCCCGAAAACGAACCGTGGGAGTACTTCTTGTACCTCCCGAACGACCCCCGCGCAGTCACCGTCAGCCGCCGCACCCTCCGTCTGATCCTCACCATGCACGGTCTGATCCGGCTCGTTGATATCGGCGAACTCCTCGCGACCGAGCTGGTCTCCAACGCCGTACGGCATACGGAGGGACCCGCCGCCCTGAGGGTGTGCTGGTCGGCGGGCGTACTGCGGATCGGGGCGTGGGACGCCGATCCCCGGCCGCCGGAGCCGCCTCGGCGGTTCGACGAAGGCGTTGATCTGGAGGAGGGGCGCGGGCTGGCGCTGGTCCGTGCGTGCGCCGACCTCTGGAGCTGGCAGCCACTGGCCAGGGACGGCAGGCGGGGCAAGTACGTGTGGTGCGAGCTTGCTGCCGCGTAGAACTGGGTTGGAGCGGGCGCGTGTTGGTTGCGTGGCCGTCGGGGCCGCCCGCTTCTTTGCGAGTGTCGTGCTTCCACGGCCCGCGTCAAGGGCGCTACGCGTCGCCTCCGGCGATGGCCCTGCGGGCCACCCTTGACCCGGCCCGTTCCAGCACGGGCGAGAAGCGAGCGAGCGGCCCGGAAGGGTGGGGCCCCGGGTTGGCCGACGGCAGCCGTTGGTTGAGCTGCGGGCCGGAGCCGACGGGCGCGGGCACGCCTCGCCTGCGCGCCGGGTGGGCTGAGCGGCTTGCGGTGAGTGGGTGGTGCGCAAGCGGCTGGGTGGCGGCACGCCGGGTGAGCTCAGCGTCGGGCCGTCGGGCCGTCGGTGGGTGGGGTCGCGGACGGAGTGGGTGATTGGCGGATCTGTCCCACTTGGAGGAAGGGAAAGGCGAGGTCAGGAGCAGGGGGCGTGGGACAAATCTGCCTATTGCTTCTTGTGGGGGAGCGGTGAGGCTCTGTGAGTCGGGAGGGGGGCTCCTTGTCGGCTCGGCCTCTGGCGGAAAACCATGGGTGTGTCTGCGGTGGGGGAAATCATGGGGCATGCGATCGGATGGCTGGTATCTCAGTGACGATGTCGACGACTTTCTTGCCCGTGCCGGAGACTTCCTGCGTTCGAGCCCCGCTCTGCACACCACGCCGCTGACGACGATCGAAAAACTGCGCACGCGCGGGGCGGACGAGTCAGCCGGCGAAGCCCCCGTATTCGGCAGGCTTGAGCGAGGGGGAGAAGTTCGCGCCATCTTCTACCGCCGCACCGCGTCCGGTCCCCTGGGACTCACCCCCGTCATCACCCGCGACGAGGCCGACCTGCTCGCCGCTCGCCTGGCCGACCTCGGCCACTCGCTCCCCGGCATCAGCGCCGATCACGACACCGCCACCGCCTTCGCCGAGGCATGGCGGCGGCACACAGGCGCGACGCCGGTCCTCCGCCAGCCGCTCCACCTCTACCGTCTCGGCACGCTCACTCCTCAGGAGCCGTTCCCGGAGGGCCGAGTTCATGTCGCGGGCGAGCAGGACCTCGAGCAAGTCATCCACTGGTGCCACGAGTTCGCCGCCGCCGTCGGAGAGGTCGTCCCCGAGACCTGGGCCGACACCCGTTTCGCGGACAGACACTTCTTGTTCTGGGAGACCCCGGACGGCACTCCGGTCTCCATGGCGGCCATGACCTCGTTGATCGGCGGCCAGATCCGGGTGGACCCCGTCTACACCCCGGCCCACCTCCGGGGTCGCGGCTACGCGGGCGCCGTGACAGTCGCGGTGAGCAGGGCCGCGCTGGCCGCGGGTGCGAGGGAGGTGGTGCTCTACACGGACCCGGCCAACCTCACCAGCAACGCCCTCTACCGGCGACTCGGGTACGTCCCGGTCACCGACTTCGCCGTGTACGACTTCTCGTCCGACGCGCCGGAAGCCGACTGAGAACCCTGCGTGATCCGGCGTGATCCGGCTCACAAGCTGAGGGTGCGTCAGCCCTGGGTATGTACGATTCAACGTCTCAACAGGCCCTGCCGGGGGGATAGTTCGGCGGGGTCTCTCGATTCACTGTGGGGGATTTCATGCGTGTACGCGCTGCTGCCGTCGTTCTTGCCGGCGCTGTTGTTCTTTCCGCGCTCGCTCTTCCGGCCGTCGCCCAGACGTCGGAGCGTCCGGGTGTGTCGACGGAGCTCAGAACCTTCGGCTCGAAGACCGTCCTTCCGAACGGCTCGTTGGGTGGCACCGAGTTCTCGAATGCGGTAGTCAACGGCGGCAAGGACATCGTCCTCGGCACCACCACCAAGAAGTCCGTCACCGTCACGTACACCGCCTCCAACGCGAGCGGCGTCGCCCTCTCGGTGGCGTACCTGTGGCAGGGCACCGACAGCTCGACCGAGGAAGGCATCACCGGCTCCCTGGGGACGGACGAAAACGTCGAGTGCACGGAGTCGACGACCCAGATCGGCGTCTACAGCTGCAAGGGCGTCTTCAACCTCGACGCCGCGAGCGACTTTCAGGGCAACGGCGCCGCGGGGACCTGGAAACTGTTCCTGGGCGCCTACGACCTCTACGCGAACGCCAGCTTCGACGACAACGTCGCCACCACCAAGATCAAGCGCGCTGCCAAGCTGACCGTCAACGCCTCCCCGGAACCGGTGAAGAAGGGCAAGACCATCACGGTCACCGGCAACCTGAGCCGCGCCAACTGGACCACCGGCAAGTACGCGGGCTACGGGACCCAGCCCGTGAAGCTGCAGTTCCGCAAGAAGGGAAGCACCACCTACACCACCCTCAAGACGGTCAAGTCCAGCAGCACCGGGGTCCTGAAGACCACCACCAAGGCCAACCTCGACGGCTACTACCGCTTCGCCTTCGCCGGCACCACCACCACCGGTTCTGTGAGCGCGACCGGTGACTTCATCGACGTCAAGTAGGCAGAGTCTGAGGAACGGCCGCCGCACGGTCCACGTCTGCGGCCGCATCGCATCCCTGGCGCAGTCGCGGACGTCACGTACCAGTAGGCCACCGGCCGTAAGGTGCCCGGCATGAGCATCATCGGGGTCGGTATCGACGTGGCTGAGATCGATCGGTTCCGGGCTTCGCTGGAGCGGACGCCCGGGCTGGCCGAACGGCTTTTCCTGGAGAGTGAGTTGCTGTTGCCGAGTGGTGAGCGACGGGGTGCTGCCTCGCTCGCGGCTCGGTTCGCGGCGAAGGAGGCGCTGGCCAAGGCGTTGGGCGCCCCGGCCGGCCTGCACTGGACCGACGCCGAGGTCTACGTCGAGAGCACTGGGCAGCCGCGGCTTCGGGTGACCGGGACGGTGGCGGCTCGCGCGGCTGAGCTGGGGGTTCGGTCGTGGCATGTCTCGCTGAGTCATGACGCGGGGGTGGCCTCGGCCGTGGTGGTGGCGGAGGGGTAGCCCGGTCGGCCGGTGCGTCCACGGTTGGGGCTGTGGTTCGGGGTGCCGTACGGGAGACTCGAACGTATGCGTACTGCGTACAGCGTGGAGACGGTGAGGGCGGCGGAGCGTTCGCTGATGGCCCGGCTTCCGGACGGGGCCCTGATGCAACGGGCTGCTGCCGGGCTCGCCGCGGCCTGCGGCCAGTTGCTGGGGCGGGTGTACGGAAGCCGCGTCGTGCTGCTGGTCGGTAGTGGTGACAACGGGGGCGACGCCCTGTACGCCGGGGCGCGGTTGGCGCGGCGAGGGGCCGGGGTCACCGCGGTGCTGCTCGCGCCCGAGCGGAGTCATGGCGGAGGGCTGCTCGCGCTGCGGCGGGCGGGTGGCACGGTGGCCTCGCCCGGTACCGCCGAGGAAGCGATCCGGCGGGCCGACCTCGTCCTCGACGGGATCGTCGGGATCGGGGGCAGGGGCGGGCTCCGGCCCGACGCGGCCGCGCTGGTCGGGGTCCTCGACGGCTCCCGCGCCGCTGTCGTCGCCGTCGATCTGCCCAGCGGGGTCGAGGCGGACACCGGTGAGGTGCGCGGCGCCGCTGTCCGCGCCGACCTGACGGTCACCTTCGGGACGCACAAGCCAGGGCTGCTGATCGATCCGGCGCGGGAGTACGCCGGGTCGGTGCGGCTCGTCGACATCGGGCTCGAATTGCCGGACGAGCCCGAGTTGGAGGCCCTGCAGCACGCGGACGTGGCGGCCCTGCTTCCGGTGCCGGGGGCGGAGAGCGACAAGTACCGGCGGGGCGTCGTCGGGATCGCCGCCGGGTCGGCGCGGTACCCCGGGGCTGCCGTGCTCGCCGTGGCGGGGGCGTTGAGGGGCGGAGCGGGGGCCGTACGCTACGTGGGGCCGGCGGCGGACACGGTGCTCGCCCGGTTCCCGGAGACGCTGGTGTCCGACCAGGGGCCCGAGAAGGCGGGGCGGGTACAGGCGTGGGTCGTGGGGCCCGGTGCCGGGGACGACGCGTCGGCCGTGGCGGAGGCGCTGGCGGCGGATGTGCCGGTGTTGCTGGACGCCGATGGGTTGCGGTTGGCGGAACGCGAGGTCGTACGGGGGCGGGGGGCGCCGACCTTGATGACTCCGCATGCCGGGGAGGCCGCGGCGCTGCTCGGGGTTGCGCGGGAGTCCGTCGAGGGGGGTCGGCTGGCTGCCGTGCGGGAGCTTGCGGGGCTGTATGGGGCGACTGTGCTGCTCAAGGGGTCGACCACGGTGGTGGCCGATGCGGGGGGTGGGGTTGTGCGGGTGAATTCCACCGGGACGGGGTGGCTTGCCACTGCGGGGAGTGGGGACGTGTTGTCGGGGCTTTCGGGGTCGTTGCTTGCGGCTGGGTTGTCGGCGTTGAACGCGGGGAGCGTTGCTGCGTATCTGCATGGGCTTGCGGGGCGCCTTGCCGCGGATGGGGCACCTGTGGGGGCCCATGATGTGGCTGATGCGATTCCCGATGCCTGGCGGGATGTGTGTGGCTGAGGTGAGGGTTTGTTCGCCCCCTCCGCCCCTACCCGTCCCGTATCCGGAGGCTCCGCCCCCAGACCCCCGTTCGCCCGAAGGGCTCGTCCTCAAACGCCGGACGGGCTGAAAGATCCACCCCCTCCGCGCGGCTCACCCGCCCCCGCCTCTCTATTGCGTATGGCTGATCGCATGATCAGCAGACGAATGACTTGTCGTGGGATTGCGGTGATGCTTGCCGCGGTGGTGGTGCTGCCTGGTGGGGTGGCGTACGCGGAGCCGGTTCCACCGGCTGGCGGGCCGGAGGCGGAGCTGGTTCCCGGGGTGGCGCCGGGGCCGTATCAGCCGTGGCAGATTGATACGCCCGACCAGGTTCTGGCGCCGAAGGTGTACGCGCCGACTGCCTCGGAGGATGCGGTCGAGCCGCGGGACGCGATGGAGGGGACGTACACGCTCGTCGAGTACGTGCCGCTCGGAGACGCCGCCGCGAAGGTGGCCTGCAGTAAGCAGACCGGGCCCTACCAGCGGCAGGTCGAGCGGTGGCTGAAGCTGAAGGTGGACGGGAAGCAGTCCGGCGCCGACTGTCTCGCCATCCGTGGCTTCCAGACGAAGCACAAGATCAAGCCGAGCATCGGTTTCGCCGGGCCTGTCACCTGGGCCCAGATGCAGTTGCTGTCGGCGAAGAAGAACCCGAACGCGGCCAAGAAATGTCCCGTCCGGTCGTACCGCGTCGCCTGTGTGGATCTCACCCGGCAGCTCACCTGGGTGCAGAAGGGGAAGAAGGTCGTCTACGGGCCCGTGCCGATGCGCAGTGGGCGGGCGGGGTACGGGACGCGGACCGGGTGGAAGAAGATCTACTGGAAGCACAAGAACCACTGGTCGACGCTCTACAACACCTCCATGCCGTACAGCCAGTTCTTCGACGGCGGACAGGCCTTCCATGCCGTCTACGGCAGCATCTACACCACGGTCGGCTCCTGGGGTTGTGTCAATTTGCGGCTCGCCGACGCACGCAAGTTGTGGGGTGTGCTCAAGAAGGGCGACCGGGTTTACGTATGGGGCCGCAGGGTCGGTTCCTGAGAGCCACCGGTGACCGGGTGCTGTCAGACGCCTCTGAGACACTGGAGGCGCTATGAACGAGACAGCACCCCTGCGCGCCCGCGCCGAGATCGATCTGGCCGCCCTCGGGGCCAATGTGCGGACTCTGCGCGCCCATGCGCCGTCCGCGGCCGTGATGGCCGTGGTCAAGTCCGACGCGTACGGCCACGGGGCGGTCCCCTGTGCCCGCGCGGCGCGCGAGGCGGGTGCCACCTGGCTCGGCACGGCCACCCCCGAGGAGGCCCTCGCGCTGCGGGCGGCCGGACTGCCGGGGCGCATCATGTGCTGGCTCTGGACGCCCGGCGGCCCCTGGGACCGGGCCATCGAGGCCGACCTCGACGTGTCGGTGAGCGGTCTGTGGGCGCTGGAGGAGGTCACCCGGGCGGCGAGGGACGTCGGCAGGGCCGCCCGTGTCCAGCTGAAGGCCGACACCGGACTCGGGCGCAACGGCGCGCAGCCCGCCGACTGGCCCGAACTCGTCGCGCAGGCCCTGCGCGCCGAGGCCGACGGGCTGATCACCGTCACCGGCCTCTGGTCGCACTTCGCCTGCGCCGACGAACCCGGCCACCCCTCCATCCGGGCCCAACTCACCCTGTTCCGCGAACTGGTGACGTATGCCGAGGAGCGCGGCGTCCGCCCCGAGGTGCGGCACATCGCCAACTCGCCCGCCACGCTGACCCTTCCCGAGAGCCACTTCGACCTCGTACGCACGGGAATCGCGGTCTACGGCCTCTCGCCGAGCCCCGAGATCGGCACCCCGGCCGACTTCGGGCTGCGCCCGGTGATGACGCTGAGCGCGTCGATCGCGCTGGTGAAGCACGTCGAAGGGGGACACGGCGTCAGTTACGGGCATCACTACATCACCTCCGGTGCCACGACCCTCGGCCTCGTGCCCGTCGGCTATGCGGACGGCATCCCGCGCCACGCCTCCGGCACCGGCCCCGTGCTGGTCGGCGGCAAGCTGCGGACGGTCGCCGGACGGATCGCGATGGACCAGTTCGTCGTCGACCTCGGCGGGGACGAGCCGGAAGTCGGCGCGGAAGCGGTGCTGTTCGGGCCCGGCGACCGGGGCGAGCCGACCGCCGAGGACTGGGCACGGGCCGCGGGCACCATCGCGTACGAAATCGTCACCCGGATCGGAACCCGCGTACCCCGTGTGTACGTGAAGGTGAATGACGAACAAAACGGGTAACAGCGAAGAGGCGTGCAGCGACGTGGTGTGCGGCGCGGGCACGCCAGGTCACCGAAGAGTGCGGAAACCGGCGAAGAGGAGCGGGAAGTGAGCGAGAGCAGCGCGGGGGCCGTCGCGGGTGCGGCCTCGGCGGTCGCCGCCTCCGCCGGGAACTGGCGCAAGGCCGGGATCGCGGGCGTCGCCATAGGCGTGGTCGCGGCGGGTGCCGCCGCCGGCGTCGCCATAGAGCGGCTCACGGTCGGCCGCGGTATGCGGGAGCGGGCCCGGCTCGCCCTCGACTCGGCGGGACCGTACGGCGCACTGCGCGGCACTCCCGGCAAGGCGTACGCGGACGACGGCA
Organism: Streptomyces sp. NPDC058470; assembly: GCF_042721055.1. Taxonomy (NCBI): domain Bacteria; kingdom Bacillati; phylum Actinomycetota; class Actinomycetes; order Kitasatosporales; family Streptomycetaceae; genus Streptomyces; species Streptomyces sp. NPDC058470. Next base: position 97,872 of record NZ_JBHXMF010000014.1, read on the forward strand.
CGGAGCTGTACTACGAGGTCGACGACGCCGAGCCCGAGGCCCCACTGGGCGGCCGCCGACGGCGTCTGTTCGGCCGCAAGGCCCCGGCCCCCGTCACCGTCGTCTTCAGCCACGGCTACTGCCTCAACCAGGACTCCTGGCACTTCCAGCGGGCCGCGCTGCGCGGAGTGGTGCGCATGGTGCACTGGGACCAGCGCAGCCACGGGCGGTCCGGGCGGGGCGTCGCCCAGGTCGAGGAGCACGAGCCGGTCACCATCGACCAGCTCGGGCAGGACCTCAAGGCCGTCATCGACGCGGCCGTGCCCGAGGGGCCGATCGTGCTGGTCGGGCACTCCATGGGCGGGATGACGGTGATGGCGCTGGCCGACCGGTACCCCGATCTCATCCGCGACCGGGTCGTCGCCGTCGCACTGGTCGGTACGTCGTCGGGGCGGCTCGGCGAGGTCAACTTCGGGCTGCCCGTCGCGGGCGTCAACGCGGTGCGGTGGGCGCTGCCGAGTGTGCTGAAGGCGCTCGGTCAGCAGGCCGCCCTGGTGGAGCGGGGGCGGCGGGTCACCGCCGATCTGTTCGCCGGGATCATCAAGCGGTACTCGTTCGCGAGCAAGGACGTCGACCCGGCGGTCGAGCGGTTCGCCGAGCGGATGATCGAGGGCACGCCGATCGACGTGGTCGCCGAGTTCTACCCGGCGTTCACCGAACACGACAAGACCGCGGCGCTCGTGCACTTCGCGGACATGCCCGTCCTCGTCCTCGCCGGCGTCAAGGACCTGGTGACCCCGAGCGAGCACAGCGAGGCGATCGCGGACCTGCTGCCGGACGCCGAGCTGGTGCTCGTACCGGACGCCGGACACCTCGTGATGCTGGAGCACCCCGAGGTCGTCACGGACCGTCTCGCCGACCTCCTGATGCGCGCGGGAGCCGTACCGGCAGGGGCTACGGTTGCTGGCTATGGAACGACCAGCAGCACCGCACAGCCCCGCTGAGCCCACCGCGGGGGGCGCCGGCGTCCGGATCACCGTCAACTCCCCGGAAAAGATGCGCGAGTTGGGCCTCCGCCTGGCCAAGCTGGTGCGCGCGGGCGACCTGGTGATGCTGAACGGCGAGCTCGGCGCGGGCAAGACGACGCTGACCCGCGGCCTGGGAGAGGGGCTCGGTGTACGGGGTGCGGTCACCTCGCCGACCTTCGTCATCGCGCGCGTGCACCCCTCCCTCGGCGAGGGTCCGCCGCTCGTCCACGTGGACGCGTACCGCCTCGGTGGCGGGCTCGACGAGATGGAGGATCTCGATCTCGACGTCTCGCTGTCCGACTCGGTGATCGTCGTGGAGTGGGGCGAGGGCAAGGTCGAGGAGCTGACCGACGACCGGCTGCACGTCGTGATCCACCGGGCCGTGGGGGACACCACGGACGAGGTACGACACGTCACGCTGACCGGGCTCGGCGAGCGCTGGGCGACGGCCGATCTGAGCGGGTTGTCGGCGCTCTCGGCCTGAACACGCGCGCTCTCGGCCTGAACATGCCCGCGCGGCCTGGGAGCGGTGGGCGCGCGGGTTTCTTCGTACACGCGCGGGATTCTTCGTACATTCGAATAACGTTCCGACAAGACGTCGGCAAGCTGTTGCGTTTCGCGTCCTGGGCGTGGTCACATGGACATCAGTCCGTGGTTAGGTCTACCTAACCACGGTGGCCCCCGAAGCTCCAGGAGGCGTCCATGTCCGCTTCAGAACGGTCGGCTTCAGAACGTGACGTGCCGGCGCAGCAGCCGCGGGTGGCCGTCGGGGTGTCGATGCGGGATCTGCTGGCGTCGTGCGTTCTCGCCGAGGCGGTTTCGCGTGCGCCGCGCGCGCCACTGCCCGAGGTGTCCGAGCCCGCCGGTGTCGAACAGCCCCGCCGGGCCGCGTAGACGTTCCGTCGGCAGTCCGGATCTCGTCCGCGGGTCCGGTGGGGGCTGGTCGCGCCCACGCGGCGGAGCCGCATATATGTCACAGCCCCGCGCCCCTGACGGGGCGCTCTACTGGACGACCACGACCTTCACGCCCACCGTCGCGAAGGTCCACATCGCGTTGCCGTCCGCGCGGGACTCGCGGATGCCGCCGAGCTTCTTGGCGGCGTCCGGGGCGGTGGTCGAGCCGTTGAGGGCCGCGCTGAAGCCGATCGCGATGCCGTCGACGCTGGTGAACCGTACGACGTGCTCGATCTGCACCCCGTCCGACCCGGTGACCGCGTTGGCGCGGGTCGTGACGGCGTAGGTGCCGACGGTCGGGTCCACGGTGCCGGGGGTGACCTCGAAGGTGCGCTGCACCTTGTTGTTCGCGGCGACCAGCCACACGCGGTCGTTGCCGGTCGCGTAGACGACGCGCTCACCGGTGCCGGACGCGGTGGGCAGCGCGTTCGGGTTCGCCGGGGCCCCGGGGGTCTTCGAGACGGAGGCCTTGGGCGTCACGCTCGTGTCCGCTTTGCCCAGGGTGTCCGGCACACTCGCGGACGCCTGGTAGGCGAGGAAACCGACCCCGGCGATCGCCGCCACGGTGAGCCCGGCCACGATTCCCGAGCTGCTCCTAGCCACCTTGTGCGCCCACCTCTCGAACCACGTTCTTACCCTGTACGTCGCTTGTGGTGACGGTAGCAGGAGGGGCACGGCAGACCGGGGCGGCCGTGCCCCGGCCGCGGGCGCCGTACGCTGTTTGCGTGCTCTTGCTCGCTCTGGATACCGCCACCCCCGCCGTGACCGTCGCCCTGCACGACGGCACATCCGTCATCGCCGCGTCGAGCCAGGTGGACGCACGTCGGCACGGGGAGCTGCTGCTGCCGGCCGTCGACCGGGTGCTCGCCGAGGCCGGCCTGCGTCTCGACGCCGTCACCGGCATCGTGGTCGGCGTCGGCCCGGGCCCCTACACCGGACTGCGCGTCGGCCTCATGACCGCCGACACCTTCGCTCTCGCGCTCGGCGTGCCCGCGTACGGCCTGTGCACCCTCGACGGCCTCGCGTACGCGGCCGACATCGAGGGCCCCTTCGTCGTGGCGACCGACGCGCGGCGCAAGGAGGTCTACTGGGCGCGGTACGCCGATCCCCGTACCCGCGTGTCGGAGCCCGCCGTGGACCGGCCCGCGGACCTGGACCTCGGCGGTCTGCCCGTGGTCGGGGCGGGGGCGCTGCTCTACCCCGACACCTTCCCGGACGCCCGCGCGCCCGAGCACGTCTCGGCGGCCGCGCTGGCCTCCCTGGCCGCGGAGAAGCTCGCCGCGGGCGAGGAACTGGCCGCCCCCCGGCCGCTCTACCTGCGCCGCCCCGACGCCCAGGTGCCCAAGAACTACAAGGTGGTCACCCCCAAGTGACCCCCGTGCTGCGCGAGATGCGCTGGTGGGACATCGATCCCGTACTGGAGCTGGAGAAGGACCTCTTCCCCGAGGACGCCTGGTCACGGGGGATGTTCTGGTCCGAGCTGGCCCATTCGCGGGGGCCCGAGGCGATGCGCCGCTATGTCGTGGCCGAGGACGAGGGGCGCCTCTTCGGGTACGCGGGACTCGCGGCCTCCGGCACTGCATCTGATAGCGGCTTCGCCGCGGTGGGCGACGTACAGACGATCGCGGTACGCCGCGAGCAGTGGGGCACCGGGCTCGGCGCACGGCTGCTGGCCGAACTGCTGCGGGCCGCGACCGCGTTCGAGTGCGCCGAGGTGCTGCTCGAGTGCCGGGTGGACAACGTCCGCGCGCAGAAGCTGTACGAGCGCTTCGGCTTCGAGGCCATCGGGTTCCGGCGCGGCTACTACCAGCCGGGGAACGTCGACGCCCTCGTGATGCGCCTCAACGACCCTTCCACCTCAGTAAACGGCGTACAAGGAACCGAGATCAATGGTTGAGAGCAATGGCTGACGAACCGCTCGTCCTCGGCATCGAGACCTCCTGCGACGAGACCGGCGTCGGCATCGTCCGCGGCACCACGCTGCTCGCGGACGCCATCGCGTCGAGCGTCGACGAGCACGCGCGCTTCGGCGGGGTGGTGCCCGAGGTCGCCTCGCGGGCGCATCTGGAGGCCATGGTGCCGACCATCGAGCGCGCCCTGAAGGAGGCGGGGATCGCCGCCTCGGACCTGGACGGGATCGCGGTGACCGCCGGCCCCGGGCTCGCGGGTGCGCTGCTCGTCGGGGTCTCGGCGGCGAAGGCGTACGCCTACGCGCTGGGCAAGCCGCTGTACGGCGTGAACCATCTCGCCTCGCACATCTGCGTCGACCAGCTCGAACACGGTCCGCTGCCCGAGCCGACCATGGCGCTGCTCGTCTCCGGCGGCCACTCCTCGCTGCTCCTTTCGAGTGACATCACCTCCGACGTACGGCCGCTGGGCGCGACCATCGACGATGCGGCCGGCGAGGCCTTCGACAAGATCGCGCGGGTGCTGAACCTCGGCTTCCCCGGCGGCCCGGTCATCGACCGGTACGCGAAGGAGGGCGACCCGAAGGCGATCGCGTTCCCGCGCGGGCTCACCGGTCCTCGCGACGCGGCGTACGACTTCTCCTTCTCCGGTCTGAAGACCTCCGTGGCCCGTTGGATCGAGGCCAAGCGGGCGGCGGGGGAGGAGGTGCCGGTGCGCGATGTCGCCGCGTCCTTCCAGGAGGCGGTCGTCGACGTGCTGACGCGCAAGGCCGTACGGGCCTGCAAGGACCAGGGCGTGGACCACCTCATGATCGGCGGCGGGGTGGCCGCCAACTCCCGCTTGCGGGTGCTCGCCCAGGAGCGGTGCGAGGCCGCCGGGATCCGGCTGCGGGTGCCGCGGCCGAAGCTGTGCACGGACAACGGAGCGATGGTGGCCGCGCTGGGCGCCGAGATGGTGGCGCGGAACCGGGCCGCCTCCGACTGGGATCTGTCGGCGGATTCGTCGCTGCCGGTGACCGACACGCATGTGCCCGGACACGGACACTCCCATGACCATGTGCATGAGGTCAGCAAGGAGAACCTGTACTCGTGAGCGTCGCGCTGATGTGGGAGGCGCGGGCTGTCTCCGGGCGCGGCGAGGAGTTGCTCGACTGGGTGCGGGAGCAGGAGCTGGCGGCCCCGCCGCTGCGTCAGGAGATCTTCCGGGCGCCGCAGGACCGGGTGCTCGTCATCACCTGGTGGGACGCGCCCTACGACGCCGAACTGCCCGAACTGCCGGAGCCGGACGGGGAGTTGGTCGGCCGGGCCGTCCATCGGTGGCGGTTCGAGTCGGTGTCCTGACACTGGGTCGATGTTTTGGGTTTCGGCGTTCGGACCTTAGCCAGGCCTGAGAAGTCTGAGATTTTCCGAAGGAAAGCCCAGAAGAGTTCCTGCTCGCAATAATTCGGACTTATGTTCCTGCGCGTGACTGCTGAATACGAGCGCGGGGACGACCACGTGGGCGTCGGGAGACGTGGGGGCCGACGGCGCGGCCTGCTGAAAGCCGCCGGCATCGTGTCCGCCGGGGCCTTCGTGCTCGCAGCCGCGGGGGCGGGCTGGACCTACTGGCACCTGAACCAGAACATCAAGAGCGTCGACATCAACAGCGCGCTCGGCGACGACCGCCCGCCGAAGGTCGTGTCGACCCCCTCGGCGGCCGCCTCCGCCTCCGCTTCGGCCTCCGCGACCCCGCTCCCCAGCGGGGCGCTCAACATCCTGGTCCTCGGCTCCGACTCCCGCAGCGGCGAGGAGAACGCGGCGCTGGGCGGCGGCAGCAGCTCGGGTGCCCGCTCGGACACGGCGATGGTCGTCCACATCGACGAGGGCCGTACCGCGGCGACGGTGGTCAGCATCCCGCGCGACACCCTGGTCACCCGCCCGTCGTGCCCCACCTCGTCCGGTGGGACGACCGCGGTGGCGTACAACTCGATGTTCAACAGCGCGTACTCGGTGGGCGGTCCGGTCTGTGCGGTGAAGACGGTCGAGGCCATCACGAACGTCCGCATGGACCACTTCATCGAGATCGACTTCTCCGGCTTCGCGGACCTCGTGGACGCGCTCGGCGGTGTCACCGTCACCACGGACGAGGACATCGACGACGACGACAGCCACCTGCACCTGGAGGCGGGCACCCACCACCTCGACGGCACCCAGGCGCTGGCCCTCGCGCGCACCCGGCACGGCATAGGCGACGGCAGCGACCTGGGCCGCATAGGCCTCCAGCAGACCTTGGTGAAAGCCCTGTTGGAGCAGATCCGGACGACCGATCTGCTCACCGACCCCGCCAAGCTCTACAAGGTCGCCGACGCGGTCACCGGCAGCCTCACGACCGACACCGGTCTCGACTCGCTGACCGAACTGATCAGCCTCGGCCAGAGCCTGCAGTCGCTGCCCGCGGACGCACTCACGACGGTCACCATGCCGGTCGTGACGGCGCCCTCGGACCCGAACAGGGTGGTGGCGAACGAGCCGGAGGCGAGCGACCTGTGGGCTTCGCTCAGGTGACGACCCGGCCCGGCCGTTTCGGGGGACTGCTTAGGCAGCCACGGGTATCGCCGTCCACCTGTTGATCGACTTGATCGACAGGGAACAGGGAAGCTGCGGCTGTCACGGTGTCTTCAGATCCGGAAGACGGCACATACCGCTCAGGTACGGCTCGGCCTTTCGGTGCCGCGATCGAGCTGCCCGATCCCGTCGGCTTCACCCTGGACACCGAGAAACCGAAGGACCTCGCCGACTGAGCAAACGCCGGCAGCGCTCCTGTCACGCCCCGGACGTCCGAGAGTCCCGCCGCAGCGCCCCGTCCACCACCGCCCGCAGCTGCACCGTCACGTCGTACCCCTCCGTCAGGTCCTCCCACCGGTCCGACAGGGCTGTCAGGTAGGGGAGTTCAGCAGCGTCCTCGTCCTTCAGCAGGGCGGGGAAGTGCCGCTTGCGGTCCGGCTCCGCCGCCCGGCGGTCGACGGCTCGGCGGAAGACGAGGTCGCCGTACACGCAGTACCAGATGGTGCGGTACGCGCTGACCGCCTCGTCGGGAGTGAGACCGCAGGCGACGGCGGAGGCGATGATCTCCTCGACCATCCACAGCGCGCCCCTGTCCGTGAGGTCGCCGAGGCCCAGGACCTCGACCACCCAGGGCATGCCGCGCAGCACGGCGTGCATGTGGAGGGCGGTGGCCAGGGCGCGGTCGCGCGGGTCCTCGGGCAGCGCGGGGCGCGGGACCGTGGCCGCCATGCCGGACAGGGTGAGCATCAGCAACTCGTCCTTGTCGCGTACGTGGTGGTAGAGCGCCATCGGCGTCGTACCGACCTCCTTGGCGACCCGGCGCATGGAGACGGCGTCGACGCCCTCCTCCCGGATGATCCGCCGGGCCACGTCGACGATCTGCGATGCCTCGATGCGGCGCGGGCGCCCCACTGGCTTGGGCCCGCGCTCCGCACTCCCTTTTTCTGCCACGGGAGCATTCTCCCCCGTTGGATTTCTATACGCGTATAGTAACCTGTCTGCCATGGTGAACTCGCAGATACAGCAAGCTCGTTGGCGAGCCGGGCTCATGCCCGTACTCCTCGCCGTGCAGTTCCTCGTCTCGCTCGACATGTCCGTCGTCAATGTCGCGCTGCCGGCCATCGGCAGCGACCTCGGATTCGGCGGCGAGTCGCTGACCTGGGTCGTCAACGCCTACGCGCTCACCTTCGGCGGCCTGCTCATGCTCGGCGGGCGGCTCGCCGACCTCGTCGGTCGGCGACGGGTGCTCATGGGCGGCTTCGCGGTCTTCGGCGCCGCGAGCCTCGCGGGCGGACTCGTCGGCTCGCCGGGGGAGTTGATTGCCGCGCGCGCCGTGCAGGGTGTCGGCGCTGCCTGTCTGGCCCCCGTCGCGTTCGCCCTCATCACCGCCACCTATCCGGCGGGGGCGGCCCGTTCACGTGCGCTCGGGCTGTGGGGCGCGGCCGGCGCGGTCGGCGGTGCGGTCGGGATGCTCGCGGGCGGACTGCTCACCGACTGGGCGGGCTGGCGCGCGGTCATGCTCATCAACGTGCCGGTGGTGATCGCCGCCCTGGCGGTGGCCCGGTACGCCGTCCCCACCGACCGGCATACGGGGGCGAGGGAGCGACTCGACCTGGCGGGCGCCCTGCTGGTCACGGCCGGAACGACCGCACTCGTCTTCGGACTGGTTCGCACGCAGGCGTCCGGCTGGACGGCCGGGCCGACCCTCGGCACCCTCGGCGGGGCGGTCCTGCTCCTCGGCGCCTTCGCCATCACGGAGGCGCGCGTACGGCGCCCGCTGCTGCGACTCGGGATCCTGGCCGGCGGCCCGGTGCTCGCCGCGAACGTCTTCACCCTGCTGATGTCGGCGGGCCAGATCGCCGCCTTCTACTTCACGTCGCTCTACATGCAGCAGGTGCTCGGGTATGGGCCCACGGCCACCGGATGTGCGTTCCTGCCGTTCTGCGCGGGCATCGTCGTGGGCTCGGCCTTCGCCACCCGCCTGATGGGGCGAGTCGGCGCGCGGGCGCTGCTGGTGGCGGGCGGGCTGCTGGGCGCGGCCGGGTTCGTGTGGTTCGCGCTTGCCGTGGCGGTCGACGGAGGCTTCTGGCTGTCGGTGCTCGGGCCGTCCGCGGTGGCGAGTGTCGGCATCGGGATGTGTTTCGTACCGATAGGGACTGCCGCCACGACGGGGGTGGCCGCGCCGGAGACCGGGATGGCCTCCGGGCTGCTCAACAGCTCGCGTCAGGTCGGTGGAGCCGTGGGGCTCGCGGTGTTGGTCACGGTCGCGGCGAGCGCGACGGGAGCCGGTCCCGCAGGGCGCGTGCAGGGGTTCTCGGCGGCCTTCTGGCTGACCTCCGGGCTGCTGACCGCGGCGTCCGTGGCGGCCGCCGTGCTGTACGGGAAGCCGCAAGGGCGGCTGCGACCTGCGAAAACGCTTCCTGGGGAAGAAATCTCGAAAGTTTCCGGAGACAGTGTCGAGACAGGCGTCGCCCGTTCGACGCATGAGTGAGAGGCAGGGACAGTCCCCGCCCCACTGCTGAAGGAGTCACCATGCCGCGCTATCTGTCGATGGTCCGTATCGACGAGGCCAATGCCCCCGCCGAGGGCCCCAGCCCCGAGCTGATGCAGCGGATGGGGGAGCTGATCGAGGAGATGACCAAGGCGGGCGTGATGCTGGACACCGCCGGGCTCACGCCCTCCTCGCAGGGCACCCGGGTCCGCTGGGAGAAGGGTGAACTGACCGTCACCGACGGCCCGTTCACCGAGTCCAAGGAGGTCGTCGGCGGCTACGCGATCATCCAGGCCAAGGACAGGGCCGAGGCGATCGAGTGGACCAAGCGCTTCCTCAAGGTCCACGAGGAGCACTGGACGGTCACGTCCGAGGTGCGGGAGATCGCGGAGGGCTGAGCGGTCGGGCGAGCGGTTCCTTGGCCTACGGCCGCCGCGCGTGTCTGAGCGGCCCTTGGCTCACGGCCGCCGCGGGTGTCTGATGGGCTGCTGTGGAACAGCAGCCCCCCAGCGCTCCCAGCACCTCAGCCCAGACTGCCGCCGCCGCGGAAGGCGTAGCCGCCTCCGACGCCGCGGTAACCGTAGAGACGATCTTCCGGATCGAATCCCCGCGGGTCATCGCCGGCGTCACCCGCATCGTCCGCGACGTAGGCATCGCCGAGGAGCTGGCGCAGGATGCCCTGGTCGCGGCGCTGGAGCAGTGGCCGCGGGACGGGGTGCCGGACAACCCGGGTGCCTGGCTCACGGCCGCGGCCAAGCATCGCGCGATCGACCTCGTACGCCGCCGGGAGCGGTACGCGCGCAAGCTGGAGGAGATCGGGCGTGACCTGGACACGACCACGCCCTTCGAGGAGCCCGCCGACCCGGACGACATCGACGACGACCTGCTGAGGCTCGTCTTCACCACCTGTCATCCCGTCCTCTCCGCCGAGGCCCGTATCGCGCTCACGCTGCGGCTGCTCGGCGGCCTGACCACCCCCGAGATCGCCCGCGCCTACCTCGTCCCGGAGGCGACGATCGCCCAGCGCATCGTGCGCGCCAAACGGAAACTGGCGACGAAGGGGGTCGCCTTCGAGGTGCCGTACGGCCCGGAGCGGGAGGCGCGTCTCGGGTCCGTCCTGGAGGTCATCTACCTGATCTTCAACGAGGGGTACGCGGCCACCGCGGGCGAGGACTGGCTGCGCCCCGCGTTGTGCGAGGACGCCCTGCGACTGGCCCGCGTACTGGCCGAGTTGATGCCCAAGGAACCCGAAGTGCACGGTCTGGCTGCGCTGTTGGAGCTCCAGACCTCCCGTGCGACCGCCCGCATCGGCCCGTCGGGCGAGCCGGTCCTGCTGAAGGACCAGAACCGCCGCCGCTGGAACCGCATGCTGATCCGCCGTGGCTTCGCCGCCCTCGGCCACGCGAACGCCGTCACCACCACCGGCCCGTACGCCCTCCAGGCCGCCATCGCCGCATGCCACGCGCAGGCGTACGCGTACGAGGACACGGACTGGGGTCAGATCGCCGCCCTGTACGGACTCCTGGCCGTCCGGTCCCCGTCCCCCGTGGTGGAGTTGAACCGTGCGGTCGCCGTCTCGATGGTGGACGGCCCGGCGCCCGCCCTGGAGATCGTCGACGCCCTCACCGCCGAACCGGCCCTCCGCGACTACCACTTGCTGCCCAGCGTCCGAGGGGATCTGCTCGCCCGACTCGGGCGTACGGCGCAGGCGCGGGCGGAGTTCGAACGGGCGATCGCGCTGACGCGCAACGAGCAGGAGAGGGAGCTGCTGCGGACGCGGGTGCGTGAGCTGGGCCCGCCGCAGTCCTGAGACGGCGAGATCAGACGGGCCCCAGCGGGTGTCCCACCAGCATCGTCGGCGCCCCCGAGACCCGGGTCAGGAACACCGTCGCCGAGTTCGGACCCTGCGCCTTCGGAAGCACCTTCCGTCGCAACTCCTCCGGCTCGACGGCCGACCCCCGCTTCTTCACCGTCAGCACCCCGACCCCCCGCTCCCTCAGCAGCGCCTTCAACTTCTTCACGCCGAAGGGGAGTTGGTCGGTGATCTCGTACCCGGCGGCGTACGGGGTCGTACGCGCCTCGTCCGCCGTGATGTACGCGATCGTCTCATCGACCAGCCCGCCGTCCAGCTCCTCGGCGACCTCCGCGACCAGATGGGCACGGATGACGGCGCCGTCGGGCTCGTACAGATACCGCCCGAGGGACCGCACTGCCGGATCCGGCAGCCCGCGCCCCCGTACCTCGCGCGGACCCGGCAGCAGCGTGGCCCGCACCAGGCCCGGCTCGGTGCCGAACCAGAGCACCGCTTCCTTCACATCGCCGCCGTCCGAGATCCACTCGGCCTCCGCCTCGGCGGGAATGGCCTCGTGCGGGACACCGGGAGCGATCTTCAGGGCGGCGAGGGGAGCTTTCGAGGCGGCGCCGACCGCCCAGGACAGGGGCGGTGAGTAAGCCTCCGGGTCGAAGATCCGGCCGCGGCCGCCCCGGCGCCCGGGGTCCACGAAGACGGCCTCGTACGCCGACACGTCCACCTCCGTGACATCCGCCTCGCGCACCTCGATCAGGTCCGCTAGACCGAGCGCGTCGGCGTTCGCGCGCGCCACCGCCACGGTCAGCGGGTCACGGTCGACGGCGAGGACCCGGATCCCGGCGCGGGCGAGTGCGATCGCGTCACCGCCGATGCCGGAGCAGAGGTCGGCGACCGAGCGGACGCCGAGGGCGTGCAGGCGCTGCGCGCGGTGCGTCGCGACGGTCGTGCGGGTCGACTGCTCGACCCCGTTGGGGGTGAAGTACATCCGCTCGGCGTCCTCGGCCCCGAACTTCGCCGCCGCCCGCTGCCGCAACCGTGCCTGTCCGAGGGCCGCCGAGACCAGTGCGGCGGGGTGCTCGCGGCGCAGCCGGGTGGCGACGACCAGTTCCTGCGCCGGGTCGGTGCCGCGCACCTCGTCGAGCAGGGCGCGGCCCTCGGGGGTGAGGAGGGTGGCGAAGGAGGCGAGGGGGGACGGCGGATCGAGGTCGTTCACCGGGCCATTGTGGGCCAGTCGGTGGACGGTGCGCGTCCGGCCGCGGTGTCGTGGCCTCGTACGGGCCGTGGGCTGCGAGGATCCGGCGCCATGCGATCAGTACGACAAAATTACAAAAACGGTATGAAATTGACGGCTGCCCGTACGGGGATCGCCGCGCTCGCCCTGGCCGGCATCGTGTCCGGCTGCGCCTCGGGCGCCGACCCCGCGTCCGTGAAACCGGCCCCCGGCCGCCAGGCGCCGCCCGCCCTCGACGCCGCCGCCAAGGCCCGGCTCGCGCAGGCCGCCCGAGCCGCCGCGGCCAAGCGCTGGGGCCTGGCCAAGACGCCGCTGACCGCGCCCGCGCCGCCGGCCAAGAAGCCGGTCATCGAGTTCCGCGACGGCTTCGAGGTCGAGGACGGGGAGGATCTGCCGCCCGTCTTCACCACCATCCCCACCAAGGACAAGGTCGTCTTCCTCACCATCGACGACGGCGCCGAGAAGGACCCGGCCTTCCTGCGGATGATGAGCGATCTGAAGATCCCGTACACCGCCTTCCTCAGCGACTACCTGGTCAAGGAGGACTACGGGTACTTCCGCACGATGCGCGACCGTGGCGTCGTACTCAACAACCACACCCTCCACCACCCCTACCTGCCCGGGCTCTCCTACCAGCGGCAGAAGCGCGAGATCTGCGGCATGCAGGACGTGATGAAGAAGCAGTTCGGCAAGCGCCCGACGCTCTTCCGGCCGCCGTACGGCAACTACAACGAGGACACCCTGCGGGCCGCCAAGTCCTGCGGCATCAAGGCTGCTCCGCTGTGGAACGAGGAGATCTTCGTCGACCACTGGGACTACCGCGAGTGGGACCGCGATCTGCACCCCGGTGACATCGTCCTGACCCACTTCCGGGGCAAGGAGGACTGGAAGGGCACGATGCCCGACATGGTCCGCCGCTTCATGAAGATGGTGACCGACAAGGGGTACGCGGTGGCCCGCCTTGAGGACTACTTGTGAGACCGCGGTCCTGCGGGCTCATCGTGGGACTGCTCAGCTCCGTGCTGCTGTCGGGCTGCGCCCAGTCCGTCGACCCGATCGAACGGCTGGGAACGAAGGCGGCACACGAGGTGAGCAAGGCACGCTCGCACGGGCCGACCCTGGCGACGTACCACCGCTGGGGCCTGTCCGCGCCGCTCGCCCCCGCGCCGAAGCCGTCCGCCCGGGCCACCGTGCCCGTCGCGGGCCCGGGCCTCGCGCCGGTCGTGGACCGGGTGCCCACCCGCGACAAGGTGGTCTTCCTGACGTACGACGACGGTGCCGAGCGGGATCCGCGGTTCGTCGACATGGTCCGTGAACTGCGGCTGCCGGTCAGCATGTTCCTCACGGACAGCGTGGTCGGGCCGGGGTACGGACACTTCGCGCGGCTGCGTGCGGTCGGCGCGACCGTGCAGAACCACACCCTGGACCACCCCTCCCTGCGGGGCCTGCCGTACGTCGGCCAGCGCGCCGAGATCTGCGGCCAGCAGGACAAACTCAAGCAGCGCTTCGGCATCCGCCCCCGCTTTCTGCGGCCCCCGTACGGGACGTACGACACCACCACGCTGCGTGCCGCCGCGGACTGCGGGATCGCTGCCGTCGTACGAGGGCGGGACGCCGACGACGAGGGCGCGCTGCGGACCGGCGACATCCTGTCCGGCTTCGACGACCCGAACCTCACGGCGGCGACGGTCGCTCTGCTGCGCCGGGTACAGGCGGAGGGGTTCACTGCGGCCCGCCTGGAGGACTATCTCTGACGCATCCCAGGGCCGCGATTTCACGGGTTCGTGGGCGCCGCGTTGGCACTCCGCTTGACCGAGTGCTAATCGCGGTCATAGTCTCAGGTCTGGCACTCCCCCCTGGAGAGTGCCAATGACGACAGGTAGATCCGGCTCCCGCGACGACGGGTCCACCTGGTCGCCACCTCAGACAGTTAACCCCGTGAGATCTCCGAAGGGGGAGGTCGGATCGTGACGACCACCAGCTCCAAGGTTGCCATCAAGCCGCTCGAGGACCGCATTGTGGTCCAGCCGCTCGAAGCCGAGCAGACCACGGCCTCTGGCCTGGTCATCCCGGACACTGCGAAGGAGAAGCCCCAGGAGGGCGTCGTCCTTGCCGTGGGCCCGGGCCGTTTCGAGGACGGTAACCGTCTTCCGCTCGACGTCGCCGTCGGCGACATCGTGCTGTACAGCAAGTACGGCGGCACCGAGGTGAAGTACAACGGCGAGGAGTACCTCGTCCTCTCGGCTCGCGACGTGCTCGCGATCATCGAGAAGTAATTCACCCAGTTTTTGCAATGAGCTGCGCCCCTGGCCCCCCGCGACCGCAAGTAGCCGGGCGTCGGGGGCGCCGTTCGTTCTCCCCAGATTTTCCAGAGTTTCGAGAGGGCTGAATCGCTCCCATGGCGAAGATCCTGAAGTTCGACGAGGACGCCCGTCGCGCCCTCGAGCGCGGCGTCAACAAGCTGGCCGACACGGTCAAGGTGACGATCGGCCCCAAGGGCCGCAACGTCGTCATCGACAAGAAGTTCGGCGCTCCCACCATCACCAACGACGGCGTCACCATCGCGCGCGAGGTCGAGCTCGACGACCCGTACGAGAACCTCGGTGCCCAGCTGGTGAAGGAGGTGGCGACCAAGACCAACGACATCGCGGGTGACGGTACGACCACCGCCACCGTGCTCGCCCAGGCGCTCGTGCGCGAGGGCCTGAAGAACGTCGCCGCCGGCGCGTCCCCCGCCCTCCTCAAGAAGGGCATCGACGCCGCCGTCAAGGCTGTGTCCGAGGAGCTCCTCGCGACCGCCCGGCCGATCGAGGACAAGGCCGACATCGCGGCCGTCGCCGGTCTGTCCGCCCAGGACAGCCAGGTCGGCGAGCTCATCGCCGAGGCGATGGACAAGGTCGGCAAGGACGGTGTCATCACCGTCGAGGAGTCCAACACCTTCGGTCTGGAGCTGGACTTCACCGAGGGCATGGCCTTCGACAAGGGCTACCTGTCGCCGTACTTCGTGACGGACCAGGAGCGCATGGAAGCGGTCCTGGAAGACCCGTACATCCTCATCCACCAGGGCAAGATCTCCTCCATCCAGGACCTGCTGCCCCTGCTGGAGAAGGTCATCCAGGCCAACGCCTCGAAGCCGCTGCTGATCATCGCCGAGGACGTCGAGGGCGAGGCCCTGTCGACCCTGGTCGTGAACAAGATCCGCGGCACCTTCAACGCCGTCGCGGTGAAGGCCCCGGGCTTCGGCGACCGCCGCAAGGCCATGCTGGGCGACCTCGCCACCCTCACCGGCGGTCAGGTCATCGCCGAGGAGGTCGGCCTCAAGCTCGACCAGATCGGCCTGGACGTGCTGGGCACCGCCCGCCGCGTCACCATCACCAAGGACGACACGACCGTCGTCGACGGTGGCGGCGACTCCTCCGAGGTCGTGGGCCGCGTCAACCAGATCAAGGCCGAGATCGAGAACACCGACTCCGACTGGGACCGCGAGAAGCTCCAGGAGCGCCTCGCGAAGCTGGCCGGCGGCGTGTGCGTGATCAAGGTCGGCGCCGCCACCGAGGTGGAGCTCAAGGAGAAGAAGCACCGTCTGGAGGACGCCATCTCCGCGACCCGCGCCGCGGTCGAGGAGGGCATCGTCTCCGGTGGTGGCTCCGCGCTCGTCCACGCCGTCAAGATCCTTGAGGGCAACCTCGGCAAGACGGGCGACGAGGCCACGGGTGTCGCGGTCGTCCGCAAGGCCGCCGTCGAGCCGCTGCGCTGGATCGCCGAGAACGCGGGCCTGGAGGGTTACGTCATCACCTCCAAGGTCGCCGAGCTCGACAAGGGCCAGGGCTTCAACGCCGCCACCGGCGAGTACGGCGACCTGGTCAAGGCCGGCGTCATCGACCCGGTCAAGGTCACCCGCTCCGCTCTGGAGAACGCCGCCTCCATCGCCTCCCTGCTCCTCACGACCGAGACCCTGGTCGTCGAGAAGCCGGCCGAGGAAGAGGGCGACGCGGGTCACGGCCACGGTCACGGCCACTCGCACTGAGGCACCGGCTTCCGAGGAAGCCCTCGTTCCCCCAGGGAACGGGGGCTTTTTCCGTGCACCGCGGGCTCCGGCTCTGCCGCTCCCACTGGTCCTGCCGGCCCTACTGGGGCCCGTACTTCCGCCCGGTCCTGGACGCGACCCCGCCCAGCAGCGCCTGCGGTGTCACCTTCACCAGGCCCAACAGCGCCTTGTAGCGCGGATCGGGAATCGACAGGGTCTTGCCGCGGGCCAGGTCCGTGAGCGCGGCGGCGACCAGCTTGTCGGCGTCCAGCCACATCCAGTTGGGGATGTTGTCCGTGCTCATGCCGGCGCGCTCGTGGAACTCCGTGCGCACGAATCCGGGGCACAGCGCCATCAGCCGTACGCCGCTGCCGGCCAGGTCCCCCGCCGCGCCCTGCGTGAACTGCACGACCCACGCCTTGGACGCCCCGTACGTCCCCCGGGGCAGGAACGCCCCCACCGAAGCGACGTTGACGACCCCGCCCCGCCCGCGCTCCCGCATGGCCTCGGTCGCCGCCGAGGTCAGCCGCAGCACCGCCTCGCAGTGCACCTTGAGCATCGTCAGCTCGTCGGCCATCGACACCTCGAGATAGCGGCCCCTGTTGCCGAAGCCGGCGTTGTTGACCAGAAGGTCGACCGGGTTCTTGCGGTCGCTCAGCCGCTTGGCGACCGCCTCGATGCCTTCGTCCGTCGCCAGATCCGCGGTCAGCACCTCCGCCTCGATGCCGTGCCGGTCGTGCAGCTCCGTCGCCTGCTCACCCAGCCGCTCGGTGTCACGCGCCACCAGCACGAGATTGTGGCCGTCAGCCGCCAGACGCCGCGCGAAGGCGGCGCCGATACCCGCGGTCGATCCAGTAATCAGAGCCGTTGTCATGGCGCAAGGTTAATGACCTGTCCTGTGGTCCGGCGCCCCGCGCCCCCACGCCCGCGCGCGCCGCACGACTTCCGCGCAGGGTCTGCGACCGCCCGCGTATCCGCTGCCCGGACAGGTCCCCCAGGTCCTCAGGCGCCGAGCGTCGTCACGTACTTCTCGGCGATCGCGCGCGACTCCGGATGCAGCGAATCGCCCGCGCCCAGCAGTCGCGGCAGCAGTTGCCGCTCGGTCGTGACCGCACGGAACTGGAGGGCGACCGTGACGTCGTGGTCCGGCCTGTACACGACCTCGATCGGGTCACCGGAGCGGATCTCGCCGGGTTCGACGACCCGCAGATACGCGCCGGGTGCCCCCTTCTGGGTGAAGCGCTTCACCCAGCCCTTCTCGCCGAGGTGTTCCTGGAAGGTCCGGCAGGGGATGCGCCCGCAGGTGACCTCAAGGACCACCTCGGGCCCGATGCGCCAACGCTCACCGATCAGCGCCCCGGACACGTCGACTCCCTGTGTCGTGAGGTTCTCGCCGAAGGAGCCGGCGGATATCGTCCGGCCCAGCTCGCGTTCCCAGTCGTCGAGATCCTCGCGCGCCACCGCGTACACGGCCTGGTGCTCCCCGCCGTGGTGCCGCCTGTGGCACACCGCGTCCCCGGCGAGGCCGCTCCCACCGGTCCCCTTGGGCCCGGGCGCCTCGACCCGCACCGGCCCCGGCACCGGCTGTTTGTCGATGCCGGTCACCCCCTCGGGCTGGTCCGTGTACTCGACGGCCTGCGCCCGGCCCAGATTCAGCGACAGAAGCTTCATGACGGCCACGCTAGGCGATGGAGAGCCAAAGCTGCGACGCAATATTCGCTTCTGCACCCAAGAAACCCTTATGCTCAAAATGTGATCGAGGCCCGTCATCTCCGTGTCCTGCGCGCCGTCGCCGCCACCGGCTCCTTCTCGGCGGCGGGACGTGAACTGGGCTGCACCCAGCCCGCCGTCAGCCAGCAGATGAAGGCACTCGAAGCGTCCGTCGGCACCCCGCTGCTCATCCGTACGGGCCGCGAGATGCGTCTGACGCAGGCGGGCGACGCACTCGTCCGGCACGCGGCCGGCATCATCGCGGGACTGACGGCCGCCGAGGAGGAGGTCGCCGCCATCGCGGGCCTGCGCGCGGGCCGCGTCCGGCTCGTCTCCTTCCCCAGCGGCAGTTCCACGCTCGTACCCACGGCCCTCGCCGCCCTGCGCGCCGCGCACCCCGGCACCCGGGTCTCCCTGGAGGAGGCCGAGCCGCCGCGCTCCGTCGAGATGCTCCGCGACGGCGACTGCGACATCGCCCTCGCGTTCCGCTACGAGGGGGTGACGGGCGTCGATGCGGTCGAGGAATGGGACGACCTGGTCGTACGTCCCCTGCTGCTCGACCGCCTGGTCGGGCTCGTCCCCGAGAGCCACCCCCTCGCCGGATCCGGGTCGGTCGCGATCGGCGAACTCGCCGGGGACCCGTGGATCGCGGGCTGCCCACGCTGCCGCCGACAACTGGTCGAGGTCTGCCGCGGTGCGGGCTTCGAGCCCCGTATCGACTTCGCCACCGACGACTACCCGGCCGTGGTCGGCCTGGTGGGCGCCGGCCTCGGGGTCGCGGTCCTTCCAGAGCTCGCCATCGAGTCCGTACGGCCCAAGGGGGCGCGCATGGTGGCGGTGGAGCCCCCGTTGCGGCGGGAGATCGTCGCGCTCACGCTGCCGGATCTCGCCCAGGTGCCCGCGGTGGCGGCGACGCTGGACCGGCTGGCGCGGGCAGCGCAGCGGTAGTCCCGGCGCGGGGCACGTAGGGGAGCGGGATCAGAAAAGTAGCGGCACGCGTGCGCGTGCCTGGTTGGAAGAAACGTTCCTTCAGTTGTTCGAAGGAGGACTGCTTCCGGTGGCCGACGCCGAGACCAGCCGGTTGCGTGCCCGTCCCATGAGTTCTTCGCGCTCGTCCTCGGTCAACCCGCCCCACACGCCGTACGGCTCGCGCACCGCCAGCGCGTGTGCCGCGCACTCCGCGCGAACCGGGCATCGCATGCAGACCTCTTTGGCCGAGTTCTCGCGAGCGCTCCGTGCCGCACCGCGCTCGCCCTCCGGGTGGAAGAAGAGCGAGCTGTCGACCCCGCGGCAAGCCGCGAGGAGCTGCCAGTCCCAGAGATCCGCGTTCGGACCGGGAAGGCGGGAGAAATCTGCCATTGCGTGTCCCCTTGTTGCCGTTCTGGGCTGCTATGTGCCCACCGACCGTACATCTACGATCTAAGGAGATGAAAATATGACTCATTGCGAATCTAGCCTCAGACACCAGGAAAAGGGAAGAAATCGGGCTAAATGGGGCATGGGTTGTGATGAAAGGTTGTGGGTCCGCCGCGCATGTCTGCACCGTGTCCGCGCCCTCACGTACAGTGCCGAAGACGACCGGCTGCCCCGTAACTCTTTCGAGTGACCATCGTTGAGATTGCCGAGGCGGTCGAAGGAACAAGCGCTCGGGCAGACGGCAGTTTCCGTCGGCGAGTGTCGACCGCATTGGTGACGATTCGTACCAGCCTGGAGGCTCAAGGTGACGCGCATCAGCTGCGGAGGACGGCCATGACATCTGTCCTCGTCTGCGACGACTCCCCGCTTGCCCGAGAGGCGCTGCGCCGTGCGGTGGCGACCGTGCCCGGCGTCGAGCGTGTGACGACGGCGGCCAACGGCGAGGAAGTACTCCGCCGCTGGGGTGCCGACCGTTCGGACCTGATTCTGATGGACGTACGCATGCCCGGTCTGGGCGGCGTCGAGACTGTTCGGCGGCTGTTGTCCGCCGACCCCGGTGCGCGCATCATCATGCTCACCGTTGCCGAGGACCTGGACGGCGTGGCGCTCGCCGTCGCCGCCGGTGCCCGCGGCTATCTGCACAAGGACGCCTCGCGTGCCGAACTGCGCGCGACGGTGACCCAGGCGCTCGCCGACCCCACCTGGCGGCTCGCCCCGCGCAGACTGCGGTCGGCCGAGATGGGCGCCGCGCCCACGCTCACCGCGCGGGAGATCCAGGTCCTGGAGGGTATGAGTCACGGTCGCTCCAACGCGGAGATCGGCCGTGAGCTGTTCCTCTCCGAGGACACCGTGAAGACGCACGCCAGGCGGCTCTTCAAGAAGCTCGGTGCCTCGGACCGTGCGCACGCCGTGGCGCTCGGTTTCCGGTGGGGCCTGGTTCGCTAAGTGTGCCGCCGTGGGGGTACAACGGCAGTAGTCCCTGCCCGTCTTGTGACGGGCGGGGCCGGGCCCTCGGAGAGAGCTTCTTCGATGCCCGATCCCCGTTTCCCGGCGGATGCCGCATCCTTGAGGTGTGGAGTTCCTCGGGAACGATTCGGTCGAGCGGAAGGGGAGGGCGCAGGAGATGAGTTCCGGCGCACCTGCTCATAACGCTTCGGTGCACAACTATGGACGCGGTGCCACGGATCGAACGACGCCGAGGCACCATGGACCGATGCGCGACGACGAGACGACGGTGATCGGTGCGCTCGTCCATCGCGCGGTCGACGGCGACGAGCAGGCAACACACGATCTGCTCGCCCATGTTCACCCCCTCGCGCTGCGCTACTGCCGCACCCGTCTGTCCCGGCTTCCGGGCGATGCGCGGCACTTCGTGGAGGACCTGGCGCAGGAGGTCTGCGTCGCGGTGCTTCTCGCGCTGCCGCGCTATAAGGACACCGGACGCCCCTTCGAAGCGTTCGTCTTCGCCATCGCCGGGCACAAGGTCGCCGACCTGCAGCGCGCGGCGATGCGGCATCCCGGTTCCACCGCCGTCCCCTCGGACGAGATGCCCGAGCGGCCCGACGACTCCCTCGGCCCCGAAGAGCGCGCCCTGCTCAGCAGCGACGCCGAATGGGCCAAGAAACTCCTGGCCAACCTCCCCGACAACCAACGCGAGCTACTCCTGCTGAGGATCGCGGTGGGCCTCACGGCCGAGGAGACCGGCCAGATGCTGGGAATGTCACCGGGAGCGGTACGGGTGGCCCAACACCGGGCACTGAGCCGCCTGCGGGCGTTGGCGGAGCAGTAGCCGGACCTGTCTTTGGGGCGGGTTTCCTGGTTCTTTTGCGCTCCTTGCTGCGCCGCGATGGCGTGTGGGAGGGGTGGGGTGTTCGGCGGTGCCGGGTGTGGGTTGGCCCGGGGTGGTGGCTTTTCTCCGCCGCGACGGCGGGCAGCCGCACGGTGGTGTGCGGCGGGCCGAGCTTGGCCCCGTCGGGACGGCAGTTGTCCGTCGCCGCGACGACGGGGAGCCGGACGTCGAAAACCGGTCCGCGGTGGAGTGGTCGGTCTGCGCGGGGAAGCGCCGGTCCGCGGTGGAGTGGTCGGCCTGCGCCGGAAAGCGCCGGTCCGCGGTCAAGTGGTCGGCCCGCAAGGAAAAGCACCGGTCCGGGCCGTGCGGGCCGGGGGCGCGGAGGCCTGGCTCGGGCCCAGGGCAGGGCTTCCGGTGCCGGGATGAACGGCGATGCCGCCAGACCCGTACGAAAGTACGAAGCCCCGGGCTTACCCAGGCCATGGAATGAGAGACCCTTGCTTCCCGTTAGCATGGACATCCGCACCGATCAAGGCCATTTGGGGAAGGTGTCATGACTGCCAACGTCGACGGAGTGCCCGCTAAATTCGCGACACTCGGGCTGACCTACGACGACGTGCTGTTGCTGCCGGGCGCTTCGGAAGTGCTGCCCAACGCGGTCGACACCTCGTCCCGCATCTCCCGCAACGTACGTGTGAACATCCCGCTGCTCTCGGCGGCGATGGACAAGGTGACCGAGTCGCGCATGGCGATCGCCATGGCACGGCAGGGCGGCGTGGGCGTGCTGCACCGGAACCTCTCCATCGAGGACCAGGTCAACCAGGTCGACCTCGTGAAGCGCTCCGAGTCCGGCATGGTCACCGACCCGATCACGGTGCACCCGGACGCGACGCTGGGCGAGGCCGACGCACTGTGCGCCAAGTTCCGCATCAGCGGTGTCCCCGTCACCGACGGGAACGGCAAGCTGCTCGGCATCGTCACCAACCGGGACATGGCCTTCGAGACCGACCGCTCGCGCCAGGTGCGCGAGGTCATGACCCCGATGCCGCTGGTCACCGGCAAGGTCGGCATCTCGGGCAACGACGCCATGCAGCTGCTGCGCCGCCACAAGATCGAGAAACTTCCGCTGGTCGACGACGCGGGCATCCTCAAGGGCCTCATCACGGTCAAGGACTTCGTGAAGGCCGAGAAGTACCCGAACGCCGCGAAGGACGCCGAGGGCCGCCTGCTGGTCGGTGCCGCCGTCGGCGCCAGTCCCGAAGCGCTGGAGCGGGCCCAGGCGCTGGCCGAGGCCGGGGTGGACTTCCTGATCGTCGACACCTCGCACGGACACAACAGCAACGCCCTCAACTGGATGGCGAAGATCAAGTCGAGCGTCGACGTCGACGTGATCGGCGGCAACGTGGCCACCCGTGACGGCGCCCAGGCGCTGATCGACGCCGGTGTCGACGGCGTCAAGGTGGGCGTGGGCCCCGGCTCGATCTGTACCACCCGTGTGGTCGCCGGCATCGGCGTCCCCCAGGTCACCGCCATCTACGAAGCGGCCCTCGCGGCGCGCGCCGCCGGTGTCCCGGTGATCGGCGACGGCGGCCTGCAGTACTCCGGCGACATTGGCAAGGCCCTCGCTGCCGGCGCCGACACCGTGATGCTCGGCAGCCTCCTCGCGGGCTGCGAGGAGTCGCCCGGCGAGCTGCTCTTCATCAACGGCAAGCAGTTCAAGTCGTACCGCGGCATGGGCTCCCTCGGCGCCATGCAGTCCCGGGGCCAGGGCCGGTCGTACTCGAAGGACCGCTACTTCCAGGCCGACGTGGCCTCCGACGACAAGCTCGTCCCCGAGGGCATCGAGGGCCAGGTGCCCTACCGCGGCCCGCTGGGCAACGTACTGCACCAGCTCGTCGGCGGTCTGCGCCAGACCATGGGCTACGTGGGCGCCGCCTCCATCGACGAGATGGAGACCAAGGGCCGCTTCGTCCGCATCACCTCGGCGGGCCTCAAGGAGAGCCACCCGCACGACATCCAGATGACGGTCGAGGCGCCGAACTACAGCCGCAACCAGTAGTCGTCAGCAGTAGCCGTAACCAGTGGTCGTACGGCTTGAGGGCGGTCCCGGGGGTTCCCGGGGCCGCCCTTGTCGTGGGCGTCGGCGATACTGGGAGACGCAGAAGCGAAGAGGGAAAGGCCACAACGTGACTGAGATCGAGATCGGGCGCGGCAAGCGCGGCCGCCGGGCGTACGCCTTCGACGACATCGCCGTCGTCCCGAGCCGCCGTACCCGGGACCCGAAGGAGGTCTCGATCGCCTGGCAGATCGACGCCTACCGCTTCGAGCTGCCCTTCCTGGCCGCCCCGATGGACTCGGTCGTCTCCCCGGCCACCGCGATCCGTATCGGTGAGCTCGGCGGCCTGGGCGTGCTCAACCTCGAAGGGCTGTGGACGCGGTACGAGGACCCGCAGCCGTTGCTCGACGAGATCGCGGAGCTGGACTCGGACACCGCGACCCGCCGCCTTCAGGAGATCTACGCGGCTCCCATCAAGGAGGAGCTGATCGGGCAGCGCATCAAGGAGGTGCGCGACTCAGGCGTCGTCACCGCCGCGGCCCTGTCCCCGCAGCGCACGGCTCAGTTCTCCAAGGCCGTCGTGGACGCGGGTGTGGACATCTTCGTCATCCGCGGTACGACGGTGTCGGCGGAGCACGTCTCCGGTGCGGCCGAGCCGCTGAACCTCAAGCAGTTCATCTACGAGCTCGACGTCCCGGTGATCGTCGGCGGCTGCGCCACGTACACCGCGGCCCTGCACCTGATGCGCACGGGCGCGGCGGGTGTTCTCGTCGGCTTCGGCGGCGGCGCCGCGCACACCACGCGCAATGTGCTGGGTATCCAGGTTCCGATGGCGACCGCGGTCGCCGATGTCGCCGCCGCGCGCCGCGACTACATGGACGAGTCCGGCGGTCGCTACGTCCACGTCATCGCCGACGGCGGTGTCGGCTGGTCCGGCGACCTCTCCAAGGCCATCGCCTGCGGGGCCGACTCCGTGATGATGGGCTCCCCGCTGGCCCGCGCCACCGACGCGCCCGGCAAGGGCCATCACTGGGGCATGGAGGCCGTGAACGAGGAGCTGCCGCGCGGCAAGAAGGTCGACCTCGGCACGGTGGGCACCATCGAGGAAATCCTCGCCGGTCCCTCGCACATCCCGGACGGCTCCATGAACTTCTTCGGCGCACTGCGTCGGGCGATGGCCACCACCGGCTACAGCGAGCTGAAGGAGTTCCAGCGCGTCGAGGTGACGGTGGCGGACTCGCAGCACAAGCGGTAGGTCGTACGGCGGTTTTTGTCCCACGGAGCGGAGGGGCCCGGTCACCTGGTGGTGATCCGGGCCCTTCGTCGTGCGCGAACCGGGTTACGCGGCGGCCTTCTTGGTCCCCGAGAAGGCGGCGAAGGCGCCGATCGCGAAGAACAGGTAGGTCATGAAGTCGGCCGACTCCTTCCAGGCTGCGGTCACCAGGTCGAAGTGGTCGGTGAGGAGCGTGGTCGCGGAGACAAGGCCGTCGGACTCGTCGGCTCCGATCATCGCTACACCGATGAGCTGGCCCAGGTAGACGGCGCCCAGGGAGACGACGGCGCTCACGATCGGCAGTATGGGGTTGCTGCCGCCGATCTTGCCCGCGGCGAGGCCTATGAGGAAGCCGACGCCGACCGCGGCGTAGCCGATCTCGTACCCCGTGCCGCCGATGATGGCGCCGTAGATACCTGCGGTCACCAGCGCCGCGACGACTGCCGCCACGATGCCGAGGCCGACATTGCCCCGGCGCGGCGCCGGCGGAACAAAGCCGGGCTGCTGGCCGGCGAACGGGTTGCCACCTGCGGGCTGCTGCTGGCCCGCGAACGGGTTGCCGCCCGTGGGCTGCTGACCGGCGTACGGATTGCCGGAGACAGGCGGCTGGCCGGCGTACGGGTTGCCCTCGGTGGGCTGGGAAGGAGGCGTGGGCTGGCTCATGGTGGAGATCCCCCGAATTGGTGTGGGTGGTGGACGCACGATGTGCGTGGGGCGTGGGCGCACTCGTGTGCGACAACGGCCCCGGACACTAGCAGTCACCACTGACATACGGGAGATGTAATTTCCAGGGGTCAGAGCCGGTGGGCCGCTCCGGTCGGGGTCGCTCCCCTTGTGTCCAGGAGAAGTTGGGCCTTCACGGACAGTCCTTGGAGGTCGTACGTGCGGTGCTGCTGGAGCAGGATCGTGAGATCGGCGTCGGCCGCGGCCTCGTAGAGGGAGTCGGCGCGCGGGACCGGGCGGCCGAGGACGCGCCACGCCGGGACGAGCGGGTCGTGGTAGCTGACGGACGCGCCGAGTTCCATCAGGCGCAGGGCGATCTCGTGGGCGGGGGTGCCCTGTTGGTCGGCGAGGTCCGCCTTGTAGGTGACGCCGAGGAGGAGCACGCGCGCGGCGCGGGCCGACTTGCCGTGCTCGTTGAGGAGGGTGGCGGCACGCTGGATGACGTACTGGGGCATGTGGTTGTTGACCTGCTGGGCGAGTTCGACCATCCGTAGGGTGCGTCCGGAGTGGCCTGTCAGGTCCTGGGCGATTCCGTGGCCGCCGACTCCGGGGCCCGGCCGGAACGCCTGGAAGCCGAAGGGCTTGGTCTCGGCGCAGCGGATGACGTCCCACAGGTCGACGCCCAGGTCGTGGCAGAGCACGGCCATCTCGTTGACCAGGGCGATGTTGACGTGCCGGAAATTGGTCTCAAGGAGTTGCACGGTTTCCGCTTCGCGTGGTCCACGCGCGCGTACGACCTTGTCGGTGAGGCGTCCGTAGAAGGCGGCGGCCGACTCGGTGCAGGCGGGTGTCAGGCCGCCGATGACCTTCGGGGTGTTGGCGGGGCCGAAGTCGCGGTTGCCGGGGTCGACCCGGCTGGGCGAGTAGGCGAGATGGAAATCGCGGCCCGCGCGCAGTCCGGAGCCTTCTTCGAGGAGCGGCCGGAGGAATTCCTCGGTGGTGCCTGGGCGCACGGGCGATTCGAGGATCACCGTGGTGTGCGGGCGCAGCTGTGCGGCCAGGGTGCGAGCGGCCGCCTCCAGCTGGCTCAGGTCCAGTGCGCCGTCCGCGCCGCGCGAGGTCGGGGCGCAGATGACCGCCGTGCGGACGCGGCCGAGCTCCGCGGGGTCGGTGGCCGGCCGGAAGCCCCCCGAGAGCATCCGGCGCAGCTCGGCGGGGCTGAGGGAGCCGCCTTCAGGGCCGGTCTTGTAGCCGAGTGTGGGGATGCCGGCCGCCACGGCCGCCTGGGCCAGGGGCAGGCCGAGATGACCGAGTCCGATGACGGCGAGATCTGCGGGCATGGAGTGGGCCGTCCTTCCCAGTAGCCGAAGCGGGACAGGTGCGCAAGCCCTGTGGACAGGACGGGCGAGCGCAATGTCAGACTAGGAGTAAATATGACCGATATGCGGGATTGTGCGGCTGTGTTTCCGTGGGAGTCCCCGATTGCTGTCCACAGGCTGCTGATGACTGGTGGCCGAAGGAGGGGAAGAAGGTCAGACTTTGGGCATGGGGGATGTGAGCACGGGCCCGCCTGTCGGGTGAGGCCGACGCCACCAAGAGCGGGAGGCAGCGGTGAGGACAGCGACACTGGGGCCGGCGGAGCGCGCCGAGTCACTGGCGGGAATGGCCGAGCGTGAGCTGGATGTGCTGGTCGTGGGCGCGGGAGTGGTCGGTGCGGGCACCGCGCTGGACGCCGTGACGCGCGGCCTGTCCACAGGGCTGGTCGAAGCGCGCGACTGGGCGTCGGGCACGTCGAGCAGGTCCAGCAAACTCATCCACGGCGGTCTGCGCTATCTGGAGATGCTCGACTTCGCACTGGTGCGCGAGGCCCTGAAGGAACGCGGGCTCCTCCTCGAACGGCTCGCGCCGCACCTCGTGAAACCCGTTCCGTTCCTCTATCCGCTCCAGCACAAGGGCTGGGAGCGGCTGTACGCCGGCTCGGGCGTCGCGCTCTACGACGCCATGGCGATGGCCCGAGGACACGGCCGGGGCCTGCCCCATCACCGCCACCTGAGCCGCCGCCACGCCCTGCGCGTCGCCCCCGCCCTGAAGAAGGACGCGCTGGTCGGCGCCCTGCAGTACTACGACGCGCAGATGGACGACGCCCGCTATGTGGCGACCCTGGTGCGCACGGCGGCGGCGTACGGCGCGAAGGTCGCCAACCGCGCGCGCGTGACCGGCTTCCTGCGCGAGGGCGAACGCGTTGTCGGTGCCAAGGTGCAGGATGTCGAAGGGGGCGGGGAGTACGAGGTCCGCGCCAAGCAGGTGGTGAACGCCACGGGCGTGTGGACCGACGACACCCAGGCGATGGTGGGGGAGAGGGGCCAGTTCCATGTACGGGCGTCCAAGGGCATCCATCTGGTCGTACCGAAGGACCGGATCAACTCGACGTCGGGCCTGATCCTGCGTACCGAGAAGTCCGTGCTCTTCGTGATCCCGTGGGGGCGCCACTGGATCATCGGCACCACCGACACCGACTGGGACCTCGACAAGGCCCATCCCGCGGCGTCCAGCGCGGACATCGACTATCTGCTGGAGCACGTGAACTCCGTGCTCTCGGTGCCGCTCACCCGCGACGACGTCCAAGGTGTGTACGCGGGGCTGCGGCCGCTGCTCGCCGGTGAGTCGGACGCCACCAGCAAGCTGTCGCGCGAGCACACCGTGGCGCATCCGGTGCCGGGGCTCGTGGTGGTGGCGGGCGGCAAGTACACGACGTACCGGGTGATGGCCAAGGACGCGGTGGACGAGGCGGTGCACGGTCTCGACCAGCGGGTCGCCGAGTGCGTCACGGAGGACATTCCGCTGCTCGGCGCCGAGGGGTACCGGGCGCTGTGGAACGCGCGAGCGCGGATCGCGGCGCGCACCGGGCTCCATGTGGTGCGCGTGGAGCACCTGTTGAACCGGTACGGCGTGCTCGCCGAGGAACTGCTCGACCTCATCGCCGCCAATCCCTCACTCGGTGAGCCCCTGGGGGCCGCCGAGGACTATCTGCGGGCCGAGATCGTCTACGCCGCCTCGCACGAGGGCGCCCGGCACCTGGACGACGTGCTGACCCGGCGCACCCGCATCTCGATCGAGACCTTCGACCGGGGAACGCGCAGTGCGCGGGAGGCCGCGGAACTCATGGCGCCGGTGCTCGGCTGGGACAAGGACCAGATCGAACGGGAAGTGGAGCACTACGAGAAGCGGGTCGAGGCGGAGCGGGAGTCGCAGCGGCAGCCGGACGACCTGACTGCGGACGCGGCGCGGCTGGGAGCGCCGGACATCGTGCCGTTCTGACCGGCGGGCTCTGCTGCCTGGACTCCGGCTGCCGCTGCGGCTCCCGCTGACGGCTCGAGCCGATGGCTCCAGTTGATGGCTCCAGCTGATGTCACTCGAACGAGTGTCGTGAGCTGGGATCTTTGCTCGGAAGGTGTCCGTTCTACTCGGTGCGGGGGCAGAACTCGGCGGCGAGCAGGGCCGGTTCGAGGTCAGGGTCTGCGATCCCGTCCGTGTTCACCCGGAAGGTGAGGACACGACGACCGTCGACGGTGGCTGCGGTGCGCACGTAGCTGCCGGATATGCGGCCGTTGTGGCCCCACACGGTGGTGCCG
The DNA here is from genome assembly GCF_042721055.1 of Streptomyces sp. NPDC058470. Classification (NCBI taxonomy): domain Bacteria; kingdom Bacillati; phylum Actinomycetota; class Actinomycetes; order Kitasatosporales; family Streptomycetaceae; genus Streptomyces; species Streptomyces sp. NPDC058470. The sequence continues at coordinate 126,382 of NZ_JBHXMF010000014.1, forward strand.
CACGGCAGCTTCACCGGGTAGAGGTCCATGCCGTACGAGCCATGTGCGGAGCGGGTGTTGAGCATCTCCCGCAGTTGGCCGGGCGGGAGCAGCTCGCCGGAGAGGAGGGCTGCGTAGAAGCGGTCCAGGTCGGCGAGCGTGGTGACGAGCTCGCCCGCCGCGCCGGCCACGCGCGGGTCGAGTTCGGTGACGTCGGAGCCGTCGGCGGCGTAGGCGCGGCCGTGCGGTGAGGGGAGAGAGGTGCGGGCGCCCGGGAAGGAGGTGCCGGTCAGGCGGAGAGGGGTGAGGATGCGGCGCTCGGCCTCGGTGGCGTACGAGTTGCCGGTGACCTGCTCGACGACCATGCCGAGCAGGACGTAGTTGGTGTTCGAGTAGGCGTAGTGGCCGGGGGCGGCCGGGGGATGGGTGAGCGCGATGCGTACGGCCTGACGTGGGGTGACGGGGACGGCGCCCATGGTGTCGGCGGTGAAGTCGTACAGGCCGCTGGTGTGGGTCAGCAGGGCGCGCAGGGACAGGCGGCTGCCGTCGTTGCCCGCGCCGCTCACCAGGCCCGGGAGGTGGGCGTCCACGGTGTCCGACAGGGACAGCCGGTGTTCGGCGGCCAGTTGCAGGACCACGGTCGCGATGAACGTCTTGGTGATGCTGCCCGCGCGGAAGTGGTCGGAGCGGTCGATTCCTTCACCGGCGTCGGCGAAGCGTGTGCCGGAGTCGTCCTGAGCCAGCAGGGCCGCCGCGGGAGCCTTGCCTCGGGTGACGAGGAGGGCGAGGGCGGCGTCCGTGGCCGGGGTGGCTGGGGTCTGCGGTTCGGTCGGTGCTGGGGACGCGAGGGTTCGGGCGCCGGTTGAGGGTGCGGACGTGAGGGTGTGCGGGCCGGTTGGGGGCGTGGACGTGGGGGGTCGGGCGTCGGTGGAGGGCGTGGGTGTGGGGGTTTGGGCGCTGGTTGGGGTCGGGGCGGGCAAGCCGGTCAGGGCCAGGACGAGGAACGCCAGGGCGGCGGGTATCGCCAGGAGTGTCCGAGGTGTCCGGCGGGGCGCCATCGGCGGTCCTTCCTTGTTGGGGGCCATCATGCGGGACCGCGGGGCACCGGACGTCGGGCGGTCCCTTCTTGAGGGCCCCCACGGCGTCGGTCACTTGTCGGGTGAGGGACAATGAAGGCTCTGTCAGGGCGGGTTGCTTGAGGGGACGCATGTCGGAGGCGGAGCGGGCGGGAGCATCCCGTCAGGACAGGAGCGAACGTCTCCTCGCCGGGCGATACCGGCTGGGGGATGTTCTCGGCCGCGGTGGCATGGGCACGGTGTGGCGGGCCAAGGACGAGACCCTGGGCCGCACGGTCGCGGTCAAGGAGCTGCGGTTCCCGTCGAGCATCGACGAGGACGAGAAGCGGCGGCTGATCACGCGCACCCTGCGTGAGGCCAAGGCGATCGCGCGGATCCGTAACAACGGCGCGGTGACGGTCTTCGACGTGGTCGACGAGGACAACCGGCCGTGGATCGTGATGGAGCTCGTCGAGGGCAAATCGCTCGCCGAGGTCATCCGCGAGGACGGCGTACTCACGCCGATCCGGGCCGCCGAGGTCGGGCTGGCGATTCTCGATGTGCTGCGTTCGGCGCACCGGGAGGGCATCCTGCACCGCGACGTGAAGCCGTCGAACGTGCTGATCTCCGAGGACGGCCGGGTCGTGCTGACCGACTTCGGGATCGCGCAGGTCGAGGGCGACCCGTCCATCACCTCGACCGGCATGCTCGTCGGCGCGCCCTCGTACATCTCGCCGGAGCGGGCGCGCGGTCACAAGCCCGGGCCCGCCGCCGACCTGTGGTCGCTGGGCGGTCTGTTGTACGCGTCGGTGGAGGGCGCGCCGCCGTACGACAAGGGCTCCGCGATCGCGACGCTCACCGCGGTGATGACCGAGCCGGTGGAGCAGCCGAAGAACGCGGGCCCGCTGGAGAACGTGATTTACGGGCTGCTCGCCAAGGACCCCGAGCAGAGGCTCGATGTCGAGGGTGCGCGGGCGATGCTCAATGAGGTGCTGCACGCGCCCGCACCCAAGGTGGTCGTGCCGGAGCAGGTGGACGCGACGAAGGTCGTGGCGTTGCCGCCGGTGCCGGACGAGGGGCCGGGCAAGGGGAGTTCGGGTTCTGCCGGCTCGGGTGGTTCCGGTGCCAAGCGGGGCGAGGAGGCCGGGGAGCGGTTGCGCGGGGCGATGCGTTCCGTGCGGCAGGCTGCCTCGGCGGCCGGGGCGGCCACGGCTGCGGTCGGCGCGGCGGCGACGGCGCGGGCCAAGTCCGGGGGCGCGGGGGCCGCTGGTTCGACGGGCGGTGAAGGGGCAGCTGCTGGTGCGGGTGCTGGTGCGGGTGCGGGTGCGGGTCGGGGTCTGGGTTCTGGTTCCGGTTCCGGTTCCGGTTCGGTCAAGCCTGCGTCCACGCCTCCGTCCGTATCTCCTTCCACGCCCGCGCAGAGGAAGGCCGGCACTGCTGCAGTTACTTCTGTCTCCGCGTCTGTCTCGGCCGATACGTCCGCTGCTGCCACGCCCGCCGGCAAGGCTTCCGGGTGGCCCGTGGCTCCGGAGCGGCCGCCGCGGCCGGTGCCTCGGGCGCCGTTGACAGATGTGGTGCCGCGCCGGACTTTGGTGATCATCGCGGTCGTCGTGGCGCTGGCGGTGCTCGGGACCGTGCTGGCCCTCACGCTCAACGGGGGCGACGACAGCTCGAACGACACCAAGAACGGTGACACCAAGGCCGCGTCCAGTGGGGCGACCGCCGGAAGTGGCAGCGAGGAGAGCAGCGGCACCCAGACGGACAGCGGTGACGGGGCGGACGACCCGGCCACCGGTTCGGCCGGAGACGCGGCCTCGGACAGCACGCCGAGCGCTGAGGCCGGTACGTCGAGCGGGGCGGGCAGTGACGACGAGGCGTCGGACTCGGACTCGGACTCGGACTCGGATTCCGCGGACGGAACGACGTACAAAGGGAGTCAAGGGTTTTCGATCGTGCTGCCGGAGGGGTGGAAGTACGCGTCCACGGACGCGGCGGGCGCCCGGTTCACCGGTCCCGACGGGCAGAAGCTCCTGATCGGCTGGACGACCACGCCCAAGGACGACCCGGTGGCGGACTGGGAGAAGCAAGAGCAGAGCATGACGCGGTCGCAGTACAAGCGGGTGCGAATAGAGGCGGTGGACTACCGCGGCTGGAACACGGCCGACTGGGAGTTCACCTACGAGGACGGCGGCACGAAGTACCGGTCGATCGACCGCGGATTCGTCGTCAGCCCGCAGCAGGGATACGCGTTGATGTATACGGCGAAGGCCGCCGACTGGGACGGCGATCTGCGTAAGGACACGTGGAAGAGTCTGACCGAGACGTTCCAGCCGAAGTCGTGACGTACCACTCGCCGATGTGACGTTCCGCCATGCGTGGGCACGCTGAGATGTCGCATCCCTACTTTGCGAGTTGCCTCCGGCACGTATCGTGAGTGCTTGCGGACCGTACAAAGCCATAACGGGACGCAAGGCGAACGGAATTGACCAACCGGGCGGCCGGGGGAGGCATCGTGGACGAGTACGCGGGACGGGTTCTCGCCGACCGATACCGCTTGCCGCTACCGCCGTCCGAGGAGCACGAACTCGCCGAGGCGACCCGGGCGTTCGACACCTACAGCGGGCAGGAAGTCCTGGTCCGGCAGGTGCAGTTGCCGGAGGTCGTCGAGGCCGAGGTGCTCGACGCGGACGGGCTGCCCGAGGGGTTCGTGGCGCGGGACGGCGGCGTGCGCCGGGCGTCCGCGCGGACCACGCGCCGGCCCACCGAACCGGCCGTGCGGCGGGCGATCGATGCCGCGCAGGCGGCCGCTCAGATACCCGACCATCCCCGGCTCGACCAGGTCTTCGACGTGTTCGCCGAGGGTGGGTCGCTGTGGATCGTCAGCGAGTTGGTGGCTGCGAGGCCGCTGGCCGCGTTGCTCGCCGACAAGCCACTGAGCCCCTATCGCGCGGCCGAGGTAGCCGCCGACGTCCTCACCGCGCTGCGGGTGCTGCACGCGCACGGGTGGGTGCACCGGAACATCACCGCACGCACGGTGCTCGTCTGCGACGACGGCCGCGTGATGCTGACCGGCCTGGCGGCCGGAGCCGCGGAGGAGGCGCTGTGCGGGTATGACCCTGTGCCGGTGCGGGACTTCGAGGGTGAAGTCGGTGGGCAGGCGGAAGTTGCCCGCGGTGCGGGTCCGGGTGTGGGTGCGGGTCCGGGTGTTGGGTCGGGGGCTGGGCGGTCTGGTGGTGCTCGTGGTGGGGCCTCGCACGGGGTCGGTTTCGGTGGGCAGGCCGGAGCGTCGTCCGGTGCGCCGGGTGCTGTGGCCGGTGGTGCGGCTGGAAGGGATCCCGAAGCCGCGCGGCGGGCCGCGATCGAGGCTCGGGCGGAGCGCGGAGGGCCTGTCGCGGAGACGGCGGCGGCTGGTGCGGGGGGCGTAGGTCCGCGTGCGCTCGAAGCGCGGGGCGCCGGAGGAGCCGGTGATGCGGGGGGTGCCGCAGGTACCGAGGGCGACATTCGTGCGGCGCGTGCCGGGGCCATTGCCGCGTACCGCGCCGGAGCGCGCGCCGCCGCCCGGGTGCACGAAGAGCAGCGGGGCGGTCAGGCGGCGCTGCCCGCGCCCCGGCCCGTATCGCAGACTGACGTGTCGGCGGCCCAGATCCAGGCTCAGGCTCCTGTCCAGTCACAGGCCCACGCCCAGCAGGCCCAGACACAGGCCCAGGGTCCGGGGCAAGGGCAGGGTGCGTCGTCGGCTTCCGGGCGCGAGGTCGCCGGGTACGGCGGGTATCCGCAGGCATCCGGGGGTAGCGGGTTCGCGCAGGCCCCGGAGCACGGCGGGCCGGCCCAGGCCCACGCCCAGGGGGCCGGTCCCGGGCAAGTCCTCGGTCAGGCCGCGGGTCACGGCCAGGCCGCGGGTCACGGTCAGGGCCAGGCCCCGTACCAAGTCCCGGGCCACGGTATGGAGCACCGGCCCAACTCCCCGCCCCCCGGCCAGATAGCCGACCCGTACGGAGTGGGGCGCACCAATCCCTGGCATGGTGCCCAGCCCCGCCCCGGAACCGGAGCTGGGACCGGAGCTGGGACCGGAACCGGAGCTGGTACCGGGACCGGAACAGGCGTCGGCAGCGGCGGTGATGGCCGCCCCGCACTCCCGGGAGCCGCGAACCGCGGACTGGCTCCGGGGAGTGGCACCTCGGCAGGCATGTACTCGGGGAGCGGTACGTCCACCGACGCGCCGCCGGCGAGCAGTGTCCCCTGGCCCGTCTCCGGTGGGCACTCCGTCCCCGGCGGGCACACAGCCCCCGGAGCGGTCGGCGCGCCCGTCGGTAACGCCCAAGGGCAGGGCGCCCGTTGGGACCAGACAGTCGTCGGTGCGCCGCCGCGTCGGGGACCTGCCACCGCGCTCGCCGCGGAGCGGGCCCGGCAGGCGCGGATGGCTGTGGTCGGTCCCGTGACCGAGCGGTGGGCGCCCGAGCAGGCCGGGCCGGTGCACGAGAACTGGCAGTTGGCGGCGCCGATCGGGCCCGCGACCGATCTGTGGGCGCTGGGGGCGCTGCTCTTCCGGGCCGTGCAGGGGCACGCGCCCTACCCGGAGGAGAACACCGCCGAACTCGTACAGCTCGTGTGCGCGGAGCCGCCCGCCTTCGCGGAGGAGTGCGGGCCGCTGAGGCCCGTCGTGGAGTCGCTGCTGCGGCAGGACCCCACCGAGCGGCTCGACTTCGAGGAACTCCGCGGCTGGCTGCGGTCCTTGGTGCGGTCGGCGCCGGAGGCCGAGGCAGGGGCCCATGTCGTCGCCGCGCCCCCGGTCAACCCCAGTCGGCTGCCGATCGTACGGCGGCGGGGCGAGCTCGTCCGCAGGCGCCGCGCCGGGCTCCCCGCGACCAGCCCGCACGCCCGCCACAAGCGGGCCAAGGAGAACAAGCAGAACAGGCAGGTCAAGCCCCGAAGGCTCGGGCGGAACCTGGTTCTGCTGGTCCTGCTCCTGCTGGTCGCGGCGATCGCGTACGCCATGATGTTCATGCCGAAGGCCGAGCCGGACAGCGGGACGGACGGCGAGCGGACCGGTTCCGCCGGAGAGGTCAGCACCGCCCCCGACACCGGTTCGGGAGGGAGCGCGAGCAGCGAGCCACGCCCCGACCAGACCTCACCGGGAGGGGACAAGAGCCCCTCGGCTTCGACGAGTTCGACGAGTTCGACGGGTTCACAGGGCAACGATCCCGAAGTCGCCCAGGGATTCACGCTGCGTGATGACGCCGAGGGCTTCCGGGTTGCCGTGGCCAACGGCTGGGACCGTTCGCCGAAGAACGGAAATGGCCAAGTCGTCTACTCCCACGGAGACTTCGAGCTCATCCTCGTCCCCGGCCGGGACAGCACGAGCACGTTCGGCAGTGATCCGATGGCGTATCAGCGGGAGCGGGAGAGCGAGTTGCAGCCGTTCCGCGACTCGACCTGGGCCACGTCCAGTGGGATGCGGCGGATCGACGTGGGCGGACTGGTCATGGCCGAGGGGCAGTTCACCTGGACCGACGGGGAAGGGCACGAGCTCTTCGTACGCAATCTCGCGATCATCGTCGACGGGCACTACCACGTGGTGCAGGTGCGCGGCCCGGAGGCCGAACGGGACGAGGTGACGCGGCTGTACGAGCAGGCGTCGGGGACGTATCAGGCCACGGGATGACAGCGAGCAACGGCATGGGTGACACTGACTCAGGGCACTGGCAGGTGCCTCCATGGGCTTCCGTAGACTCGTGGTTCCCTTGGTTCCCGTCCGTGCGCGGAAGGGATAACCGTCACAGTGCGGTTTCCGTAGGGCGTCGGCGGTTCCCTGCCTAGGGGGCCGCTCTTTAGTCTGACCCTGTCAAGACCATTGCGGGGAAACGTGAATCAGATGCAGGGCCAGCTCCTCGCGGGCCGCTACCGGCTTGTCGAAACCATCGGCAGCGGTGGCATGGGCCGAGTGTGGCGCGCACATGACGAGGTGCTGCACCGTGTGGTCGCGGTCAAGGAGTTGACGGCCGCACTGTACGTCGCCGAGAGCGACCGGGCTCCGATGATCGCCCGGACGCGCGCCGAGGCGCGGGCCGCCGCGCGGATCAACCATGCGGCCGTCGTCACCGTTCATGACGTCCTGGAGCATGACAACAGACCGTGGATCGTCATGGAGTTGGTCGAGGGCAACTCGCTTGCCGACGAGGTCAAGGAACAGGGGCGCGTCGAACCGGCCGAGGTGGCGCGGATCGGGCTGTGGGTACTGCGCGCGCTGCGGGCCGCGCATGCCGCCGGTGTGCTGCACCGCGACGTAAAGCCGGGAAACGTCCTCCTCGCCGCCGACCGGCGCGTACTGCTCACCGACTTCGGGATCGCGCAGGTCGAGGGCGATACGACCATCACGCGCACCGGCGAGATCGTCGGCTCGGTCGACTATCTGGCTCCCGAGCGGGTGCGCGGCTACGAATTCGGTCCGTCCTCCGACCTGTGGGCGCTGGGCGCGACCCTGTACACGGCGGTGGAGGGCAGGTCGGCCTTCCGGCGCACCACGCCGCTGACCACCATGCGGGCCGTCGTGGAGGACGAGCCCGAACCGTCCGCGTACGCCGGTCCGTTGGGGCCCGTGATCACCGCGCTGCTCCGTAAGGACCCCGCCCTGCGGCCCGGTGCGGAGGAAACCGAGCAGATGCTCGCCGAGGTGGCGGAGGGTCGTCGGCCGGGCGAGGCGCAGGCGTATGTGCCGACGCAACATCTGGTAGCCGGGGCGGATGTGGATCATCCCTACCGTGGTGACACTGGGGACCATGGCGCGTCCGCACAGGACGCCAATGGTCATGGCTCCAATGGACATGGCTCCAATGGATACGGCTCCAATGGACATGGCGTGAGCGCACATGTCTCGTCGTCTCATGTCCCGGCCGGGACCGAGGACCCGGACTTTCTGCTGGCCGGGCCCGCTCTGGCCGCTCCTGCCGCCCCGGCCGTCCCCGGGAAACCGCACCGGGTCCGTACCATCGCCCTTGTCCTCGTACTGGCAGTGCTGGTCGGCGCCGGTGCTGCCGCGGTGATCAAGTACGCCGGCGACTGGCGCTCGGGCGCGGACGCGGTCACCCGTACCGAGGAACAGGGCGGTACGGGGCAGTCGGGCGCCGCCACCAGCCCACAGGCCAGTGAGGGCGCGCAGCAGCCGACCGGTGCCGTGCCCGACAACTGGGTACGCGTCGACGACGTCGAGGGCTTCAGCCTCGCCGTCCCCAAGGGCTGGAAGCGGCAGGCCAACGGCAGTCAGGTCGACTACACACCCGACGACGGCGATCACTTCGTACGCATCGCCCTGGACGACTCACCGGACTTCGAGAACCCGTACATGCACCAGCTCGACCTGGAGGAGCAGTTGACGAAGCTGGTCGACTACCACCGGGTGAGTCTGGACTCCAACACCTTCCGCGACTGCGACGGCGCGCTGTGGGACTTCACCTGGACCGCGCTGGCCGAGCAGACGGAGTTCCCGGGGCCGCGCCGTGCCATAGAGCAGACGTATCTCGCCCGTGACGGCGTCGAGTACGCGATCTACATGTCCGCGCCGGCCGCGGACTGGGACACGGCGCGCGAGCAGTTCGACGCGATGCTGAGGAGCTGGCGACCCAAGGCCTGACAGCGACGCCTGGCAGCCGGTGCCCGACATCGTTGTCTGGAAGCGATGTCTGGAAGCGATGCCTGATAGCAACGTCTGACAGTGACTCGGGACAGCAGGGCCGGATACCGGCCACGGCAGCTCGCTGTCCCGGAGGGCCGGGCTCCGTTGCGGCATGATGGGACGCATGGGGACCGAGGGGGACAACGTCCGTGCGATCGCCGGCCGGTACCGGCTGGAGGCCAGAATCGGGCGGGGCGGCATGGGTGTCGTCTGGCGCGCGACCGACCAACTGCTCGGCCGTGACGTCGCGGTCAAGGAAATCGCCCTCGACACCACGCTCTCCGCGGAAGAGGCCCGCCAACAGCGCGACCGCACCCTGCGCGAGGCCCGCGCCGTCGCGCAGCTGCAGCACCCGCACATCATCGTCGTGCACGACGTGGTCGAGGACGACGAACGCCCTTACATCGTCATGGAGTTGATCGAGGGAGGCTCGCTCGCCGAGCGGATCTCCGCGGGTGGCCCCGTGGACGCGCGCGAGGCCGCCCGCATCGGCATCGGCCTCCTCGGCGCGCTGCGCCGCGCGCACGACGCGGGTGTCCTGCACCGGGACCTCAAGCCCGCCAACGTACTGATCGCGGACGACGGCCGGGTCGTCCTCACCGACTTCGGTATCGCCCAGGTCGCGGGCGCGACGACGCTCACCGAGAGCGGGGCGTTCGTCGGTTCGCCGGAGTACACCGCGCCCGAGCGGATGTCCGGGGTCAGGACGGGCCCCGAGTCCGACCTGTGGTCGCTCGGCGTGCTGCTGTGCACCGTCCTGAGCGGTGAATCGCCCTTCCACCGCGACTCGTTGGGTGGCATCCTGCACGCGGTCGTCGTCGACGAGATCCGGCCGCCGGCCCAGGCCGCGCCCCTGCTTCCCGTCGTACGGGGGCTGCTTGAGCGCGATCCCGAGCAGCGGCTCGACGCGGCGGAGGCGGAGCGGATGCTGCGCGCGTTCCGGGACACGGGACGGACGCCGCCGGTCACGGCCGGATACACGCCCACCCAGCGGGACATACCGACGAGGACGCCCCCCTCTGCCCCGCCATCCTTGTCGCCTCCCGGGGCGCCGCGCTCCACCCGGAGCATCCTTGTCGCCGCCGCGCTGGTCGCGGCCATGGTCGGGGCGGGGGTGTCGGCGGCATCGTTGCTGATGAACGACGGTCGGGGTGGGGGTGGTACGCCGACACCTTCGAGCGCGACGAGCGCGACGAGCGCGACGAGTACGAGCACAACGACGAGTACGGCGAGTGCGGGCAGTACGGCTGGTACGTCGACGACCGGGGCGCCGGGGGCGTCCGCGAGTGCGTCGGCCTCCAGTCCGCCTGCCGGTCCGGCCGCCGTCCGCAAGGTGCCCCCGGGATACCGGTTCGCGCAGGATCCGAGCGGGTTCGCGCTCGCTGTACCAGACGACTTCACCCGGGAACCGGAGGGGGAGCGGGTCTTCTACGTGTCGCCGGGGCGGACCTTCCGCCTCGGCATCAAGGTGGCCGACCCCGAACCGGGCGGCCCGCTCGCGGTGATGCGGCGCGGGGACGCCAAGGGGCCCGCCACGAACCCGGGTTACCGCGATGCCGCCGTCACCTCGGCCACGCACGGTGGACGGCCCGCCGCGTTCTGGGAGTTCACCTGGAACGGGTTCACCGAGACGGAGGGCGCGCGGCACACGTACGACCTGTGCTGGGAGGAGGGCGGCCGGATGTACGACGTGTGGGTGTCGGCGCCGGTCGGGAGGGCGACGGAGGGGAAGGAGTACCTGGACGTGGCGGTGGACTCGTTCGTGGTCTCGTAGTGCTGTAGCTGTGTAGCTCCGTAGTGCCGTGGCTCCGTAGTTCCGTAGTTCCGTAGCGCCGTGTTGGAGAGGGGCTTCCCTCGTACCGGATAAAGCGGAGATAAAGGGCGGCTCGCGTCACGGGTCTGTGACTGGAAAGCGGCGGGGCTGGAAGCCGAAGCGCTTGCCGCGATATGGATGGACTCATGAGCAATAACGGGGGAGTTTCCTACGGGGCCGATGAGCCAACGAGTTTCGGTCTGCACCCGCCGCGACCGGGTGTGCCCTACCCCGGTAACCCGTACGCCGCGCCGACCCAGCAGGTGGAACAGCCCCAGCAGGAGCAGCCGGAGCCGGGTGTGGGGCGTCTCGTCGCGGGCCGCTACCGGCTGCTCGCCAAGCTCGGCCACGGGGGCATGGGCACGGTCTGGCGGGCCAAGGACGAGACGGTGGACCGCGAGGTCGCCGTCAAGGAGCCTCGGGTTCCGGACCATCTTCCCGAGCGTGAACGCGGCAACGTCTTCGAGCGGATGCGCCGGGAGGCGCGTGCGGCGGCCCGGCTCGACCATCCGTCGGTCGTGAACGTCCACGATGTCGCGGTGGTGGACGGACAGCCCTGGATCGTCATGGAGTTGGTGCAGGGGCGTTCGCTGGGCGACGCTCTTCAGGAGGGCACGCTCGGTGTCCGCGAGGCGGCGCGCATCGGCCTTGAGGTACTCGGTGCGCTGGAGGCCGCGCACGCGGCGGGCATTTTGCACCGGGACGTGAAGCCGGACAACGTCCTGCTCGGCCGGCACGGCCGCGTCGTTCTCACCGACTTCGGCATCGCCCAGATCGAGGGCGAGACCAGCCTGACGGACGTGGGTGGCTTCGTCGGATCGCCCGAGTACATCGCGCCGGAGCGGGTGTTGGGGCAGCGCCCGGGCCCGGCGAGTGACCTCTGGTCCCTGGGCGTCGTGCTCTACGCGGCCACCGAGGGCGTCTCGCCCTTCCGCCGCAGCAACACCCCGGCGACCCTTCAGTCCGTTCTCAACTCCACGCCCGCGGCGCCTGCTTCGGCCGGCGGTCCGCTCGCCGAGACGATCAACGGGCTGCTGGACAAGGAGCCCTCTCGACGTCCGGACGCGCCCCGGGTCCGCCAGCTCCTGGAGGAGGCCGCCAAGCCGCCCGCTCCGGCGCCGACGCAGGTCGTGCAGATCGCGGCCCCGGAGGGAGGCAGGGGGATCCGTGTCGGCCGCAAGACCCTGATCGGACTGGGTGCGGTGATCGTCGCCGCGGCCGTGGCCGCGTACCTGGTGGTCGCTGACCCGTTCGCGGGCCCGCTGCCGGACGACTGGAAGACCCGGGCACACCCGAAGCTGGGCGTGACGCTGGCGGTCCCCGCGAACTACCAGGTGACCAGGCCGGCCGCCGACGACACGGACAAGAACTGGGTCACGTACTCCGACTGGAGCGGCAGCATCTGGGTCGGCCTGACCCTCGCGAAGAAGTCCGAGGACACCGGTGGTCAGATCAGCCCGTCCGCCGCCGCCGAAATGTACGACGACGACGGTGAGTTCAAGGAGAGCGGCGCGTACGAGCTCGACATGCCCGAGGGTCCTGGGACGTCCCCGAAGGAGACTCAGTACCAAGGCGGAAAGTCCGCCGAGAACACGGTGACCTACGCGACCACCGACAGCCAGAACCCCCGCCCCCGCGAGCTCAAGATCTTCTACTACAAGTCGAAGGCGGGCGACATGTACAAGCTCACGATCAGCTATCCCGGCAAGGGCGACTTCACGGCACGCGGCCGTGAAGTCGCCAGGACGGCGATCGCGAACCTGGACATCGACAAGCTGTGAGGAAGGGTGCGGGCCCGGCTGGTTCGGGGCTCAGCTGAGCTTGGCGGCCTGGGCTGTGATGATCTCGGCCGGGACGTCGTAGTCGTCGGCTCCTGCCTCGCCGGCGAGGGCGGCCAGGTTCAACGAGTAGTAGGTGGCGATCGTGCTGCCATGGCGTACGACCTCGCCCTTCACCACGGCCTTGTCGCCCTCCGCCTCGACGGTCACCGCGAACGCGACCGATTCATCGCCGCTTCCGGAGGCCTTCTCGGACGCGACCTTCGTGAACTTCTCGGTATCGCCGTCCGCCGCGGCGGTGAACCCGCTCGCGCAGCCCTCGACCGCGTCGGAGACCGAGGTAAAGGCCTCCTGGGCGCCCTCACCCTCGTACGAGGAGAGCGAGACGATCGTCGCCGTGCTGCTGAAGGCATCGGTGAGCGCGTCCATCGCGTCCTGGAGCTCCTCGTCCGTCACATCGTCCAGGCTCTTGGTGGAAGATGCGCTCGGCTTGACCTCCTCGGTGGCCGGTATGACCTGGCGGTTGAGGTACGCGGTCGAGTCGCCGGGCGCGAACCCGGTGAGGACGTACGCGATCGGCGCGCACTTCTCGTCGACGACCTTGACCTCCTCCTTGGAGGAGGCGAACGCCTCGGAGTCCGTGGCCGACGTGACCTCGTAGCCGTCGATGTCGCCCGCGGCGACGATCACCTTCGCCAACTCGCCGCTGCTCAGCGCCTTCACGGCGGCCGTCGTCTCCTTGGCACCGGCGGCCTTGCCCCCGTCGCCGGAGTCGGATCCACCGTCCGAGCAGCCGGTGGCCAGAGCGAGCGACAGCACCGACGCGGCCGCTGCGACGCCGGTACGGGGCAGCGCGAATCTCTTCATGTTCGAGGGGGTCCCTTTGGTGTGTGCCGTGTGTGCCGTGTGTTCTTTGTGTGCTGGTGGTGCAGCTGGACTATGTGGGCGCAGTAAAGGGGAAGTCAAGTGACAGGGGCACTTGCGCCCGAGTTGGGGTGATCCGCACCTCACGGCTTCAGTCGGCTGACGAGGGCCTTCACGAGGTTGGTCCGCGCGACCACCATCGCGAACTGCTTGCCGCTGTCCGGGGCCGGCTTCGTGTACCAAGGCCGGCCTTGGCGACGCCACTTGGCCGGAGGCAGGTTCCGGGGGAGCGCCGGAAGGGGTACGGACCAGTCCGCGAGGCGGAGTTCACCGCTCCATGTGCCGGCGGACAGGGCAGTGACCGGCACCCGCGCCGTGAAGGTGTCGCCGTCGTCGGCGGTCCGGCGGACGGGGAACGCGGCGGTCTCCCCCTGACCGTTGGACAGACTCACCACGAGTGCACCGTCCGGGTACGCGGCGAGCGTGCACCGTCCGGTGAACTCCAGCTCGGTGGGCGCATCGGCGGCCCAGCGGACACCGCCGGGACGGAGGTGTGGCGGCACGCGGTGGCCGTTCTCGCCGAGGTCGAGCGTGAAGTTGCCGTGCGGCTTCGTGGTGTACAGGGCGACTGCGCGTGCCCCCTGTTCGGTGTCCACGACACGCGTGCTTGCCCGGCCGGACACACTGTCGGCCCGCTTGCTGCCGATGCGCACCTCGCGGCTCAGCCCCTGGGCCCCGACAGCGAGGGAGATGTCCCAGAACCCGTCACCCAACGGCTTGCCGTCAGCGGCCGTCGTGACGTCGACGGTGCATTCGAACCCGGCCTTGTCGTACGTGTACTGCCCCTGGTCCTCGTCGCTGCCGAGGCCGGGGGTGGCGGTGTGCGCGACCGGCAGCACGTACTCCGTCCCGTCGGCGCGTTCCCGCAGGACGAGCCGGGTACTGACGTCTTCCGTCGCGACGCGGTGGACGTACGCGTGCCCGGCCAGGTGCAGTGTGCTGCCGTGCATTTCGGCGCGGGTGACGTGGTGACGCGGGCCGAGCTCGGAGGTGACGTCGTAGCAGTCGTCGGGGACGGAGTGGTCGGTGTCACGGAAGTAGGGGAACCGGGCGTAGGCGCGGCCGGTGTCGACGACCACAGGAGTGGTCACCTCGCTCTTGGCCGATTCCTCCTCGAACCTGACGAGTTCGAGGATCTCGTCGAGCATCCGGTGCCGCACCAGGTGCAGCCGGAGCCGGGTCAGGGCCGACAGCCGGTCGCCCAGTCCTTCGTGCCACAGAGGCTCGATGATCCCGGCGAGCTGGTCCAGAGCCTTCTGCTGCGTCTCGCGGGGTTCGAACGGCAGGTGCTCGACGAGGAAGTGCCGCACATCGGCGGTCAGATGCCGGACCGCGAGATGGTCGCGTCCCGGGCCTGGCGGCACGTTCTCGACGATCAGGTCGATCACGCGCGGGAGGAAACGCAGCCCGAGCTCCGAGTCCGAGGTGCGCCGGGTGATGTTGCCCTCGTCCTCCCTCAGCACCCAGAACAGGCAGTCGTAGTCGGCGACCACTGAGATCCCCGAGGCATGCAGGTACGCGGCACCCACGAACAGCTGGTCCTCGCCGATGGACAGATCGGCCGGGAACCGCAGGCCGTGCCGCTCGATCAGCTCCCGGCGGAACAGCTTCATGGGGTTGAGCGTCCAGTACACGCGGGACGAGAAGACGTCCGTGCGCGGTTCGTTGCGCCGGAACATCGACTTCGGTGCGTTCCGGCCCCCCACGCCCACCATTTTTCCGAGCACCACGTCAGTGGCGTTCTTCTCGGCCATGGCCACCATGCGCTCCAGCGCCTCGGGCCCCAGGTAGTCGTCGGCGTCCAGGAAGAACACGAACTCCCCACGCGCGAGATCGAGTCCCACGTTGCGTGGCACGGAGGGACCACCGGAGTTCTCCTGGTGCTCAACGTGCAGCAACTCGGGGTACACGTCGGCCAGTCGGTCAAGTTCGGCCGAGGTCCCGTCCGTCGAGCCGTCGTCGACGACGATGACTTCCAGCTGGTCCTGGCCGATACTTTGCTCAGCAACTGAGGAAATGCACCGTGTGATATAGGGCATCGCATTGTATGCGGCAATAATCACCGAAACAGTTGGCGTAGCCATCTTCACGTTCTCCAAGAATACGGGGCACTCCCGTTTCTCGGATTGGCATTCGGGGCGAATGCGCTCGCCATGGTCGGGCTATGCGCGCTGACTGTCTTGTGAAGATACCGTGACTTGCCTATGTATTCAAGGTGGATCCGATGTAGGGCCTGGTCAAGGCGGTGAATCAAGCCACATCCTCCTGACCGTTTTGCCTGCTTTCTTAGGTATGAGGGTCGTTCTGCCTCGCGGTGAACGGTAAAGGTGGAAGTGTTCGAGGCTGTGAAGTTTCTGTGGATTGAGCTTCCGGGATAAAGGCTTGACATGCTTTATAAATTTCATATTCAGTATGCATTCAAAACATTCACACAGCGGACACAGCGGTGTCCGATCAAACGGGGACAAGGGGTGGGGTGTGCGTACGCGTACACGGCTGACCAGGACACTGGTCGCGCTAGTAAGCGTTTGCGGTATGGCAGGGGTGATGGTTTCGCTGGGCTCGACCCAGGCGGTGGCCGCTAGCTGTACGGCGGGTACGGCGAATGACTTCAACGGTGACGGAGTCGCCGACACGGCCATCGGCGACCCGAACGCCACCGTGAACGGAGTCAAGGGGGCCGGCCTTGTCCGCGTCGTGTTCGGCGGCGGCAAGGGGGTATCCGAGATCTCCCAGGCGACCAGCGGCATGGGTGGGGCGCCCGAGGCCAATGATCACTTCGGCTTCTCTCGCGCGGCCTACGACGCCAACGGTGACGGCTGCACGGACCTCGTGGTCGGTGCCCCGAACGAGGACCTTGCCAGGGACGGGATTCAGCAGGTCGACGCCGGAGCGATCTACGTGATCTACGGCACGCCCACCGGTATCGGTGCGGGGTCCACGATCAAGGGCTACTCCCAGAACGCGCTGGACTCCACGTCGACCA
The DNA here is from genome assembly GCF_042721055.1 of Streptomyces sp. NPDC058470. NCBI lineage: Bacteria > Bacillati > Actinomycetota > Actinomycetes > Kitasatosporales > Streptomycetaceae > Streptomyces > Streptomyces sp. NPDC058470. Next base: position 142,586 of record NZ_JBHXMF010000014.1, read on the forward strand.
TCGAGGCGTACGACTGGTTCGGCTACGCGGTGAAGGCCGGTGAGACCGCGACCGGCGCGCCCTACCTTGTGGTTGGCGTGCCCGGTGAGGGCGTTTCCGTGGACGGCACCCCGTATGCGGGCGCCGGCATCATCGAGTACGTCCAGGGCACGACCGTGGTGTCGGTGAAACAGAACGACGTGGGCGTGCCCGGCGTCGTTGAGGCGAACGACCGCTTCGGCTACTCGCTGGCCGGGACGAACCGTTACTTCGCGGTGGGTGCACCAGGTGAGGCGATCGGTACCGAGGAGTTCGCCGGTACTGTCATCGTCTTCAATCACACGCTGGCCGGCGGCCTGCCCACCCCGCTTGTGGGGTTCGACCAGAACGTCGCCGGAATCTCAGATGCAGCCGAGGCCGGTGACGGATTCGGCACCTCGCTGTCCGTGACGGGCTACCGGCCCAGCGACCAGACGTACAACTCGGACGTGCTGTTGGCGATCGGCATACCGGGCGAGGACGTCGGCGCGTCGGCCGACGCGGGTTCCGCAGTTGTCATCCGGGTCCAACCCTCGGGGGTGTACACGGAGACCAAATGGATCGAGGCAAGCATCAGTGGTGTCGACGGCGACCCGGCCGCCGGAGACTTCTTCGGCCAGCGGGTGACGATCGCCAACACCGACACCGCCGTCGTCACCACCAGCGCCACCGTCCGCCTTGCCGTCGGCATCCCCGGTAGGGACACCGCCTCGGTCAAGGACGCAGGTGCCGTCCAGATCTTCCGGCCGCTCGACGCCGCCATCGGCACGAACGACAAGATCCTCACCCGCGGATCAGGAGTTCCCGGCACCGCGGCTGCCCGCGACTACAACGGCATGGCCCTCCTCGCGGGGTCCACCTACCTCTACCTCGGTGTGCCCTACAGCAAGGCGTCCGACTCCGCCAAGGGCGTGCTGTACGCGCTGCGTTGGTCGGATATCGACGGGACGACCAATACCGGTAGCACCACCTACCTGCCCGGCACCGGTGGGCTGCCCGACGCGGGCGTGGCGTTCGGAACGGTCGGATGAGCGGCGGCCAGGGGAGAAGGAAGCACAGCACGATGAAGCTCCGCATGAGCGGCGGACGCCGTACCGTCGGCGTCGCCGCGGCCCTCGCGGCCCTGTTGACGACCGGAATGAGCGGCGCACCCGCCGTAGACCAAACCCTTGTCGACGCGGTCTCCAGCACGGGCGACACCGACGACAGCCCGGCGCTCACCCAGGACGCGGCGCAGGCCGAGGCCGCCAAGTCGGGCGACCCCGTCGAGATCCTGAGCCTGCGCGACGAGCGCAGCACCACGGTCGCCAACCCCGACGGAACCTTCACGGTCAAGGAGTACGTCCAGCCCGTCCGCACCCGCGTCGACGGTAAGTGGACAGCCATCGACACCACGTTGGTCAAGCAGAAGAACGGGTCGTACGCACCCAAGGCCGCGATCACCGCCATGTCCTTCTCCGGCGGCGGTGACACGACGTTCGCCGAGATCGAGAAGGACGGGCGCTCGCTCGCCCTCGACTGGTTGGACAAGCTGCCCAAGCCGAAGGTCGACGGCTCCACCGCCACGTACGCAAACGTCCTGGACGGGGTCGACCTCAAGGTCACCGCCAGCGCCGAGGGCTTCTCGCACGTGCTGGTGGTCAAGAACGCGCAGGCGGCGGCCAACCCGCAGCTGGCGACGATCGAACTGCCCGTGGATTCCTCCTCCGTCGAGCTGACGGAGGCCGAGGGTGGCGGCCTGACCGCCACCGATACCGGCGCCGGCGGCACGGTCTTCGAGGCGCCGCAGCCCCTGATGTGGGATTCCAGCCACGAGGGTGGGGAAGCGGACGGCGAGGCCGACGCTACGGCGCCACCCTCCCCAACGGCCGAGGCGAGCGCGGACACCGAGGCGGTGACGCCTCCTGACGGCGCCCAAGTCGCCGATGTAGCAGTCGACGTGACGGCCGACACCATGACGCTCACCCCGGACACCGCGCTGCTCACCGACGAGGACACGGTCTACCCGGTCTACATCGACCCCGTGGTCAAGACCGCGAGCCGCACCAGCTGGGCCATGGTGTCCTCGTACTGGTCATCCAACTCGTACTGGAAGTTCGACGACGACGAGGGCGTGGGGCACTGCCCGAACGACGTTTCGTACCGCTGCGCCAGCAGCAGTGACGTCAAGCGGCAGTTCTTCGCGATCCCGACCGCGACCTTCGAGGACAAGAACATCATCGAGGCCTCGTTCGCCGTGACGATGGTGCACACCTACAGCACCAGCGCACGCGAGGTGCAGCTCGCGCGCGTCAACAGCAGTGGCGCGAGTGCGATCAACTCGAAGACGAACTGGTCGAACCAGCCGTCCTCGAAGGCCACCGTCGACTCCAAGTCGCCCACGAACCCGGCGGGTTCGTGCACGTCGACCAACCAGAACGTGGTCTTCGACGCCACCAGCACCATCCAGAAGGCGGCCGACAGCGGCTGGGACACCACCACGTTCCGCCTCAAGGCGGGCAGCGAGTCCGACACGTCGTACTGGAAGCGCTTCTGCGGCAACGCTTATGTCTCGGTGAAGTACAACCGGCCGCCGCTACAGCCCGATACGGACCAACTGGAGATGACGCCCGGCGGCTCCTGCCAGTACGGCCAGGCCACCAAGCACTACGTAACCGAAGCGCCGCGCGTCGTCGCCGTCATCAAGGACTACGACCACAACGACGTCCAGGGCAACAGCGAGTCGCTGCAGGCGCAGTTCAAGGTCTGGTGGACGAACAGCTCCGGTGTCGAAGTCAGCCACACGGCGACGACCGGCAAGCTGAACACCACCGGCAAGGGGCAGACCGGTCAGGCCGTGTTCAAGTACACCATCGGCAGTGACGTCAGCGGCGACGGTGAGGCGGGCTTCTCCATCCCGTCGAACACCACTGTCGCCTGGGCGGTCCGCGGCTACGACCAGACCTCGTACGGTCCCTGGTCCATCGACGGTGACCAGACCCGCTGCGAGTTCATCTTCGACAGCACCAAGCCGAAGGCGTCCGTGGTCACCTCGGTTCTGTACCCGGATGACGACGCCTGGCACGCGGGCATCGGCGACTACGGCAACTTCACCATGGACTCGCCGTCGACCGACGTGACGAAGTATGAGTACTACTTCACCGGCCCGCACGCCGTGAACACGCCCGTGAAGGTGGCTGCCGAGTCCACCGGCGGCCCGGCGACCATCCGCTGGATGCCGCCGAGCGAAGGGCCGTACTTCCTGCACGTCAGGGCGATCGACGGTGCGGGCAATGCGCAATTGACAGCGACTACCCACCCTTTCCTGGTCAGCGACGGCCGAGCCCCGGTCGCGGGCTGGACGCTCGGTGACGCAAGGGGTGCCACGTCGGCGGCCGGCAGCAACGGCGCGTCCAACGCGGCGGCCGGTTCCGGTGTGACCTTCGGCGCCGGGGGCCCGCTCGGCTCCACCGACACCGCGGCCTCCTTCGACGGCACCGAGAACGCCTACCTGGATGCCAGTACCCCGGCCGTCGACACGAGCGGCACCTTCTCCGTGAGCGCCTGGGTGATGCTGCCCTCGCTGCCCACCGAGAACATGACGGTCGTCAGCCAGGACGGCACGTCCCAGCCCGGCTTCGAGCTCAGCTACGACGTGGATACGGCCTCGTGGATGTTCAGGATCCCGATCAGCGACATGGAGACACTCGGCACCTGGAAGGTCTCGGGAGCGGCCGCCGTCCCCGGCAGCTGGACCCACCTCATCGGCGTCTACGACGCAGAGCTGGGCAAAATGATGCTATACGTCAACGGCGCCCTGGTCGTCAACGACGTACAGGCGCGACACACCACCTGGAATGCCGCGGGCGGGGTGCAGATCGGCCGCAGGATCTCCCTCGACGGCTACATTCACAACCTCAAGGGCAGTGTCGCCGACGTCAAGCTGCACGACCGGGTGATCCCCGAGACCGAGGGTCAGGAGCTGGGCGGCATCCAGCCCCACCAGCTCGCCTACTGGCAGCTGGACGAGGCGACCGCCGGTCTCTCGCCGGAGACGGCTGGGGGCACCGGCCTGACGCTGGGCGGCGGGGCATCCATCTACGTCCCCGACGAGTCCTGCGACCTCGAGTTGGATCCGGACTGCGTGCCCCCAGCGCAACCCCTTTGGGGTGACGGCCACTTGGCGCTGAACGGCACGAATGCCTACGCGACCAGGACCGCGGGTCTGCTCTCGGCAGAGGACAGCTTTACGCTGACCGCTCGCGCACGGCTCGCCGCTGTGAACCCGAGTGTGAACGAGACGGTTCTTTCGCTGTCCGGCACGAACGGCAGCGCGATCACCGTGAAGTACCTGGCCGCCAGCGGCCGTTGGCAGTTGGTCGTGACGGGCTCCGACACGTCTGCTCCGGTCACCACCACGGTCCTCGACACCGGTGACCAGCCCAGTTCACAGGGCAACGGTGATCACCTGGCCCTCGTCTATAACGCGGTCTTCGGCAATGCACTCCTGTACGTCAACGGCGTCGCGGTGGCCGAAGCCCCCTGGGACAACACCTGGGACTTCAGCAAGACGGGCCTCCAGGTCGGACGGAGACTGACCGGTTCGACCCCGAGTGAGTACTTCTCCGGTGCTATCGACGAAGTACGCATGTACCAGGGGCCGTTGGACGCCTCGCTGGTGACACAGGTGGCGGTCATGCCGTCGGGCGCCAGCATCGACGAGACCTCTGCATAACCCACGGACGCGGGGGTGTGGGGGGGGGGGGGGGGG
>NZ_JBHXMF010000015.1:0-128141 GCF_042721055.1 Streptomyces sp. NPDC058470
AGCCCCGATCGAGGCTTCGGGCGCTCTAGTGATCAATATTTCAAACACGCCCTAGACGCCACCCATTCCAGGCTCATGCCGAGCGCGCGGGCCGCGACGACGACGCGGCGCTCGGTGGTGCCGGCGATGACGGGCTCACCCCAGCCACGATCGGACTGAAGGGCACTCCTCCAATCCTCCAAGACGCTCACCATGCCCCCGGGGCCGCGCAGATTGAACGCAGGCTCGGAGAGCGGCAGGGGCGCTTCGATGGGGCGGGTGCGGCCGAGCTCGGGGCGCCGCCCGCCGGGCTGCAGGAACGCGGCAAGCGCTCCGTACAGCCGCGGCATGCGGTCGAGGGTGCGGGCTGCGCCCAGGGTGCAGCCGTGGCACAGGTACCCGTCGGGCAGGTCGCGGTCGCACAGGCCGCAGCTGGCGGTCACGCGTCGGCCGTCTGCTGTGCGGCCTCAAGGCTGGCCTCGGCGGCGCGGATGACTTTGCGGTCGCGCTGGTCGTCGAGGATCCCGAAGGCGATCTGGAAGGCGAGCATCAGGTACACGCCGAGCGTGGCCCCGAGGGCGAGCAGTTGGATGTCGTTCTCGCTCATGGTCGTGTCCCTTCAGGTCAGAACGGGGGCTGCTCGGGGTGTCCGGCGGTGGCCGGTGCGGGCGGGGTGGTTGACCACCCGCCGCCGGTGGACTGGCCGGGAGCTGCCGGTGCGGGCTTGGCTTCGGCCCAAGGGTCTGTGGATTCCTTAGACCCCTGCGACTGCCCGCTACCGCTCGGGTTCTTGACGACCTTGGCTGTGGCGCGGGCGAGGGTGGGCCCGACCTCGTCGACGTCGATCTCGTAGACCGTGCGCTTGACCTGCTCGCGGTCCTCGTATGACCGCTGCTTCAGCCGGCCCTGGACGATGACCCGTGTGCCGCGGGCGAGGGACTCGGCGGCGTTCTCGGCGGCCTGCCGCCACACCGAGCAGGTGAGGAACAGGCTCTCGCCGTCGCGCCACTCGTTGGTCTGCTTGTCGAAGATCCGGGGTGTGGAGGCGATGCGGAACTTCGCGACGGCGGCCCCGGCGGGGGTGAAGCGGAGCTCGGGGTCGTCGACCAGGTTGCCGACGATCGTGATGACGGTCTCTCCGGACACGGAGGCCTCCTTCTTGGGCGAGGTGTTCCATTTGGAACACCTGGGATGCTGGGCGGGTGGCCGGGCCCGATTCCTGCGGGCCCGGCCGCTGTTGTGCGGGTCAGGCGGGGATGTGGTCCGAGAGGCGGCGGATGTCGAAGGCCGTCAGCTCGGGCGAGTGCTCGCGCAGCTCGTTCTCCGTCCAGACCATGTCGCCCCAGACGAACGCCGGCTTCACCTCAGTGCTCACCGTGCCGTCCTTGAGGTGGGCGACGACGACGGTGGCCCAGCCGATGACCGGGCAGAGCTCGATGTCGGAGTCGGGGGCGAGCTGGAACACGGCGGACCACACGCCGTTGGGGGCGGGGGTCATGTTGACGGTGCTGCCGATGCTGAGCTTCATGAGTTCTCCTCGGTGGTGTCGTTTGCGGCTCCGTCGGTCGGAGTCGCAGTTCCGTCCGTCGTGCGGGCGGAAAGGTTGCGGAGCTTCTGTGCGTGGCGGTGGGCGAGGCCGCGTTGCCGGGCGGCGTTGAGGGCTGCGCGCCGGCGCTTGGTCTCCTCGGCTCGGGCGCGGGCGGCGGCGATCTTGGCGGCGACTATGTCGTTGACGTTCACGGCATCTCGCCCGGCTGGTAGACGCGGATGAAGTTCACGCCGCCAGTGGCGTCCTCGGTGTAGCCGTCGGAGTCTGCGACGAGCGGAGTGCATGTCCCCTCGGCGTCGAGCGTCCAGGCGAGGATGGGGCGGGAGTCGGTGTCCCCGGTGTCGGTCTTGACCTCGGCGCGCCACCCTTCGCCCGGGATGACGCCGATGATCGGTACGTCAGCTTTGCGGAGGCCGGCAAAGTTGGCCCAGCCGTCGGCGTCACGGAGACGGCCCGTCTTCATGTCGGCGACGAGGGCGGCGCCGTCGTCGCGCCAGGCGATCACGGGCATGGTGGTGAAGTGTGACTGCCCGTTGTTCTCGTGGCGGTAGCTGGCTTCGTAGCCGGCGGCGGAGATCATGGCTTTCCTCCATTAATTCCATGCGATGGGGACGTTCGAGGTGAGGGATGGGCTTACTAGTGGTGACCCTGGGGTTGGCTCTTGGTTACGCAGAGTAATAATTAGTTAGAAATAGGCTTACGGGGAGTTCTGGAAGTAATGCCGGGGCCTCTCAAGCAGCACCCCGAGGCATGGAATTAATGGAGATAACCCGGCTCTCGGTCCTGCTCGTCACGTCCGGGTGGGTCACGAACCGGCGCTTCTGCGGGCGGCCCTTCTGCCCGTCCTTGCGCTCCGGCGGATCGATCTGGCGGACCCATCCCGCTCGCACGAGCACGTCCAGCGCGTCGTCGACGTCCGCCATCTCCGTGCACCAGGCCTGGCCGCGCACGCCCTTCTCGACATCTCCGGCGGAGAAGCGGCCCGCGACTTCCTTGAGGCGCAGCCAGGCGAGCACTGCCCGTGCGGGTCCGAGCTTCGACTGGCGCTCGGCCGACATCAGGTCGGACACCAGTCGGGCGTGCGCGATCAGGTACGGGACGAGCGATACGGCGTCGTCCATCACTTCGCCCGGCACGATCAGCGCCTCCGGGTTCTCGAACAGGGTCAGGACCGCGGCGATGCGCAGGACTTGGCCGGGCAGCTTCTTTGCCCAGCCCTCGATGGCGGCGAGGTCGCCGTGCGACTTGTGCCGGGGCTCCAGCGCTTCCCAGAACGAGCGGAACGATTCCTTCGCCTTGCGGTCGAGCTGCATCTCCTGCGGCTCGTCGTTGTCCCAGATCGCGGCCATCATCGTTTCGACCCGCGCGCCCCATGCCTGGCTGGTCTCGGGCGGGATGGGGTCGGTGTCGTACACGCGGTCTCCAACCCGGCTGACGGGCATGGAGAAGATGAAGCGGGCCATCAGCCCGCGTGCTTCGAAGACGTCGCCGGTCTCGCCCATGCCGGTGAGGAAGCCGGGTTGTACGGCCAGGCCGAGGGACAGGTTGGGGCGCTCCAGCAGTAGCGGCCGGCCGCTCTTGCGGTTGACCGCGTGGGGCTCCTGACTCCACGCCTTCAGCACGATCTCGGGGTTGGCGTTCTTGCTGTACCGGCCGCCGACGTTGCCCAGGAACGAGCTCTCGGTGGACAGTACGGCGAGACGCTCGCCCTGCTCGGCGATGACGTCGGTGGCCGCCTCGGGGGTGGTGTCGTCGGCGATGAGCTGCGTGAACACCTTGGGTTCGCCGAGGGATTCGAGGTCGTCGCGGGCGGCGTCCAGCAGGGCCCGCATGGACTTCCGCTTGGTGGGGTCGCCTGCCTTGATGACCTTGGCCTCGGCGTCTGAGACGCAGGCCTCGGCGATGCGCCGGTCCTGCTGGTCCCTTGCCACGGCCGAGCTGTCCTCCAGGCGGCGCCGCTTCTGCTCCTCGAAGATCGGCTTGGCCATGAGACCGAGGGCGGGTGACTTCATCTCGCCGGGCGCGGCGACGGGCATCGTGTAGAGGGTCACGGGCTCGACCCAGTCCGGCTTGGGGCTGACGGTGCGGCGCCCGCCGATGGCGGTTGAGACGACTGCCATGCCGAGCCAGGCGGGTAGGTCGACGGGCACCTGCAAGCTGTCGGACACGGCCTGCGCCATGACGCCGACGCCTCGCAGCTTGGACGCGTTCAGCGCTGGGGCCGGGGGTGGGTCGAGCGGTACGGGCTCCTCCCAGCCCCTGAGGTCTTCCGCGTGGACGCCCTTGTCCCAGGACGGTGACTCGACGTTCGGGGCCCAGTTGGGCGCGCTGCTCATGCCGACACCGCCGGGTCTCCGGGGTACGGGACGGGCGCCCACACCTGGTTGAACTCCGAGTCGGTGTGCCCGGCTGCGAAGTGGTCGGCGGCGTCCTTGCCTGCGAGGGCTTGGACGACATAGATGGAGCGGGCGATACCGCGCAGCGTGTCGACGACGACGACGGCGTGGTCGCGTCCCTTGTCGTCGCGGTCTGCGACAACGGTGACGTCCATGCCTTCGAGGTGCCGGGCATGTTCGGCCGTCCACTTGCCCGAGCCGCCCGCGTTGCAGGTGGCGACGAGCCCGTGGTCGATGAGGGCCAGGGCATCTTTCTCGCCCTCGCAGATGAACGCGACCCGGTCCTCGATCTTGGCTTTGAGCAACTCGGGGAGGCGGAACGGTACGACCCTGACGAGCCGCTTGCCGTCCTTGTCGTTGAGGCTCCAGCGGCGTCCTGACTTGGTGCTGTCGTCGGGTCGCCACTGGGCGAAGCACTTGTGGTCGCACCTGGTGACGCCGTGGACGGTGGTCCCGTTCTCGTCGCGGTACAGGTACTGGGCGACCCGCTTGTGTCCGCGTTCGCGGCAGGGGATCCACGTGTCGTCTGCGGGCCGGTCGCGCTGGAGTTCGAGGGGCTCGTCGAACAGGTCGCGTTCGGTCCAGCCGATGGCGTCGAGGAAGCCGCGGTTGTCGTTGCATTTGTGGCAGTGGATGACGACGCCGCCGTTGCTGCCGCGCCGGATCGCGACGGTGCCCGGGGAGGTGCCGTCGTGGCAGATGCCGCGGGTGCGGAGGGCGCCGCCCTGGTAGCGCGTGGGTTCGCCCATGCCGGTGAGGAGATCGGCCAGCCGGTTGAAGGCGATGGTGTCGGTCACGAACGTGCTCTCTTCTACGAGCTGGATCAGTGGTTCGTGTGGCGGGCGGGCGCCGTCATCCCCTACGGCGCCCGCCCGTCGGTTAGCCGCCGCCCCGCAGCCCCTTCGCGATCTCGTCGCCGGCGGCGGTGATGTCGCTGCACAACCGCCGGGTCGCGCTCAGGACGCAGCTCGCTGTCGGCTGCTGTCGCAGCGCGTGCTTGATGCTGTCCATGACCAGCTCGCGCAGAGCGATCTCGGCCGCGCGCTGCGTGTACAGCTCGCCCTGGTTCGACTCCTCGACCGCGTCGAGGTCGGCAGGCTCGGCCACGGGCCACTGGCCGGTGCGGTGCTTGGTCACGGCTCCTCCGTGCGGAAGATGGGCCAGCCGGGGCCAGGCGGGGTCTCGGGCTTGCCCTGCAGGGCGGCCGGGGTGTGGGTCGGGCAGCGGTGGCCGGTGACGTACAGCCGGACGCCGTCGATCTCCTTGCAGTGGCGACGCTCAGGGCCGATCCAGTGGCGACATTCCTTGTAGGCCGGGCGCCCGGGGGTGTCGGGTGTAGCTACACCCCCGGGCGTCGAAGCGTTGGTCTGGTCGCTCACGCCTGGGCCGCCTGGTAGGCGGCGCGGATGCGTACCAGCTCCGCGTGTCGGACGCGCATCTCGGCGGCGCGGCGCTCGATCGCGTCGATCACGGCGGCGAGACCGTCGGGGTCGAGATCCTCGATGTAGTGGTCCTCGGTCACCTCGACGGCGGCATGCGGGATCCGCTTGGCCGGGTCCGGGTGAACCGGGAAGGAACTGATCTGCACGCTGAGCGTGGCCCAGTCCGTGCCCTTGTCGCTTCCACAGCCGATGACCAGCTCGGTGGTGTTGGCCGTGTCGAACTGGGTGCACCAGATTTCTGCTGCCGGGGCCGTACCCGCAGCCGCCTCCAGATGGAAGCCGCTGCAGCCGCTCATGCAGGTGACGTTGAGCGGCATCCCGGTGCCGCGGTCCGCGACAGTCCAGCTCGGGGTCTTCGGTGCGGAGGACTTACGGGTGGCGGCCTCGAAGTCGACGGCGAGGCGAACAGCCTCGGTGATCACTCGGTGCTGTTCGGCGGCCTTGGCGACGACCTGCGCCGCGGTGACCACCTGAAGGTCGCCGAGGTTGGTGTCGCTGCTGCCGAGCAGCATGGGCTGGCCGGTTTCGAGATCGTTCATGACCTCGATGTGGAAGGTGGCGCTGATGCTCTGCTCTACCGGAGTCGGCGTCGCCGTCGGCGCCGCGGATACTCTGTTCATGAGCGTGTTCCGTTCCATTACTTAGCGGTAGGTGCGGATTGCTCGACAGGAGAGGCCGGCTGAGACCCGGCCTCTTCGTCGTTTCCGGCGAGCGATCCCAGCTGAGACCTGGGACCGGCGCCGTTCTCCTGCGGGACGAGCCCGAGGAAGCGGTGGAGGTCTACGGTCCGGGCGACCCGTCGTCGCCCGAGCGGAATGACCTCGATGGGCAGGCGGCCTTGGGCCGCGAGCTGATACGTGGTGCTCTCTGCCAGACCCAGGGCCTGGCCGACGATCGGCCACAGAGGGACGAGCGCGGGCTGGTCGAGGATCTCGGCGATGGTGAGGGCCGGGGCGGTCATGCGACGGCGCCGAGGCCGTCGAGCCACGCGTCAACCTCGACGCGGCGAGCCCTCAGGTGTTTCCCCACCCGCGTCCACCGAGGACCCACACCGCGGGTCTTCCAGCCGTAGATCGTGGACTTCGGGATCTTCAGCTCGTCGGCCAAGTCATCGACAGAGACCCACGAGTGGTCGCAGCGCTTGCCCGACGGTGCAGCCACAGCATGTTCCTGAGTTCGCATCACTTGCCGTCCTGCAGAGTTTTGTACTGGACGCTGCACACCCTGCAACACGCGCCTCGACAGTGTCAAGCGTCAGAAGCTGGACGCTGCAACCTGTCCAGATCCCGCCTGGGGCGTCTGGCGCCCAACGCTCCAGACCGCTTACCGTGAAGCTATGGCAACTGATGAAAAGGCACGGCCACTATCGGAAGTGGTGGGCGAGAGTGTGCGCAAGTTCCGGGAGAGCCGCGGGATCCGGCAAGAGGATCTAGCGGACGAGGCACGCAAATACGGCTTCGCCTGGGGGCGCAGTAGTGTCGCTGCCCTGGAGGCGGGCAATAGGGATCTATCAATCAACGAGCTACTACTCATTCCCTCTATGATCAAGAAACTAGGCGGGTGGGATCAGCCACTGATCCCCCCAGATACTCGCGTAATGATCAATGAGAATCTTTGGATGTCCGCCAGCCAGATCCCGTCTCACGTCTTTTCGCTGCTGGCGCCCACAGCTCGGCCAGAGAAAATCCCCGAAGATGCGGTTGCCCTCGAAGAGGAGGAGACCGTCCTGCTTGGTGGAGTTGAACACCAAAGCTCCGACAGTCCGGAGCTTCAACGGGAAATTGCCAAGTCTGTCGTGGTGTACGAAGTGATGTTCCGAGAGCTCTGGCCCAACAGGGCTGATACGCCGTGGGCTGGCCTTACCGTGGGCATGGAGGTCGCGAGTCGGGTAGCTGAGCGCATCACGATGCCGGATGGATTCAAGCCGAAGAGGCAGTTGATTCAAGCGTTTGCATTGGGCATGTGGGGTCGCAACATCGGCGATGAGAGAGATGCGCGAACGGCGGCCAGGGGAACTTATGAGACAAAACGCGCTCTGCAAAGCGCGCGTGGCCACGTGACGCGCGAGCTGATCGAAGAGATTCAGGCAGAGATTGACCGGCGCTGGAATGAGGTGGTGGACGTCTACGAGGAGTTGGACCAATCGCTTGGCACTGACGAGGCCTTTGCGGAGTGGCGGGAGAAGGCTATGCGAGTAAGGCATCCCGATCGGGAAGTCGATTTTGATGACACCCCCGCAGCCAGGGGTGTACACCGAAAGCGTAAGTTCCGCCTTGGCCGCTAATTGATCTAGTCGAGGGACGGTTAACGTGAAGGGTTCTACGTACCGCCGCTGTTACTGCCGCGGCGAGGATGGCAGGGCACTGGGCAAGGCCTGCCCGCAGTTGTCGTCCAGGCGGCATGGTGTGTGGGCGGTGCGTCAGGAGCTCCCCAACCGGCAGGACGGCACCCGCCGTTCGTTCTCCCGCTCCGGCTACGACACGGCCAAGGACGCGCAGGCCGACCTCGACAAGGTGCGCGGCCTGCTCGACCTGCCTGACGGCGACGACGCCGAGGGCCAGGTCCGGATCGGCGACCTGCTCGAAGAGGTCTCCAAGAACAAGAAGGCGCCACTGCCTGGCATCGAGGAGACGCGCCGCCGGTTCCGTACCGGGCTGAAGCTGACGGACGTGATGACCGTGGCGGCCCTGCTCGACGAGTGGCTGGAGGCCAAGGGCAAGTCGCGCCGGGCGACGACCGTGAACGGGTACAGGTCGCGGGTCAACTACCACCTGCGCGACGGCGTCGGCCACCACCGCCTGGACCGCCTCAACGTCGGGCATGTGCAGGACTTCTTCGACGGCATCGACGACCGCAACGAAGTGATCCGTGCCGAGAACGAGGCGCGGCGCGAGCAGGCCGCGAAAGCCACGTGGGGCAGGCGGTCCCGGCCGCCGGCTGCGGAGGCGCGGCGGCTGGCCGAAGAGCGGGCCGTGCTGGCGGACATGCCGCCGTTCCGCCGGATCACCGGGCACGCAACGAAGCACGACATCCGCCGGGCCCTGCGGACCGCGCTCAACTTCGCGATCGGCCGGCAGTACATCACCTTCAACCCGGCGGCCCACGTCGACATCGGCTCGGCGAAGCGGCCGAAGGGGATGCTGTGGACGGCGGAGAGGGTGGCGCGCTGGCGTGAGACCGGGGTGAAGCCGGGCCCGGTCATGGTGTGGACGCCGGCCCAGTTGGGTGCGTTCCTGGATGCGGCCGAGCCGCATCGGCTGTACGCCTTCTACCACCTGGTCGCGCACCACGGACTGCGCCGCGGTGAGGGGGTGGGCCAGGACTGGGTGAACGTCGACTGGGAGGTCCGCACGATCGCGGTGGCGAAGGAGATCGTGACGGACGGGTGGACACCCATCGAGACGGACCCGAAGACGGACGGGTCGGCGGCGGCCGTGAAGCTGGACCGGGAGACGGTGACTGTCCTTCTGGCGCACCGCGAGCGGCAGGCTGCCGAGCGGGCCGCCCGGGTGGAGAAGCGGCTGCCATGGACGGACACAGGGAAGATCTTCGTGCAGGAGGACGGGACGTGGCTGCACCCGGAGATGGTCAGCGACGGGTTCCGTGAGATCGTCGCCGCCGCAGACCTGCCGCCCATCAACTTGCGGGACTTGAGGCACGGGGCGGCTGCCCTGGTGAAGGCCGGCGGCGGCGACATCCACGACGCGAAGGCGAAGCTCCGCCACTCGACGATCAGCTTGACGTCGGACACGTACATGGAGTTGTTCGAGGAGTACGAGGAGGACCTCGCGGAGAAGTCGGCGGCGGCTGTCCCCCGCGCTCGGAAGCCGGTCTCTGACACTGCCGCTCACGCATCGCTCACGCAGGGGCCCGATGACGAAGGGCAGGACGGGGGCGAAACCTCCCCTGACCTGCCCTCTAGTTGAGCCCCCTGTCGGATTCGAACCGACGACCTACGCATTACAAGTGCGTTGCTCTGGCCAGCTGAGCTAAGGAGGCCTGGACGCGTCTGTGTCCGGCGGAACGGGCAGGCGCGCCCGTGCAGTGTACCCACGTCACAGGCGGGGCCTGCCGGAAATTTCCTTGAACTTCATCGGCGCGCGAGTACTGACAGATCCGGTGAACGCGGGGTAGCGTCCTGACCCAGTTCACTCATGTGGACTACACCACTATGGAACGTTCGACGCGCTCGGCACACTCGATGCGTTCGACGCGTTCACAGCGCCCCGTAGTGGTCCACCACCTTCCACAACGGATCGTCCGGCACGTTCCTGCCGGTAGAAGGGGGCCCTCACCATGGCCACTGTCTCGTTCAACAAAGCGACCCGCATCTACCCGGGTGGCGACAAGCCCGCCGTCGACCAGCTTGAGCTCGATGTCGCGGACGGCGAGTTCCTCGTCCTCGTCGGCCCCTCGGGCTGCGGAAAGTCCACCTCCCTGCGCATGCTCGCGGGTCTTGAGGACGTCAACGGCGGCTCGATCCACATCGGTGACCGCGATGTCACGCATCTGCCGCCCAAGGACCGGGACATCGCCATGGTGTTCCAGAACTACGCGCTCTACCCGCACATGACGGTCGCCGACAACATGGGCTTCGCGCTCAAGATCGCCGGCGTCAACAAGGCCGAGATCCGCCAGAAGGTCGAGGACGCGGCGAAGATCCTCGACCTCACGGACTACCTCGCGCGCAAGCCGAAGGCCCTCTCCGGCGGTCAGCGTCAGCGTGTGGCCATGGGTCGCGCCATCGTGCGTGAGCCCCAGGTGTTCCTCATGGACGAGCCGCTGTCGAACCTCGACGCCAAGCTCCGTGTCTCCACCCGTACGCAGATCGCGTCGCTGCAGCGCCGCCTCGGCATCACCACCGTGTACGTCACCCACGACCAGGTCGAGGCCATGACCATGGGCGACCGTGTGGCCGTACTCAAGGACGGTCTGCTCCAGCAGGTCGACTCGCCGCGCAACATGTACGACCGCCCGAAGAACCTCTTCGTCGCCGGCTTCATCGGCTCCCCCGCCATGAACCTCGTCGAGGTCCCGATCACCGACGGCGGCGTGAAGTTCGGCAACAGCGTGGTGCCGGTCAGCCGCGAGGCGCTGTCCGCCGCGGCCGACAAGGGCGACCGCACGGTCACCGTCGGCGTCCGCCCCGAGCACTTCGACATCGTCGAGCACGACGGCGAGGCCGCCAAGTCGCTGTCGAAGGACACCGAGGACGCCCCGGCCGGCCTGGCCGTCTCCGTGAACGTCGTCGAGGAGCTCGGCGCCGACGGCTACGTCTACGGCAGCGCGAAGGTCGACGACAACCTCACGGACCTGGTCGTCCGCGTCAGCGGCCGCGCGGTCCCGGACAAGGGCTCCACGCTGCACGTCGTGCCGCGCCCGGGCGAGCTCCACGTGTTCTCGACCTCCACGGGCGAGCGCCTCTCCGACTGAGGCAAGCCGCAGCCGTTCAACACCCCCGTACGGGGTGAATTCACCCAAGTTGACGAAGAGGGCCCCGCAGCAGGCTGCGGGGCCCTCTTTCATGTCGACAAATACCCCGGCAGACCGGTCATTTCGATACGTGTACGTCAACGTGCCACCGCGAATTCGCCGCTTCCCCGTCCCCCGAACCGGTGACTAAATGTCGCCAAATCATCACCCCGCGCTACCCTCACTCGCGTGAAGCACTCCACCACTAACCAACGGACCCGGCGTGGCCGTGGCCCCGCCCGTCGGGTCGGCCGCACCCTCGCCCTCGTTCTGCCTGTCGTCCTGGTTCTCTCCGGGACCCTCGCGGTCACCCGAGTCAACTGGTCGGGGACCACCTCGAACTCGGTGCTCACCGCGGCCGAAGCGTCCTCCGCGGATGTCTCCACCCGCGCTGTGTCCCGCACCCCACAGGACATCCTGCGCGACAAGCTCCTCCTGGAGCTGCAGGAGGAGAACCCCGGCGTCGCCCTCACCCACCTCCAGGAGGCGGTGAACGAACGCCCCTCGCTCGCCGAGCACTGCGTCTCCATCGCCCGCGCACTGGGCCGCGCAGCGGTCCGTGCGTACGGCCCGACGCGTGCCCAGTCGTTCGCGCGACCGGTCTGCGACACGTCCTTCGCCTCGGGGGTCGCGGCCACGCACTTCTGACCAGAGGAGTACCCGAGGACTATCCGAGAACGACCTGGAAACGACCCGCGAACGACCCGAGGACGACTGTCCAAGTACGGCTGGTTACGGAACGGTTGCTGACCAAAGCCGCGAGCGGGGCGCCACGTACAGTTCGGGCATGACCGATCCGAACGCCGCGTCGCGCCCCGTTCAAGCTGTTGTCCTGGCCGGCGGCCAGGGCTCCCGGCTGCGTCCCTACACCGACGACCGGCCCAAGCCGATGGTCGAGATCCCCGGCACCGGGACTCCGATCATCGGCCATCAGCTGACCTGGCTCGCCGAAGAGGGCGTGACCGACGTGGTCATCAGCTGCGGCCACCTCGCGGATGTCCTGCAGAAGTGGCTGGACTCCGCCGACCTCCCGGTCAACGTCACGACGGTCGTCGAGTCGGAGCCCCTCGGCCGCGGTGGCGGCCTCAAGTACGCCGCCGCACGCCTCCCTCACCCGGACCGGCCCTGGTTCGCGACGAACGGCGACATCTGGACCCGTTTCTCGCTGCGCGACATGGCGGACTTCCACACCGAGCGCGACGCCGTCGCGACCCTCGCGCTGGCCCGTCCGCGCATCCCGTGGGGCGCCGTCAAGACGGACGGCTTCGGGCGCATCACGGACTTCATCGAGTCCCCGCCGACGCAGTACGAGATCAACGCGGGCGTGTACGTCTTCTCGGCCGAGTTCGCCGATCTGCTCCCGGAGCGCGGCGACCACGAGCGCACCACGTTCCCGCACCTGGCCCGCGAACGCCGCCTGGCCGGCTTCTCCCTCCCCCAGGGCGCCTACTGGCGCGCCATCGACACCGCGAAGGACCTCACGGAGGCGGCGAAGGAGCTTGCCGCGCTGGGGCGCTGAGCCACTCCTCGTCGAGCCAGTCCTCGTCGAGCCAGTCCTCGTCGAGCCAGTCCTCGTCGAGCCAGTCCTCCGGGTGTACGTCGATGGGGCCCCGCACATGACACATGACACGTGCGGGGCCCCATCCTCGTACCGTCCGAAGGGAATTACCCCAGGAGGCCGCCCACCAGGCCCGGCTGGCCGGTGGAGCCTCCGCTGTCGGAGCCGCCGCCCGTCGAGCCGGAGCCGCCCGTGGAGCCGCCCGACGTACCTCCGCTGGACGTCGGGCCCGCGCTGGTGGTCGGGGCCTGGTGGGCCGGTGAGGACTGCTGGGGCGGGGCCTGCCCGCCACCGCTGCCCTGGGTCTGGCTGGGGCCGCTGCTGGCGGTGCCCGTGCCGGTGTCGCGGGCGGCGCCCGGCGTGCCGGCCGCTGCCTCCGGCGGGGCCGAGGAGGCGCCCTGGGTGGGCGCCTCGGAGGCCGACGGGGAGGGCTTGTCGCTGCGCTTGCCGGGCGTCTCGGGGAGCGGGGAGCCGGGCAGTTCGTTGCGCGGGGCCTCGCCGGGGCCCGGGACGACGATGCGGTCGGCGTCGCGGACGGCGCCGCCCAGGAGCGAGCCGACGAGCAGGGTGACGCCGACGGCGATGGCCGCGATGAGCGCGCCCCTGCGCAGCACCCGTCGGCGCAGCTCCCAGATCTCGGCGCGCGGCCCGAGCGTGCGCCAGGCCTCGCCGGCGAGACGTCCGTCGACGGAGTAGACCGGGGCGCCCGCGATGATCAGCGGGGACCAGGCGGCGAGGTAGATGATGTCGGGCGCGTCGTAGGCGGGCACCGTCTTCCAGCTGACGGTGAGCAGGAGCGCGGCCGACAGCAGCGCGCCGACGACTGCGGCGACCCGCTGCCACAGGCCGAGCACCGTGAGGACGCCCACGATGACCTGGAGGAAGGCGATCACGAGCCCGGCGCCGACGGGGTGCTGGAGCGCGAACTGGCGCAGTGGCTCGGCGACTTCCCAGGGGTGCAGGGTGTTGAGCCACTTGACCATGGAGCCGCGCTCGCCGCCGTCGAAGTAGACGGGGTCGCAGAGCTTGCCCATGCCGGCGTAGACCGAGATGAAGCCGAGGAAGACGCGCAGCGGGAGGAGGACGACGCCGAGGTTCATCCGGCGGCCGGGGTAGTACGCGTGCCGCACCGGGTCGGCGCCGTGCCGCCTGGTGGGGGCGTCGCCGTCGTCGAAGCGGGCGTCGTCCCGGAAGCGGGAGTCGTCCTCGAACTCGTCGTCCGCGTAGCCGGGTTCGTCGTACGCGCTGCCCACGGTGCGCATGTTCGGCAGTAGGCGGGTGCCGCCGGTGTCGTGACTGCGCTGGCTGCCGACGATGGGCGTCTCGACGGTCTCGACGGTCATGTTGCCGTCGTACTCGTCGTGTTCATGGTGTTCGTCGATGCGCGGGATGACCTGAGTCGCTCCGGCGTCGGCCGCCGGGTCGGGGGCGCCGTGGCCCACGCTCGTGCTCCGTACGGCCTGAAGCAGGCGGTGCGCGCCGGTGTCGTCCGGCGCGGACTTCCCGCTCCAGACGACGGGCGCGCGGCGGCGGGCGCCGGCGGCGGTGGCCCCACCGGCCGCGCCCGCTCTGCCCGCGGCACCGACGACGGGGATGCGCGCGGTGTCGTCGGTGGAACTCAAGTGCCGCGCGATGCGCGGGGATTGGGTCCGCGGCGGGGCGCCTAGCTGCACGCGGAAGCTCGCATGATTGACGATGACCTGCGCCGGATCGCTCGGCACCTTCACCATGCTCAGCGCGGGAGCGTCGTCGAATCCCGACGAGAGGTCCCCCGTGGGTGTGCGGGGTGTTCTGGTGTCCACACTCATCTAACCGAGTGACATGTGTTTAGGACACTGCTTTGACCTCGCCGATGTGTCCGGACCCCGTCAAGGGCATCCGGAGCATCGTGATTACCCCACGGGGGTGACTACCCGGACAGGTGTTCAGGCGCGTCGCCGTGCCCCTTCGTAGCGCACAACTCCCGCCGCGACACCGGCATTCAGCGACCTGCTCCTACCGGGCGTCGGAATCCGCACCCGGTGGCCACAGGACCCATCCCGCTGCCGCCGTCGCATGCTTCACCGCTTCGAGCGCCTGCGCCGGACTCCGTCCGTCGGCGTCACGCCCGACGCCGAGCCGCCTCATACAGGACAACACCGGCCGCGACACCGGCGTTCAGCGACTCCGCGCCACCCGGCATCGGAATCCGCACCCGGAAGTCGCAGGTTTCCCCGACGAGCCGGGACAGCCCCTTGCCCTCGCTGCCGACGACGATGACGACGGGACCGCCCAGGGCCGCCAGCTCGCCGACCTCGACCTCGCCGTCGGCGGCGAGACCGACGACGGCGATGCCCGCCTTCTTGTACGCCTCCAGGGCGCGCGTCAGGTTGGTGACGCGGGCGACGGGGGTACGGGCCGCGGTGCCGGCGGACGACTTCCAGGCGCCGGCGGTCATGCCGGCCGCGCGCCGCTCGGGCACGACCACGCCGTGGCCCCCGAAGGCGGTGGCGGAGCGGACGATGGCGCCCAGGTTCCGGGGGTCCGTCACACCGTCGAGGGCGACGATCAGCGGGTCCTGGCCGGCGTCGTACGCGGCGGACGAGAGGTCCTCGGGGTGTGCGTACTCGTACGGCGGGACCTGGAGGACGAGACCCTGGTGGTTGAGGCCGTTGGTCATCCGGTCCAGCTCGGGGCGCGGCGCCTCCATGAGGTGGACGCCACCGCGGTCCGCGACCAGCTGGAGCGCCTCGCGCACCCGCTCGTCGTTGTCGATGAACTGCTGCACGTACAGCGTCACCGCGGGGACGCCCTCGCGCAGCGCCTCCACGACGGGGTTGCGCCCGACGACCATCTCGGACGTGCCCTTGCCACCACGGCCGCGCGCCGCGGGACGGCGTACGGCCTGCTTCGCCTTGGCGTTGACGACGCGGTTCTTCTTGTGACCCTTGCGCGCCTCGGCGGGCGGGGTCGGGCCCTTGCCTTCCAGACCCCGGCGTCGCTGGCCGCCACTGCCGACCTGCGCGCCCTTCTTGCCGGACATGCGGCGGTTGTTAGCGGCCATGACCTACCTGTCTCTGCTCATTGGAAAGCGTGAAGCGTGCGTACATACGTATATGCAGTGTGCCGCCCGGAGGCCCGAGCGGCACAATCGATCAAGGTCGACGGGGTCGGCCGGGGGCCCTCAGCGCGGCCCGAGCGTCCAGCGCGGCCCCTGCGGACCGTCCTCGATGACGAGCCCCGACTGGTTGAGCTGGTCGCGGATCGCGTCGGCGGTGGCCCAGTCCTTGCGGCCGCGCGCCGCCTCGCGCTGCTGGAGCACCAGGCGTACGAGGGTGTCGACGACGCCGTGCAGATCTTCGCCGCGCTCTCCCTCACCGGCCCAGTGCGGGTCGATCGGGTCGAGCCCGAGGACACCGAGCATGGCCCGCACCTCGGCGAGACGTGCGACGGCGGCTTCCTTGTCGTCGGCGGCCAGCGCGCTGTTGCCCTGCCTGACCGTCGTGTGCACGATGGCGAGCGCCTGGGGCACGCCCAGGTCGTCGTCCATCGCCTCGGCGAAGGCGGGCGGGACCTCGGCGGCGGGCTCGACAACGCCCCCCGCCTTCTCCACCACCCGCTGTACGAAGCCCTCGATGCGCGCGAACGCCGACTCGGCCTCGCGCAGGGCCTCTTCGCTGTACTCGATCATCGAGCGGTAGTGCGGGGTGCCGAGGTAGTAGCGCAGCACGATGGGCCGCCAGTTCTTCACCATCTCGCTCACGAGCACCGAGTTCCCGAGGGACTTCGACATCTTCTCGCCGCTCATGGTGACCCAGGCGTTGTGCACCCAGTACTTGGCGAACTCGTCGCCGAACGCCTTGGCCTGCGCGATCTCGTTCTCGTGGTGCGGGAAGATCAGGTCGAGCCCGCCGCCGTGGATGTCGAAGGCGGGGCCCAGGTACTTGTGCGCCATCGCGCTGCACTCCAGGTGCCAGCCGGGCCGGCCCCGCCCCCAGGGCGTCTCCCACGTCGGCTCGCCGGGCTTGGCGGTCTTCCACATGGCGAAGTCACGCGGGTCGCGCTTGCCGGTCTCGCCGACACCGGACGGCTGTTGGAGATTGTCCAGTTCCTGGTTGGACAGCTCCAGATACCCGTCGTACGACCGCACGTCGAAGTAGACGTTCCCGTCCGCCTCGTACGCGTGCCCTCGCTCGATGAGGCCGCGCATCATCTCGACCATCTCGGTGATGTGCCCGGTGGCGCGCGGCTCGTACGTGGGCGGCAGGCAGCCGAGCACGTCATAGCCGTCGTTGAAGGCGCGCTCGTTCTCGTAGCCGATCGACCACCAGGGGCGGCCCTGCTCGGCCGACTTCGTGATGATCTTGTCGTCGATGTCCGTGACGTTCCGGATGAACGTCACGTCATAGCCGCGGTACTCGAACCAGCGGCGCATGATGTCGAAGTTGAGGCCCGAGCGGATGTGCCCGATGTGCGGTGCGGCCTGCACGGTGGCACCACAGAGGTAGATCGAGACACAGCCCGCGACGAGCGGATTGAAGTCACGGATCTGCCGGGCGCTGGTGTCGTACAGGCGAATCGTCACCACTCCAGGGTAGTGGGCGGTGGGTAGTGCCCCGCGACCCTTCCTGGCCATGGGGCACGTATTCGTGACATCTCAGCCCGTCCGGCGTTTGAGGACGAGGCCGTTCAGGCCGACAGCAGGGATCCAGGAGCGGCAGCCCCCAGGGACAAGGGACGGGTAGGGGCGGAGGGGGCGAAACGAACCCGCCTTCAACCGCCCCGCACCACCAACGCCGTAGCCACCGCCATCAGCCCCTCCCCCCGCCCCGGGAACCCGAGCCCGTCGGTCGTGGCTCCGGAGACCGACACCGGCGCTCCCACCGCATCCGACAGAACCTTCTGCGCCTCGTCCCGCCGCTTGCCGATCTTCGGCCGGTCCCCGACCACCTGCACGGCGACGTTCCCGATGACGAACCCCGCCGCTCGGACGATCCGGGCAGCCTCCGTAAGAAGCGTCACGCCCGACGCCCCGGACCACTCCGGCCGCCCGGTACCGAAGTGGGCACCGAGGTCCCCGAGCCCGGCGGCGGAGAACAGCGCGTTGCACGCGGCGTGTGCGACGACGTCCGCGTCGGAGTGCCCCGCGAGCCCGGGCCCCTCCCCCTCCCAGAGCAACCCGGCGCACCACAGCTCACGCCCGTCCTCGAAGGCGTGGATGTCGGTACCGATTCCGACCTGGGGCAACACGGGAGCCCCGAACTTCTCAGACCCCTCAGAACCCATCGTTGGCCCTCCGCCTCGCGAGAACCGCCTCCGCCAGCACCAGATCCAGCGGCCGCGTCACCTTGAACGCCTCCTCGTGCCCGGGCACGACCACCACCCGCAGCCCGAGCTGCTCGACCATGCTCGCGTCGTCGGTCACATCGTCGGTGACGGTGTCGTGGGCCCGTACCAGGGTGGCGCGGTCGAACCCCTGCGGAGTCTGCACGGCCCGCAGCCGCGCCCGCTCGGGCGTGGCCACGACAGGCTCGGGCGCGCCCGGAACGGTCGCGGGCTCGACCTCCTTGACGGTGTCGGCGAGCGGCAGAGCCGGTACGACGGCGGGGGCGCCGTCCCGTACGGCCTCGATGACCGTGTCCACGGTGTCGACGGGCACGAGCGGGCGGGCCGCGTCGTGCACGAGGACGATGTCGATGCCGGGAGGCAGCGCGTCCAGGCCGTACTTCACGGACTCCTGACGGCTTTCCCCGCCGGGGACGACGAGGAAGTCGGTCCGCTCGGGCAGGGCGTGCGCATCGAGCAGGGTCTTCACCTCGGCGGCGCCGTCCGGCGGGGCCACGACGACGACCAGCGAGACGGCACGGGACGCGGCCATCGCACGGACCGCGTGGACGAGCATCGGTGTGCCGTTCAGCGCGCGGAGCGCCTTGGGGGCTCCCGGACCGAGGCGCACGCCCCGGCCGGCGGCGGGAATCACGGCGGCGGTACGTGCTCCCGGAGGCGAGAGACGCGAATCGTCAGACATCGGTTCCTGTCAGGTTTGTGTGCTCGGCCGAGGTGGGTATGGCCTGGTCGTACCCGCTGCTCGAGCGAAACCTTGACCGGACCCCTTCCGTGACATCCGGTCGAGGCAGCTGCCCGGGTTCGGAGCACGCAGGTAGGCAGGCACCAAGCAGGTGTGCGGGGCCATCGCAATTCTGGCACCGGGCAGTACCGCTTCCCGAACTGGGTGCGGGTATGAACACGACCAAGAGTGGGTGCGGGCATGAACATGCCGCAGCGCCCGGCGACAGCTAATGCGTCATCGGGCACCGCGGCATTCATTGCACGCATCTCAATTGCACTGCGCAGGCTTATGCGTACGTCAAGACGACAGCCGTCTCGGCGATTGCGTACGTCGGGGCGATTACCGTCGTCACAACGATTACCGTCTCGGCGACCGGCGTCAGGACGCGAGAACCTCGTCGAGCAGGGCCTCGGCCTTGTCCTCGTTCGTGTTCTCCGCGAGGGCGAGCTCGCTCACCAGGATCTGCCGGGCCTTGGCGAGCATGCGCTTCTCACCGGCGGAGAGTCCACGCTCGCGCTCACGACGCCACAGGTCACGTACGACTTCCGCGACCTTGATGACATCGCCGGAGGCGAGCTTCTCCAGATTTGCCTTGTAACGACGTGACCAGTTCGTGGGCTCCTCGGCGTACGGCGCGCGCAGCACCTCGAAGACCCGGTCCAGTCCGTCCTGACCGACCACATCACGCACGCCGACGAACTCCGCATTGTCCGCTGGCACACGCACCGTCAGGTCGCCCTGGGCGACCTTCAGCACCAAGTAGGTCTTGTCCACGCCTTTGATCTGGCGAGTTTCGATGGCCTCGATCAGCGCGGCCCCGTGATGGGGATAGACCACGGTGTCGCCAACCTTGAACGTCATGTGACAGGTACCCCTTCCGTGGCTATCCAGCGTAACACGGAAACGGCGTCTTCTGAATGGCGTTTTCGCAGGTCAGGGCATATCTCGGGGCTTGACAACCGCAACAGGAACGTGCTGCGAGGGGCGAGCGCAAGAGGGTATTCGCAGGTGGGAGCCGCTGTCCAGGGGAAGTGAAACCCGCACGTTACACACCCCCGAAGCACCTGACCAGGGTCTGAACGTCCCGTTTTGTCCGGACCCAAGAGCTCGACTTCCGCTACTCCGTTCGGTGACCGGAGTCGGGTGCGGGGTGAATCCGGAATTGATCACGACTGTCGATGAACATCAGCTGATCCAGTCGGTGAACTGCCGATGATCTACTGATGATCAATTTTTCTGGACAGCCGGACATTCCCTGTGTGAAATCCGCAAGCGGCAGTCAGTGGCAGTTATGTGAATGGCGGACGAGTACGCCCTCAAAGGAGCAGAAGCGACGGAGGAGCCTGGCGTGACGGGCGGGGCGCGCGCACGGCGCACGAGAGCCCGTCGGTGCGTAGGGGCGGGTCGGGTGCGGCGGCGTGGGAACGGCTCGGTAACCTAAGGCCGCTGACAGACCCTTAGGGCGGCTTTACAACTGAGCCGCTCTGTTTCTTCCCACGTTCAAGGAGTTGCCGCAGCCGTGAGCAGCAGCCTTCGACGCGGCGCTCTCGCCGCCGCCGCCCTAGCGTTCTCGATCGCCTCACTCGCCGCGTGCGCCGCAGGCAACAACGCACAGACCCTGGAAGTGAAGCCGGACAACGCCGCGACTTCCGTTGGCAGCATCAAGATCCAGAACGCCGTCGTCATCACCCAGCCCGACCTGGAGGCGACGGGCCCGGCCGCGATCTCGGCGACCGTGTTCAACAACGGTGACTCCGCGCAGACGCTGGACTCCATCACCGTCGCCGGCAGCGGCAAGACCGCCAAGATCAAGCCCGCCAAGGGCACCGGCAAACTGACGATCCCGGCGGGCGGCTACGTCATCCTCGGCGGCAAGGACAACGCCGCCGCGGTGCTGGCCAGTGGCAACGACGCCATCACGGACGGCAACGCCCAGAAAATCACCTTCAGCTTCAGCCAGACGGGTGATGTGAGCCTGCGCGCGTTCGTCGTGCCGGCCGACAGCTACTTCGCCGGGTGGGGCCCGAGCGCGGTGCCCGCGACGCCGGACGCCACGGCCACCGCGAGCACCGAGCCGTCCGCCTCCACGTCCGCCTCGGTCTCGGAGTCGCCGTCCGACACCGCGTCGGCCACCCCCACCGACTCGGCCTCGGCGAGCGTGACGGCCTCCCCCACGGAGTAGTCGGCCGCCGACCGAGCCACGCACGCACGAAGGGCGGGACCCCGAGGGGTACCGCCCTTCGTCGTGCGCAAGCAGTCGACGCGAGAGAGCCGACGTAGGGGAGTCGGCGGAAGAGACCCGACGTGTGGGAGTCGGCGGAAGAGACCCGACTCAGGAGACCCGACGTACGAGAGACGACCGACGTACGACATCGCTGTACGAGGTCGCTGTACGAGGTCGGTTTACGGCTCGAACTTGTATCCCAGGCCGCGCACCGTCACCAGGTAGCGCGGTGCCCCCGGGTCGGGCTCGATCTTCGCTCGCAGACGCTTGACGTGGACGTCGAGCGTCTTGGTGTCACCGACGTAGTCGGCGCCCCATACGCGGTCGATGAGCTGCATACGGGTCAGGACGCGGCCCGCGTTGCGCAGGAGCATCTCCAGGAGGTCGAACTCCTTCAGCGGGAGGTCGACCTTGGAGCCCGAGACGGTGACCACATGGCGGTCGACGTCCATCCGGACGGGCCCGGCCTCCAGAGCGGCCGGGCTGGCCTCCTCCGGCTCCCCGCGGCGGCGGAGCACGGCGCGGATACGGGCGACCAGCTCGCGGGAGGAGAAAGGCTTGGTGACGTAGTCGTCAGCCCCTATTTCCAGTCCGACGACCTTGTCGATCTCGCTGTCCTTGGCGGTGACCATGATCACCGGAACGTTGGAGCGAACGCGCAGCTGACGGCAGACCTCCGTGCCGGGCAGGCCCGGCAGCATCAGGTCGAGGAGGACGAGGTCGGCGCCGTTGCGCTCGAACTCGTCCAGTCCGTCGGGCCCGGTGGTCGCGATGGCGACCTCGAAGCCCTCCTTGCGAAGCATGTACGACAGGGCGTCGGAGAAGGACTCCTCGTCCTCGACGACGAGCACACGGGTCACGGAAGGACCTCCGGGGCAGGAAGCGGGTCATACGGGGATGTGACGGTGGTCGTCCCGTCGGTGGGCTGCTCGTCCTCTTCGTCGAGGCCGGGCATGTGGTGTGTGGTCACGCGGTCGCGGGCCGCACCCGCCTCCGGCAGCCGCAGGGTGAACGTGGAGCCCTGACCCTCGGCACTCCACACCGTGACCTCCCCGCCGTGCGAGGCGGCCACGTGTTTGACGATCGCGAGCCCCAGCCCCGTACCACCAGTGGCACGGGAACGGGCCGGGTCGACGCGGTAGAAGCGCTCGAAGACGCGCTCCCTGTCCTTCTCGGAGATGCCGATGCCCTGGTCGGTCACGGCGATCTCGATGAGGTCTCCGCCGGGCCCGGTCACCCGGCGCGCGGCTATGCCCACCCGGGTACGGGCGGGCGAGTAGTTGACGGCGTTCTCCACGAGGTTGCCCAGGGCGGCGGCCAGCTGACCCCTGTTGCCCCAGATTCTCAGGTCGGCGGTGCCACCCGCGGCCATGGTGATCTGCTTGGTGCCGGCCTGGTGGCGGCAGCGGTCGACCGCCTCGGCGACGAGGTCGTCGGCCCGTACCGGCTCGGCGTCCTCCAGAGGGTCGTCGTTCTGGACCCGGGAGAGGTCGATGAGCTCCTGTACGAGGTTGGTGAGCCGGGTGGCCTCTATCTGCATCCGCCCGGCGAATCGTTCCACCGCCTCCGGGTCCTCCGAAGCGTCCATGACAGCTTCGGAGAGCAGGCTGAGCGCGCCGACGGGGGTCTTGAGCTCGTGGCTGACATTCGCGACGAAGTCGCGCCGTACGGCCTCGATGCGCCGCGCCTCAGTGAGGTCCTCGACGAGGAGGAGTACGAGCCGGGAGCCGAGCGGCGCCACCCGGGCGGAGACCGCGAGGGCTTCCCCGCGTCCCGTCCCCCTCCGCGGCAGATCCAGCTCCACCTGCCGTATCTCCCCGTCACGGCGGGTGTCACGTGCCATCTGGAGCATCGGTTCGACGGCGAGTTTGCCGCCGCGCACCAGTCCCAGGGCGTACGCGGCCGAGCTGGCCTTGACCACGGCGTCCGCCTCGTCGAGTACGACGGCGGAGGAGCGGAGCACGGACAGCACCGTGTCCACGCCGGGCGGAAGCACTGGATCCGTATGCAGCGAGGTGCGGGTAGGGCGTTTCAGGTCGCGCTCGCTCCAGCGGAACGCCAGCATGGCGATGACACCGGTAAGCACTCCGGCGATCGCTGCCGCTGCGGCGACCGCCGCGTTCACGTCCATGCCTCCAGGTTAGGCATGTCGTCAGCCCGGGCCACAGCCATCCGGGTGCGACCTCGAACACTCGTCGCCCAGAGTTCACCCAGGAGCCAGTGATGGTTCATTTGGGGGGCCGGAAACGGACGCGTACAGGCCGGACCGTGGGAGCGTGGGGTTCACGGGGCCTGTTCGGTGGCCAATTCCGCTGGTCAGGATCCAGCCTCCGGAACCCCGAAGCTGACGTGAGAGAGGGACAACCTGATGCGGGACGCGTACCACGAGGAACTTGACTCGATCGGCGAGGGCCTGGTCGAGATGGCCCGGCTCGTCGGGTCGGCGATCGGACGCGCCACGACGGCCATCCTCGACTCCGACCTGAAGCTCGCGGAGAGCGTGATCGCCGCCGACGAGAAGGTCGACGATCTTCAGCACGAGCTGGAAGCCCGGGCGATCGCCCTGCTGGCCCGCCAGCAGCCGGTGGCGACGGATCTGCGGATCGTGGTCACCTCGCTCCGTATGTCGGCGGACCTGGAGCGCTCCGGCGACCTGGCCCAGCACGTCGCGAAGCTGGCCCGGCTGCGCTTCCCCGAGCGGGCGATCCCGCACGACCTTCACGCCACCATCCTGGAGATGGGCCAGCTCGCCCAGCGCCTGATGGCCAAGGCGGCCGAGGTCATCATCACCAAGGACGTCGACCTCGCGCTCCAGCTGGAGTCGGACGACGACGAGATGGACCTGCTGCACCGCACGCTCTTCCAGCACCTGCTGGACGACAAGTGGAAGCACGGCATAGAGACCGCCGTGGACGTCACCCTCCTGGGCCGCTACTACGAGCGCTTCGCCGACCACGCGGTGTCCGTCGCCAAGCGCGTCGTGTTCCTCGTGACGGGCGAGCACGCGGACGAGATCCAGCCCGACATTCAGCCGGTGACGGGGGTCGAGGGGGCCTGATCCGGCCCCGGTGCCTGGCTCGTCCCGAACTCCGGGCCGCACTCCGGGGGCGCGCGAAAGACTCGGTGCGCCGAGCATGCGCCGTTGATGCGCCCGCCGGAGTGGGCATGAAATGGGCGACAGGAGCTGTGCGGTGCAGCGTGCCTCGCACACCTCGTGCCTGAAGGAGGGACCCATGGCCGAATCCCCCAGCACGCCCGACCCCACACAGGACAGCGACACCCAGCAGCCCGCCGAGATCAAGAACCTTCCACTGTTCGGCGCCTGCGGCTGCGGCTCGGGGTGCGGATGCGGATGCCAGTCCGGCAATCCCTGCCAGTGCGGCTGATCGCGTAGACACGTACATATACGTACGTAGAAGAGGTCCCGTCGTCATGACGGGGCCTCTTTGCGTGTGCTCGCCTCGTGTGCCCTCGCCCTGGGGTGCCGGGAACCCCGGAAGGGGGCGGTCCGTTGCGAACTAAAGGAACGGTAAAGCGAGTTACTGAGTTACTGCGTTGCTGAGTTCGCAGTTCGCGGAGTCCCACCCCCACTCTTCACGGAGGCCTGGAACCATGACCCAGAACCACCGTCCCCAGCCGTCCCGGCGTGCCGTTCTCGGCGGCGCCACCGTCGCCGCACTCGCGGTGGCGGCCGGTACCGGCGCCGGCACGGCGAGCGCCGCCGCTGCCACCCCGGAGGCCTCGTGGCCGACCGAGTTCCCGCTTCCCGACGGCTTCCTCCCCGAGGGGATCACCATCGGCAGAAAGCCGTACGCGTACATGGGCTCGCGTGCGAACGGCGCCATCCTCCGCACGGACCTGCGCACCGGCGAGGGCGAGGTCATATTCGCGGGCGGCACCGGCCTGGTGTCCGTCGGCCTGAAGCTGGACGACGACGGCCTGCTCTACGTCGCCGGAGGCACGGGCATCGCGCGGATCCACGACTCCCGCACCGGCGAACTGGTGACCACGCACCAACTGACGGAGGCGACAGGCCACTTCATCAACGACGTCATCCTGCTCGGCGACCGCGCCTGGTTCACCGACTCGCGCGACGCGGTGCTGCACGGCGTACCGCGCGGCCGTGGCGGAGCGGTCCGCGCCCTGCCGCTCACCGGCGACTGGGTCCAGACACCGGACGTGAACAACGCCAACGGCATCGTCGGCACCCCGGACGGCCGCGGCCTGATCGTCGTCAAGAGCAGCCCGGGCGAGCTCTACAACGTGAACCTCAAAACCGGGTACGCCACCAGGATCACGCTGGTCGGCGCGGAGACCGTCGTCAACGGCGACGGCCTCGTCCGCATCGGCCGCACCCTGTACGTCGTACAGAACCGCCTCAACCTCGTCACCGTGTTCGATCTCGACGCCAAGGCCACCACCGCCACCCTGCGCCGCACGATCACCGACCCGCGCTTCGACGTACCCACCACGGCCGCCCGCTTCGGCAACCGCCTCTACCTCGTCAACGCCCGTTTCACGAGCCCGCAGTTGCCGGACACGACGTTCAACGGCGTGGCTGTTCCGCTCTGATCCCTCTCCGGTCCCACCCTGCCCCCTGTCTGATCCTCCCCGGAGAGTGGGGCGGGGCGGGTGCGGCCCGGCGGGGCCGGGCCGCGGCTGCCTTCTCCGCCGTCCCCGGTGCTTCTGAGGCGCCTGAGCCTGCTGTTACTCTCATGGCGCTGTGCATGGGGGGCAGCTGGGGGGCTGGACATTTTCGCAGCACCGTCGACGCGCGCCTGATCGGCCGCCGCCATCCCGTCACGCCTTTTCTGTTCGGCATCCCAGGAGGCGACGATGGCCCGTCGTACTACCGCCCGTGGCGTCGTCGCCGCGTTGGCAGTCCTAGCCGTGACCGCCGGTCCCGGCCCGCTCGCCGTCACGGCCGACGCGGACAACGGTGTCGGGGACACCAACGCCGTGAGCGGCACCAACAGTGTCAGCGGCACCGCCCTCGCGGCGGAGAAGGTCTTCCAGGCGGACCGCTACATACCGCGCAAGGACCGGATCCACACCGCAGGACCCAGCGGCTATCTGCATGCCCAGGAGGGGCGTTCCGGTTACCTGTGGACGTCGTACGACACCGGTACGACGACCGAGTTGGGCGACCTGGCCCGACTCGAACTCCCCGCATACCTCGGATCGTCGTCCGACGTCGTGGCCGATGTCGTCTCGCCCACGCAGAAGGTCGTCCTCAGGGACCTCTCCGCCGGTACCGCCACGGACGTCGCCCTCACCCACGGCACGTACTGGGCGACCCTCGGCACCCATGTGCTGACCCAGGCCCGGGACACCGCAGGCAACCGCGTGCTGTGGCTCTACGGCGACGGCGCCCCCGCCGACGGCACCCTCGTCGACGGATGGCCGACCGGAATCACGACCAACTTCACCGTCCTGGGCGGCGACAGCGGCAGCGCCGTCATCGGCTATGCGTCGGCGAACGGCGAGCGGCACCTGGCGCTGGTGGACCTGGCCGCCGCGAGGGTCACCGGCGATGTGGTCGTCCCTGCCGCCCCGACCGGCGTCGCGCTGAGCGCGGACCGGCTGGTCTGGTGGTCCGGCAGCACGCTGGCACACGTCCTGGACCGCTCCGACCTCTCCGCCGCGGAGACGACGGTGACGCTGCCCAGCACGGAGGGCGGCACTCCGTACGTGGGCATCGCCGGGCGCTGGCTGGTGGTGGCCCGTTCCGTGCCGTCGGGCTCGCACGACCTGGCCAACGACTCCGGCGAGCGGCTGATGGCCGTCCCCCTCACGGGCGGTGACCCGATCACCCTGCTCCGGCACGCGAACAGTTCCCTCGTCACGGCACCGGACGGCAGCCTGCTGGCCGTCGGCGGCGCCGACGCAGGGCACTGGGCGGTACGCCGGGTCACCGACACGGGGGCGGACACCCCGACGCTGACAGAGCTGACCGCCGTACCGTCGGTGCCCGCGAGGATCGACCGGCTGTCGTTGCAGAACGGGACCCTGGCCACCGACGAGGCCGACAGCAGCTTCCTGGGCGCCTACTACACGCGGCGGATCGCCGCCGACGGAACGCCGGGGGCGCCGACCTGGGGAGACTGGGACGGCTTCGACGTGGGCCCGTACACGACGGGGGACGGTCGCGCGGTGACGTTCACGGCCGACTCCGACCCCACCGTCGGCTCGTACGTCGGATCCCTCGACAAGACCGACGAGGCCGGCTTCTTCTATTTGCCCTCGGCCGCCGGAACCGTCCTCGACATCACCGGCCGCTACGCCATCGTCAACGGCTCGTCCCCCGCCAAGCAGTACGTCGGCGACCTCGGCGTCTACAGCGATCTGCAGCCCATCCTCACCCGCTCCGTCACGGCCGCCTCCGTCTGGGGGACCAGCCTGTGGACACCGGGTTCCGGCACCGGTGTCGTCACGGCCAGGGACCTCAAGACCGGTAAGACCACCGAAACCGTCAGCACCGGCGCTCCGTGTGCCCCCAAGGAGCTCCAGGCGGTGGGCCGTTGGATCTACTGGTCCTGCGGCACCGCCTCGACGGCGGGCGTCTGGGACCGTACGGCGAAGAAGAACATCCCCGTCCCGTCCGGCGAGGCCCTGCTCGGTGACGGCTACCTCGTCCGGCACGACACGTCCGCAGGGGCGCTCCTGCTCACCGATTTCGCCGACGGCACCGCGGCCACCCGCAAGATCGGCGACCTCGCGGCGGGCGCCTCCAGTCTGCGCGGGGTGACCTGGACCGTGGACAAGTTCGGCGGACCCGCGGCCTACGTCGACGCGGACCAGCGAATCCACCTGGTGCCCAGCGAGGTGGCCACCCAGCGGCTCGCGGTCACCGAGTCCGAGGTGACCGACAACGCGGAGGAGAGCGACTCGGCCGGCAGCCCGTGGTGGCAGTGGCGCGGGCTGCTCTCCAAGCCCGCCGCCTCCTGGACGGCCACGCTCACCAGCAAGACCACCGGCGCCGTGGTCCGTACGCTCTCCGGCGGAGAGGTCAGCGGCAACCTGACCGCGCGCTGGGACACGCGCGACACCAAGGGCGCGTTCGTCCCCAACGGCACGTACACCTTCAAGCTGACGGCCCCGCCCGCCGACGGTTCAGGAACGCCGCTGACCGTGTCCCAGACGGTGAAGGTGTCCAACGGAGCCGCCGTACGCCACGACTTCACCAACAGCGCCACCTGGGCACCCGACGGAACCGGCGACGCCCTGACTCTCAGCTCGTCCGGCGTCATCAGCTACCGGCCGGGCAACGGAACGGGCGCCCTCGGCGCCGGCGTGTCGGCCTCGGGATGGCCCTCCTCCGTGACGCCGGTCCCGTTCGGCGACCTCAACGGCGACCGCCGCAACGACGTCCTCGTCCGGTTCAGCAGCGGCGAACTCCGGGTGTACCGGACCAGGCGCGGGCAGGCCTTCACCACGAGCACGCCGTACACCTCGCTCGGTAAGGGCTGGAACCAGTACGACGTGCTGACCTCGCCCGGCGACGTCAGCGGCGACGGCCGCCCCGACCTCATCGCCCGCAACTCCGCCACGGGAGCCGTCTACCTC
Source organism: Streptomyces sp. NPDC058470 (assembly GCF_042721055.1). Lineage (NCBI taxonomy): Bacteria > Bacillati > Actinomycetota > Actinomycetes > Kitasatosporales > Streptomycetaceae > Streptomyces > Streptomyces sp. NPDC058470. Next base: position 28,236 of record NZ_JBHXMF010000015.1, read on the forward strand.
TACAAGGGGACGAGTTCCGGGAAGCTCTCGGCGCGCGTGAAGCTCTACGACAACTGGAAGACGTACAAGAAGATCGTGGGCGTCGGCGACCTCAACGGCGACGGTGTCGGCGACCTGATCGCCCAGGACAAGTCCAACAACCTGTACCGGTACTTCGGCACGGGCAAGGGCACCTTCAAGGCGCGCGTCAAGCTGTTCTCGGCCTGGGGAGGGTCCTACAACACCATCGTCGGCGTCGGCGACCTCACCGGCGACGGCAGGACAGACATCATCTCCCGCGACACCTCCGGCAACGTGTGGCGCAACAACGGCAACGGCAAGGGCTCCTTCGGCGGCCGTACGAAGATCGCCACCGGCTGGCAGGCGTACAAGGGCGTGTTCTGACGTCTGCGGGGGACGTGCCGTTCGCGAGGAGCTCGCGGGGTATGCGGCAGGCAACAACTGATCATCTAGGACAGCAAAGAAGGCCCGGGTCGATGACCTGGGCCTTCTGTCATGGAGCGGATGCCTTCGGCGCTAGAGGCCACGAAGCGCCTCGTAGAGATTGTCGTGGGCGCACCAGCAGCCGATACTGCCGTCGTCGTTCAGACTGCCCATGTACCAGTCGTCGTCGTTGACCGGCTTCACCAGACACAGTCCATGGAACCCCAGGACGATGTCGGGGCAGAGCCGTTCGTCCTGTGCCGCCGGCCAGCCCAGCCACGTCACGACACGATCGGTGTCGAGAACCGTGGCCTCCCGATCGCCGGAGACCTTGCGGATCTCCTCCAGAGTCCACCCTGCCGGTAGCTGCCCGTCTGCCATCCGACCCATGATGACAGCCACCGCGGTAGCCGAGCTGCTGCCCTGGCACCCTCGTTCTCTTGAGAAACGTGAGCCGGCACGCGTATCGCGCGCAGGTCGACCTCTGTTGTCCGAGGTGGTCGGGCCCCTTGTGCCGACCGGAATTCAGACCTCGACCGCAGAGCGCCTCAGGCGTTTGTAGGGGGAAACAGAACATGCGCGTGAACAAGAAGATGGCCGCCGCGGCTTCTGCGGTGGTGATGATGTCCGGTCTGCCGACCATGGCCGGATCCACCACCGCCGGTGCCGCGGACGGCTGCACCACCGACAACAGCGGGACCGCCCGGTCGGCGACCGGCGGCCGCGGCCAGCTCTTCGAGCGGGTGAACGACTCCGGGGACAACACCTGCGCCTGGGGCCGCGTCACCAACGGCGCCACCGGCACGCACGTCCGGGTGGACCGCAGCGGCGACGGCGGCCGCACCTGGGATCCGCAGCTCGGCCGACGGGAGGTCCACTCGGGAACCAGCGTCCACTCCGAGGCCTGGCGCGACCGCAACGGCCAACTGACGCGGGCCTGCGGCGACTCCGGCTACAACACGACGATCACCTGCACCGGCTGGTACTAGGCCGCGCCCGCAGCCCGCTGGAGAGCATCCGAGAGGGCGCTGTCCTGCTCCTCGACCGCCCTGAGATACCGAACACCCGACATGTCTGGCGCATGTGGCTTTCCGGCACTGCCACGTGATGGCCCACTGCGCACGCTTTCCAACTCGTAGACGTACAGGGGCGCCGGACTGGGTGAGCGCGATCCCGCGGTCGTCGTTGAAGCCGCTTGAGTAGGCGTACTCATGCGTGGTGCGGGCTGAGGCCGCATGCTGCGTTCCATGCGGATGGCAGAGAATTGGCGACAGCCGGGACAGTGGTGGAAATGAGACGTCCGAGCAAGCCGTCGACCGGTCAGCAGGTGGGAGTCAGTCTGGCGCTGCTCCTGGTCGACCTGATGGTGATCGCTTGGTTGGTGTACGGCTACGGGATCACAGGGTGGGCCGACAGCTACGACGAGTCCAATCCACCGGATGCGCCTCAGTTCGCTCGGCAAGCGATGTGGTTCCTGGCCGGGGGTGCGGTGCTGACCGGCGGTGGTCTGCTTGCCCTGGGATGGCGCATCTCCGGCACCGTGCAGCTACTGCTTCTCGGCGGCGGAGCGGGATTGTTCGCCCTCGGCACCGCGCAGTGACACGGCGGCCGCGGTGCGCGCGGTCGCTATGGCTCGGCGGAGTCTCAATGGGGGCAAGTCAACTGTCCGTCGGCAACCGCGGTTCCGTCGGTTCCTGGCCGAACGGGACGGGAAGGGCACGGGCACCGCTTCGGCAGCAGCGGGACTCCTTAGGATGGTCGTGGGGGCGGAGCTGTAGCGCAGAGGTCGTCGCGCGCGGTCTCCAAAATCGCGAGGACGCCGGTTCGAATCCGGCCGGTTCCGCCTTCTCGCCGTATCCGGCGCGTCTGCCGTTGCCAGACGGTACTGGTGCGAGCCCCATGAGTCGCTGAGCCAGGTCGCGCAACCCTGCAGCATTGGCCGCAATGGTGAGGTTGATCCGCCCGCGATCGCGCACGGTGGGGGCCACTTCCCCGCACCAATGGCACAGATGCCGGTCACGATCCCTTATCGCCCCCATGGGTTCGAGTGTGAGCGAATCTGACTGGATCCCAGTAGGGCGCGTTTTAGCCTCATTCAGCGGTCACGTGCACGCGATCATCCAGGGTGGTGATGAGCTCCGGGGCTGACCGGGACCCTGAGGTGATACCACTTGACGCGAACTTCGGGCGCGTTGATGCGGACTTCGGGCGCGACGGTCGCCGAGGTCTCCCGGTCCGGACACGAGGATGCTGGTCGACTCGGGACGGTCACCTTTGGACGCCACGGTCGGTGTACTTCCGTGCTGCACCTCGGCCGGCCGGTAAGAGCCGTAGCCGCAGGCTGGTCAGCGGGAGACTTCGGCAACTTGCCTACACTGCGGCCGTCGATTTCCAGGGAAAGGACCTTCGCTTCCAAGCGGTGTCCAAGCGGTGTCCGAGAGGGGGAGAGGTCACTGTCACCGTCCAACTGCCGTCCGGCGAAAATTCCTTCACTTCCAGAGGTTCATGGGTTCGCTGGATACGGCAGCGATGTAGACACCACAGCCCTGAGCCAGGCCGATCACCTGCCCACCGAACACGTACGCCCTGTCTTGTGGTGATGTCGAGCCGGTCACCGATCAGATGCCGGCAGACGCCCTCGAACTCGCGGCATGATCAGAGTCCCTTAAACCGACCAACAACCGTCAGAATTTGCCCACTTGACGGCACTGCTCATATGATTCGATCATGAGCAATTTGCTGAAGACGGGGGCGGTGGCGGCTGCATGTGCCGCGCTGCTGATAGCAACGTCCGGTTCCGCACAGGCGGCCTCGTGGGAGGTCAAGAACATCCAGCAGGACGAGACGCTCGGCAATGGCCCTGTCATCGGGTCGGCGAAGTGGACCGACACCGGTGACAAGCTGAAGGTGTGTGACAAGCGCGCGGACGGCCATTCGGTGATGGTCTACGTCGTGAACAAGGGCGGCACCACGCCGCTCTTGAAGGTGCGGGCGTTGAGCAATGGCAAGTGCGCCACCGGCACCAAGAACCTGAACGAGAACAAGACCTACGAATGGTGGGTCTCGCACGGCAACGACGGTGACGACATGGTCTGGATGGGCAAGCCGTAGTGATCAACTGACTGTTGCCAGGAGCTTGGCGAGACGCTCGGCCGGGGTTTCCCGGTCGAGCGTTTTGCGTGGGCGGAGCGGACGCGCCGTGACGCACCATTCGCTTCAGCCGCATCCTCAGCGGTTCGATGTGCCGGTGGTCGACGGTCTCCTCGACCTGCTCGCACATCTGCTTGGCCCGCAGCGGCGCATCCGTGCCGGCCAGCAGGACGAACACAGGCCAGTCGCCCTCTGCGGGCCGAGCCGCAGATGATCCAGTGCCGAATTTTCTTTACGAGAAGGCTCGTAAGCGAATCAACGAACATATCGTTTGACGCAGTACTGAACTTGAAATCGTGATGTCGGGCCGGCGAAGTGCGCGGCGTCTGGGCGCTGCTTGGGCAGACCGGCCGGATACTGCGGATCGACAGGACGATCCAGTGAACGTGAGACTGGACAGATGACGAGACGATCTCCCGCTTCCGGGGATGTTCAGGCCATTCTCTTCGACTCCGGTGGTGTGCTGATGCGTCCGATCGGAGGCCGCTGGAACCCGCGTGCGGACTTCGAGGAGACCGTCCTCGCTCACGATCCGTCGATCACGAATGACCGGTTCGCCGCGGCGATCGCCGCCGGGGACCGGTTCTTCGCCGCCTTGTCCTCGACCCCCGACTACGACAACTACCACCGTGTGGTGCTACGCAACCTCGGGACAGAGGCCACCTCACAGCTCCTGGCCGATCTGCGTCGTGAAGTCCCCGTGGACAGAGTGCTGGAGCTGTACCCGGACGTGACGAACACCCTGGAGGAGCTGAGCCGGCGCCAGGTGCGGATGGCCGTGGTCTCCGATGCCTGGCCCGACCTGCCCGGCCTGCACACGGCACTGGGCATCCACCACTTCTTCGAGGCGTACGCAATCTCCGCCGAGCTGGGCTGCAACAAGCCGGATCCGCGCATGTACCACCACGCCAGCACGGCGCTAGGCCTGCCCCCCAAGCAATGCCTGTTCATCGACGACGATCCCGACCTGGTTCAAGCGGCCATCGACCTCGGTTATGCGGGGCGCGCGATCCGCCGGGACCGTCCGCTCCCGGACGTTGCGCCCGTCCCGTCCATCGCGACTTTGACGGAACTGCTGGAGCTTTTCTGACCAGGCTTTCACTCAAAGGTCCAGAGTGAGTCCGGCACTGAACTTGATCGGGTGATGTCGGGGCCGTTCGCCTGACGTCGGCCGTTCGGGTTCGGTAAGGCAAGGAGCGTGAGGTACGCACACGGTGGCGGGTTGACCGACGCGGAGAGAGCCATGCGGGAGGCAGTTGCGGCTGCAGTCCGTTTGGCGGTTGAGGGCAGGCAGAAGAAGGTGAGATCGCTGCCGTCCTGCGTCAACTACGGTGATCCGTGCCCAGGTCCCCGCTGTTCCCGGTGAGTCCCCGCAGGTTCTGGCACGCGAACAGTACGACTCGCCTCCGTCTTCGCACGAAGTTTTATGGGCGGGGGCTGATCTCTTGACGTCTGAGCCTCAAAGCCGTTTCAGGTTGTGGTCCAGGATCGCCCTGAGCCGATCCACGTCCGCGAGATCCTGGCCTCCCCTCTTGGGCAGTACCGCGACTCCGACCGCGCGGTCGCCGCCCAGCAGCACGAAGAGCCCGGGTGTCTCCAGATACTCCCGGAACGCCGTCCACTCGATGGTGAGAGACGCCCGCTCGCCGGTGATGGCCGTGCCCTGGCCGTCGGCCACCATGCGGCACTGCCCGTACGTCTCCATGACGCTGAACATTCGGCGGGCCATGGTGCGCAGCCCTCGTACAGCACCCCAGGACGTGGCTACCACAACGAGCACCAGCGTGATGATCAACACGGGCAGCGTGGCATCTTGGACGATCGAGAAGACGACCCCAGCGACTACCGCGATCAGCGGCCCCATAAGCAGCTGAGCCCGGGCCGCCGGCGACCGACGGGCTCGCGCACGGAGCGCCTCCTCGAAGTCCGCAGCCGTCAGCCGGTAGTTGAATTCCACGGCGGTACCACGGTCCGCGCCTTGTTGTGAGGAATCCCCGCCCTTGGTGTCCATGACAGAGATCCTAGCGAAGGTGCCTCGGCCAGATCGGGCCGCCGTGCCAAGATCGGCAGACGCCCCTTCTCCACTCCTCGCGGCCCGGATCACGTTTCAGCAGTACGCGGAAAGCGGGGTTGCCACGGAGGGCATATCTGGCGTGCGTCTCTGAACGAGGAGGTGGAGAAGCGGGCGTCGGCTTCGGCCGGGGTGATCCCCGAGCGGGAGCAGGGCGAGTCGTACGCCGCGTCCCGCGAGAACGGCATGCAGGCCCTCCGCCACTTCTACGCCTCGACGATCCGCCGCCGCCCGGCCCGGTCGCGTACGAGATGCAGGACGACCGACAACGCCGCCGCCAACTGGCTGTGCAGCGCGGCCCGGTCGAGCCCGGCGACCGTGCTCAGCCCCTCCAGGCGGGCCGGCACCTGCGCTGCCGCGTTCGTCTGCACCATCCCGCAGCCACCCTCGTGGCCGGTGTTCAGCGCCGCCAGCAGGGACACGACCTCCGGCCCGCGCACCTCGCCGACGACCAGTCGGTCCGGTCTCATCCGCAGGGCCTGCCGGAACCAGGTCCTGGAGTGCGACGAGCCCGACGCCCTCCAGCCGGGAACGGACGAGCAAAGCCGTGGCAGGCGGCTACCTCCGACAGCTGAACCCCGGGCCGTGACATCCACGGGCAGTCCGGCAAGATGCTCGGGCCTTGTCATTGGGGAGGGAATCCATGGACTCGACGGACGACGTCATCGACTTGATCTGCCTGGCCGACAGGCCGGGAACCAGCGGGCACAGCGTCGCCGTGCGAGTGCTGGGGCGCTCGCAGCCCGGCATCCTGCTCGGCCATGACTTCCTCGACTGCGAGATCGTCCTCGTGGCGGAGTCCCTCAGCGCCACCCTCTCAGTAACCCTCCTCCCTGAGGACCTGGAGGACTGGGAGGACGCCCTGGCGACCTTGGAGTCGCAGCGATTCGCCACATGGCTCACCTCCGGACGGACTCCGTCCTTGGAGTTCAAGCCCGACGGCCACAAGCGAATGTCGGTTTCCGTGCACGACGGACCTGCCTCAGGGGTCACCGTCACCCTCCCGTTGTTCGTGCTGCCGACGGGGTGGGTCGGCGAACAGCGGGCCCTACTCACCCACGTACTTGACGTCTATCCCCGCGAGGTCATCGAGACGTCATCCGGCGCCTACGTATGGCGGCGCGACAGAAACACCTGACGGCCCGGCGAGCAGCTCACGAGTCAGGGAGGACCCCAGTACAGCAACAAGCCCCCTACCAGCGGAAAACCCGCAGGTAGGGGGCTTGTCGGCGACTGCTTACTTCTTCTTGCCCTGATTCTTGACCGCCTCGATCGCGGCCGCTGCGGCGTCCGGGTCGAGGTAGGTGCCGCCGGGGTTGAGGGGCTTGAAGGAGGCGTCCAGTTCGTAGGCGAGGGGGATGCCCGTGGGGATGTTCAGGCCCGCGATGTCGGCGTCGGAGATGTTGTCGAGGTGCTTGACGAGGGCGCGGAGGGAGTTGCCGTGGGCCGCGACCAGGACCGTACGGCCGGTGAGGAGGTCGGGGACGATGCCGTCGTACCAGTAAGGGAGCATGCGGACGACGACGTCCTTCAGGCACTCCGTGCGGGGGCGGAGCTCCGGCGGGATCGACGCGTAGCGCGGGTCGGCCGACTGGGAGAACTCCGTGCCGTCCTCAAGGGCGGGCGGCGGCGTGTCGTACGAGCGGCGCCAGAGCATGAACTGCTCCTCGCCGAACTCGGCGAGGGTCTGGGCCTTGTCCTTGCCCTGGAGGGCGCCGTAGTGGCGCTCGTTCAGGCGCCAGGAGCGGTGGACCGGGATCCAGTGGCGGTCCGCGGACTCCAGTGAGAGCTGGGCGGTGCGGATCGCGCGCTTCTGGAGCGAGGTGTGGACCACGTCGGGCAGCAGGCCGGCGTCCTTGAGCAGCTCACCGCCGCGTACTGCCTCCTTCTCGCCCTTCTCGTTGAGGTTGACGTCCACCCAGCCGGTGAACAGGTTCTTCGCGTTCCATTCGCTCTCGCCGTGGCGGAGGAGGATCAGCTTGTACGGTGCGTCGGCCATGGCTCCGAGCGTAATCCAACCCGTGGGGCCGTGAGCCCCGGGGCCGTGGAGCGGACGGCGGACAGGCAGTGGAGCGGACAGTTGACTGCTTCTGTTAATTGAGTGGCCATGCGAGGGCCGTCATTTGTAAGTTACGCCTACCGCCCGAGCCGCTTACATCCGTGGGGTCCCGATGCCAATCGCCGTCATGAGACGTGCCGTCCGCGAGAGCGTCTCCGGACTCCCCCGCGAGTTCTGGTGGCTCTGGACCAGCACCCTCGTCAACCGGCTCGGTGCTTTCGTCGCTACCTTCATGGCCCTGTACCTGACCATCGACCGCGGCTACTCCGCCTCGTACGCCGGTCTCGTCGCCGCCCTGCTCGGCCTCGGCAGTGTCGTCTCCTCGCTCGGCGCGGGCGTGATGACCGACCGGCTCGGGCGACGGCCCACGCTGCTGATCGCACAGGTGTCCACGGCGGGCTCCGTCGCACTGCTCGGGTTCATGCACGGCCCGGTCGCCATCGCGAGCGTCGCCTTTCTGGTGGGGGCCACGTCGAACGCCTCGCGGCCCGCCGTGCAGGCGATGATCGCCGACATCGTGCGGCCCGAGGACCGCGTACGGGCCTTCTCGATCAACTACTGGGCCATCAACCTCGGCTTCGCCGTCTCCTCCGTGGCCGCCGGTTTCATCGCCGAGTTCAGCTACCTCGCGGGCTTCCTCATCGAGGCCGGAATGACCCTCGTCTGCGCACTCGTCGTCTTCGCGAGGATCCCGGAGTCCCGACCGGTCCAGGTCGCCAAGGAGACCGCGGACAAGGACGGTGTCGGGCTCGGGACCGTGCTGCGCGACCGGCGTTTCATGACCGTCGTCGGCCTGTCCTTCCTCGTCGCCGTCGTCTTCCAGCAGGGGTCCGTCGGCCTCCCGGTCGCGATGGGCGAGGCCGGCTTCACCCCGGCCGACTACGGCATGGCGATCGCCGTCAACGGCGTGCTCATCGTCGTTCTGCAGATCCCGGTCACCCGTTTCATCGAGCACCGGGATCCCAAGCGGCTGCTCGTCATCTCGTCGATCCTCGCGGGGTACGGCTTCGGGCTCACCGCCTTCGCCGGGTCGGTCGGCGTCTTCGCGCTCACCGTGTGCGTGTGGACCCTGGCGGAGATCGTCAACGCGCCCACCCAGACGGGGCTCGTCGTCCGGCTCTCCCCGGTACACGGCCGCGGCCGTTATCAGGGCATGTACACCCTGTCCTGGGCCCTCGCCTCGCTCGTCGCACCGTTGATCTCCGGCCTCGTCATCGACCGGTTCGGCGCGGAGTGGCTGTGGGGGCTGTGCGCGGTGGTCGGGACGGTGGCGGGGGTGGGGTACGGGGTGATGATGCGAAAGCTTCCGGCGGAGGAGTCGTGGGCCATGGCAACGGCCACGGCCACGGCCACGGCCACTCCCTCGTCCGTCACCGCGAAGGCGGAGGGGGCCGGCCCCCTCCGCAACCGTGCCGGCACGACTGCGGGAACCGACACGGTTGCGTAGGCCCGCACGACTGCGGGAACCGACACGACTGCGGGACCCCGCACGACGGCAGGAACCGACACAGTTACGGAAGCCCGCACGACGGCAGGAACCGACACGACGGCAGGACCCCGCACGGCTTGAGCCAACGCACACCCCCCACCTGGGTCCCCCACCCACCCGGCATGAGTACGCATGCTCATGTCCCCCCGACCCCCCGCCGCCACGCTGGACGCATGACGAATCGGGGAACGCTTCCGACCGCCGCCACCGTCCTGGTCGCGGCCGTGCCGGTGGCCGCATGGGGGCTGATGGGACAGCAGAACTCCACGGAGCTGCCTGCCTCGCAACTCGACTACGCCTTCCAACCGTTGGGGATCTCGGACGGGCCGGCCGGCGTGCTCGGCGCGACGGCCCTGCTGCTGGCGGGAGTTGGCGCGGCGCTGCTCGTACGGGCCTCGCGGAGCGGCGGGCTGGACAAGCGTTGGTGGGGGGTACTGGCGCCGCTGGTCATGGCCGGACTGCTGGTCGGGACAGGCTGGCGAATCCTGACGGCGGGTGTCATCGGCGCCAATATCGGTGCCGGGCTGGTCGTCTTCTTCATGGTCCCGGCGGTGGCCGGGCTGGTCCTTTGGGCGCTGGGCCGCGGTGTGTGGCTGGCGACCCGTCGCCCCACAGGAGGCCAGTGGTCGGGTTTCGCCCCGCGCGGCGCATAGCTTCAGCGATGCTGAACCAGACGCGACACCCATCGCGTCCCAGGTGTAGGCGCCTCAACTCCCTTCCTGGGAAGACCACTTACCGGCCCGGGGCACAGCCCGCCCCCGTATGGCCGCACCGCCCGCCGACCACGCCGAACACGCCGACCCGAAAGGAACACAGCCATGGCCACACCTCTGACCGCTGCTGAAACCCTCGCCGCGTTGAAAGCCGAAGGCCTCGCCTTCCACGAACACAGCGGCTGGAAGACCCACAACCGCGAATCGGCGACGGGTAAGCAGTTCGGCCCTGTGATCGGCGTGCTCATCCACCACACCGCGGGGCACAACGACAAGGAACTCTGCTACAACGGCAGGTCCGACCTTCCCGGCCCGCTCTGCCACGCCTGGCTCGGCAAGACCGACGGTCTGTGGCTGATCGGCCACGGCCGCTCCAACCACGCCGGGTCCGTCGATCTCGACGTACTCAACGCGCTGCGCGAGGAAGCCCCGCTCCCGAAGGACAACGAGGCCAACTCCGACGGCAACGACGTCCTGTACGGCCTGGAGATCGAGAACCTCGGCAACGGCAAGGACCCCTATCCGGACGCGCAGTACCGCAAGGCCGTGCTGTGGGCCGCGGCCCTGTGCCGGGCCCACGGCTGGACCGAGAAGTCGGTCGCCGGGCACAAGGAGGTCCAGCCCGGCAAGATCGACCCCAGCTTCGACATGGACGACTTCCGGGCCGACGTGAAGAAGCAGCTCGCGGAGACGCCCGTCAAGAACACCCCGGCCAAGCCGGGCAGCCCCAAACCCACCAAGCCCAGCACCGGTACCGCGTCCAAGCCCCGTGTCGATCTGTCCCTGCTCATCGGCGCCGCGAAGAAGGACCCGGCCGCCAAGCAGGGCCACGTCAGCTACATGACGGGCACGAACCTCACCGAGGCCGCCCTGGTCAAGCTCGGCTACCTCGCCAAGACCTACTCGGGCGACGGCTCCTTCGGCTCGAAGACCGTCGCCGCGTACGCCAAGTGGCAGCGCCACCTCGGCTACACCGGCGACGACGCCAACGGCATCCCCGGCAAGATCACCCTCAGCAAACTCGGCTCCCAGACCGGGCTGTTCACCGTCGTGGCGTGAGGCGGGGCGAGTACGTCCCCGGTGCGTGGTGACTTGACGCCCACGTACCGGGATTCGTTACGTCGACGAGTGCATGCCAATACACCCCCCTCACCAACCTGAGAGACCCGGAGCCCGCGAGCCCGCGAGCCCGCGAGCCCGCCCCGCGACAGCCACCCACCTCACGGATGCATCCGCGCACCCTTCAGGACCTTGTCCACCGCGTTCCGCGGCCCGTACACCGCGAGCCCCACGAGGTCCAGCTCGCCGGTCGACACGGCCCGTACCGCCGCGCGGTTGTCCCGGTCGTTGCCGGTGGTGAACAGGTCCGAGGTGAAGACGGCTCGCGGCAGCACCCGCGCGAGCGCCCGGCCGTGCGCGGCGGTCAGGGTCTCCTTCGAACCCTCGAAGATCAGTACGGGCTGGCGGAACATCGGCAGATACGGGACGCCGTCCGCATCGGCGTACGGCTCGCCGATCACCTCGGGAACCGCCGCCCCCAGGCCGCTGACCAGAAAAGCTGTCACATTGAGTCGTTGCCAGGGCTCCAGGTCGTCCCGCAGCAGGACGGCGATCTTGGTGTCGAAGCGGATGGGTTCAAGGGGTTCAGGGGTCGAGGCGCTCATGCGTCGAGACTGCCGACCGCCGTACGACATCGTCTTGTACGTTCTTTGCATGGCCCCACAGCACCGCCCGCCGCGCCCGCCGCGCCCCCAGCGGGAGATCTCCGCGTGGCGCCCGCCGGCCCCTGGCGTCGTGGAGGTCTTCCACGCCCACTACACCGAGTACGCGTACCCGATGCACGTACACGACGCGTGGACGCTGCTGATCGTCGACGACGGGGCCGTACGGTACGACCTCGCCCGGCACGAGCACGGCACCCCGCACGACACGGTGTCGCTGCTCCCGCCGCACGTCCCGCACAACGGTTCCCCGGTCACCGAGCACGGCTTCCGCAAGCGCGTCCTGTATCTGGACCTGAGCCGGCTCGACGAGAGCTTCATCGGGCCCGCGGTGGACGCACCGGACCTGGTGGATCCCGTACTGCGGCGGCGTGTCGGGCAGGTGCACAGCGCGCTCGCGCATCCCGGGGACGAGCTGGAGGCCGAGAGCAGGCTGACGCTGGTGGGGGAACGGCTGCGCGGGCATCTGCGGCCCCGGCTGCCCGGAGAGCCCGCGCGCCCCGACCGCACCCTCGCCGGCCGGCTGCGTGAACTCCTCGACGCCCGGCTCGTCGAAGGCGTCTCCCTGGAGGAGGCCGCCCGGCTTCTCCAGGCCCATCCCGCGCACCTGGTACGGGCGTTCAGCGCGGCCTTCGGGATCGCCCCGCACCAGTACCTGATGTCCCGCCGCGTCGAACGCGCCCGCCGTCTGCTGCTCGACGGCCGGCCGCCGGGCGAGGTGGCACCGGCGACCGGCTTCTTCGACCAGTCCCACCTCACCCGCCACTTCAGGAAGCTGGTGGGGGTGCCGCCGGGGCGGTACGCACGGGCGGGGCTCCGGGCGGCCTAGAGGTCCCGCTGAGCGTCGTACAGGTTCCTTGGGCGTACGACGTCCGTCGTGCCGTAGAGCTCCACGCGCGCGTGAAGGTCGCCGGTGAAGTCGGGTACGTCGATCTGGCCGAACTCCGTCACTTCGTTGACGCCGACGGTGGCGCTGTAGGGCGCGAGGCCGTCGATCTTCATCAGGCCGGCGCGGGAGTTGGTGACGCGGATGTTCCAGTGGGTGAAGCGGGCACCGAAGAGGGGGCCTGCCGAGTAGTCGCCGCCGTGCTGGCCGGTGTTGTCGACCGTGATGTCGGTGCGGACGTTGGCGAAGGGAAGGCCGCGGTGGGAGTCGAAGGTGCCCATCTTCATGTCGCCGCGGGACCAGACGTTGTAGGAGGAGAGGCCTTCCACGTTGATGCCGTGGAGCTGGGTTCCGGCGGGCGCCGGGACCGTGCGCTGCTCGACCGTGAAGTCCTCGACGAGGTTGTCGTGCGAGCCCTCGCGGCAGAAGTACGGGTGGTGCGAGCCGCGGCCCGCCACGCGTGTGCGGCGCAGGGTGCAGGCGGAGGCGGCGACGAGCCCGAAGCCGTTGTCCACGTGGCGTACGACCACGTCGTCGGCCCAGCAGTCGTACGCGCACTGGAAGGTGACGCCGTTGTAGCCCTTGTCGAGGAGGTGCAGGCTCTGCGGGGTTTCCACCGCCTCCAGGGTGAGCCCCTCGACGCCGGAGCCGGTCAGCGGCTCCACGAGTGTGGTGAGCCGCGGGTCCCACTCCGGGCGTACGTCCAGCGGAAGTGGCCTCTCCAGGGTGACCTTTTCGCTCTGCACGCGCGTGATGCGTACGGGCCACTCGTACGGGACATAGCTCGTCAGCTTCGTCTTGTCGTCCCAGACGTACGCCTCGGTGCCCGGGCCGCCGCCCGACATGTGCTCCAGGAGGGTGTGGTCGGCGTCGTCGGCGAGGCGGAGGAGGACGAGTTGGCCGGGCTTCAGCTTCCCGGCGTCCGCTACGCGCACCGACCGCGAGCCCTGACGCGCCGGTTCGAGCGTCGTCAGCGTCTGCCACTCGTCGCGCTTGTTGCCGGTCCAGCCCTCGAAGGGCCACGCCTTCGCCTTGATGGCGTTCGTCAGGGTCGTGAAGCGGTCCGTCGGGCAGAGCCAGACCAGGCCGCCCGCCCAGGACCAGGACGACTTGTCGCCGCCGTAACGAGAGCCGTAGACGCCGATCAGCTCGGTGAGGTTCTTGGTCGCGTACAGCTTCGTCACGTCGCTGCCTGCGCCGCGCAGGACGACGTTCGAGTACCCGATACGGATCAGGTCGTCGATGCGGAAGGTGCCGGGTGGGATGAGAACCGTGCCACCGCCGGCCCTGCCGGCAGCAGCGATGGCACGGTTGATCGCGGGGGCGGAGTCGGTGACGCCGTCCGCCACGGCTCCGTAGTCGCGTACGTCGGCCACCACGCGGCGCCGGGGGAAACGTTCCGTCCCCGCGCGGTAGCCGGCGCTGCCGACGTAGGGAATCTGCGGGTGGGTGAAGGGCGTGCGGGTGAACTCGCGCCAGAGGGCGGGGGTTTCGCCCCTCTGGGTTGCGGGCGTGGCGGCCGTCGCCGTTCCGCCGGTCGCGGCTGCGGCCGCCACCGCTATGGCGCTGCCGAGCAGGCCGCGTCTGCTGACCCCCATGTGCTGGTTGCTCATACCCGCCCGCCCTCCGCTGATTTTCATGGATATGAACGACGTTCATATCTGCGTCGGCGGTGAGCATGCCATGGAGGTCCCAGGCAGGGAAGGGGGTGTGCAGGGCCTGATTGGGGAGCAGGGTAGGTCAGTTGGCGGGGCGCTGGGTCAGGTGGCTGAACGCGTCCAGGTTGCGGGTCGATTCGCCGCGGGACATCCGCCAGGCGTACTCCTTGCGGATCGCGGAGGCGAAACCGAGCTCAAGGAGGGTGTTGAAAGAGCCGTCGGCGGCCTCCAGGACCGAGCCGAGCAGGCGGTCGATCTCGTCCGGCGTGACCGCGGCCAGGGGCAGTTTCCCGGCCACGTAGATGTCGCCCAGCGAGTCGACGGCGTAACTGACCCCGTACAGCTTGAGGTTGCGCTCCAGGAGCCAGCGGTGCACACCGGGTTCGTTCTCGTCGGGGTGGCGGATCACGAAGGCGTTGAGTGACAGTGAGTGCCTGCCGGCGATCAGCGAGACGGTCGTCGAAAGCTTCCGGGTGCCGGGGAGCTTCACCACGTAGTTGCCGGGCCCGGGGCTTTCCCAGTCGAGTTCGGCGTCCTTGAGGACCCCCTCGATGACCTGTGCCGCCTGCCGTACGTCAGCCATGGTGGGAGGGTACGCGACGCCTGTGTTCCTGCATCGCGGCCGTGTACACGTCCGCCGTGGCCGCGGCCGAGGCGTCCCAGCCGAAGCCCCGCGCGTGCCGGGCGGCGGCGGCGCCCAGCCGGGTGGACAGCTCCTGGTCGTCCGCGAAATCGCGCAGCACGCGCGCGTAGGCGGCGGGATCGTGGCCCTTCACCAGGAAGCCGGTCTCCTGGTCGCGCACGGCGACGGGAAGCCCGCCGACCGCGGCCCCGAGCACCGGCGTACCGGTCGCCTGCGCCTCGATGGCCACCAGTCCGAACGACTCGCTGTACGAGGGCATGACCAGCACCGACGCGGCACGGAACCAGTCCGCGAGCTGTTCCTGGCCGACGGGCGGCCGGAAACAGACGACGTCCGCGATGCCGAGCCGGGCAGCGAGCTTCTGCAGCCCCTCGGGCTTGGCGAGGCCACTGCCGCTGGGGCCGCCCACTACGGGGACGACGATTTTCGAGCGCAGGTCGGGGCGCTCGTCCAGCAGCACGGCGACCGCGCGCAGGAGCACGTCGGGGGCCTTCAGGGGCTGTATGCGGCCCGCGAAGAGGGGGATCAGGGCGTCCTGCGGGAGCCCGAGGCGGGCGCGGGCGGCGGCGCGGCCGTCGGCGGGGCGAAAGCGTTCGAGGTTGACGCCCGGGTGGACGACGGCGACCCTGTCACGCTCGGCCTCGTAGTGGCGTACGAGCTCGTCGGCCTCTTCGGCGGTGTTGGCGATGAGCCGGTCGGCGGCGCGCACGATCTGGGTCTCGCCGATGACGCGGGCGGCGGGCTCGGGGGAGTCGTCCTCGGCGAGCGCGGCGTTCTTGACCTTGGCCATGGTGTGCATCGCGTGCACCAGGGGGACGCCCCAGCGTTCGGCGGCGAGCCAGCCGACCTGGCCGGAGAGCCAGTAGTGGGAGTGCACGAGGTCGTAGTAGCCGGGGCGGTGGCCCGCCCAGGCCTGCATGACGCCGTGCGTGAAGGCGCACAACTGGGCCGGGAGGTCTTCCTTGGCGAGGCCTTCGTAGGGGCCCGCGTCGACATGGCGTACGAGGACGCCGGGCGCGAGCTCGACGGCCGGAGGGAGGGCGCCCGTAGTGGCGCGCGTGAAGATCTCGACCTCGATGTTGATCGCGGCGAGCCGCTGGGCGAGTTCGACGATGTACACGTTCATGCCGCCCGCGTCGCCCGTGCCGGGCTGGTGCAGGGGTGAGGTGTGCACGGAGAGCATCGCGACGCGGCGGGGCTTGCGGTGCAGCCTGAGCCGTCCGGACGCCGCCGGGGAGAGCCGCCCGAGCCTGCTGATGTACTGGCTCACGTGGCGTTCCTCCTTGCTGCGGGCAGGCCTGCCGGAGGATGGGGGGCACCCTCCGGAGATGGAGAACGCCGAAGCGGTCTGCTCCATTTCCACTTTGCCGAATCATTACCGCTGATCGCTCAACCGTTCGAGGGTTGTCTGCGTACCAGGGTGCGCGGGGAGGTTATCCACAGGCTCGCACGGGCTCCGCCGCGCCCGCATACCCTCGTACGCATGACAGCCCGCGCAGCGTCCCGCCCCGTGGGAACGGTGACGCGCGGGACCACGAACCCCAATCGCCTGCGCCGCATGGACCGCTGGATCGCGGCGACGCACGGAGCCGAACTGCGCCGCGCGACCGACCCCGTCGCGGTCGACCTCGGCTACGGCGCCGCGCCCTGGACCGCGGTCGAACTGCTCCAGCGCCTGCGCACCGCCGCTCCACGCACACGCGTGGTGGGCGTCGAGATCGAACCGGCGAGGGTGTCGGCCGCGCGGCCGTACGAGCGCGAGGGTCTCGCCTTCCGGCACGGCGGTTTCGAGGTCCCGGTGCGGGGCCGCCCATGGCTCATCCGGGCGGCGAACGTGCTGCGCCAGTACGACGAGGAGCAGGTCGCCGCGGTCTGGGAGCGCCTGTGCGCCCGCCTCGCACCGGCGGACCCGTCGGCGGGGTCGCGGGGCGGCCTGCTGGTCGAGGGCACGTGCGACGAGATCGGCCGCCGGCACGTCTGGGTGGCCCTCGGCCCTGAGGGGCCGCGCACGGTCACCTTCGCCACCCGCCTCGGCTCCCTGGACCGTCCTTCCGACCTCGCCGAGCGCCTCCCGAAGGCCCTCATCCACCGGAACATCCCGGGCGAGCCCGTACACGCCTTCCTGCGCGACTTCGACCACGCCTGGGCCGCCGCCGCGCCCTACGCCTCGTACGGCGCCAGGCAGCGCTGGATACGGACGGTCCGCACCCTGACGGCCGACTGGCCGGTGACGGACGACATATCCCGCTGGCGGCAGGGCGAAGTGACGCTGCGGTGGGAGGCGTTGGCTCCGGAGGTGAAGTGAGGCTGCACTGGGAGGCGTCGGCTCCGGAGGTGAAGTGAGGCTGCACTGGGAGGCGTCGGCTCCGGGGGCGAGATGAGGCTGCTCGCTGGGAGGCGTCGGCTCCCCGGGCGAAGTGAGGGTGCGCCAGGAGGCGTCAGCTCCGCGGGCGAAGTGAGGGTGCGCCAGGAGGTGTTGGCTCCGGGGGCGAGCTGACCAGGTGGGGAACGTCGGGCGTGAGCCGTTCGTCACACACGTGGGGAGATCGTCGTGCGGGGGTGGAGAGGGGGAAAGGAGTTCTTGCCCTCCTCTGTCGTGTTGCGCGCCGACATGGCACGATCCCCCAGGCGTCCGTAAGTTACTGACGGTCAATCAGTTGGGGGCGGAGAAATGGGATCCGGCAAGCGGAGCCTGACCACGACGACGATGGCCCTGGCCTGCGCATGCGCCTGTGCCTGCGCGGTACTGGCGGCGGTACCCGGCGCGGCGTACGCGAGTCCGGCTCCGACACCGACTCCGTCCTCAGCCCCGACCTCGGATCCGGATCTGACGCTGCCCCCCGGTGCGACGCCACCATCCGTGAGCAACGAGGAACTTGAAGCCGTACGCACGAAGCTGGACGCCCTCTACCACTCGGCGTCGGTGGCCACCGACGCGTACAACGCGGCGGAGGAGCAGACCCAGCAGCAGTCCGCCGAGATCGTCGGCCTGGCCCGCGAGATCGTCAAGGGCCAGCAGAAACTGGACGACTTGAGAGACCTGGCGGGCGCCGCCGCCCGCGAGCAGTACCGGAGCGGCGGGCTGCCGCCCGAGGCCCGGCTGTGGCTGAGTGAGGACCCGCAGGAGTTCCTGGACGGCGCGGGCCGCGTACGCCAGGGCGAACACGCGACCGAGGGGCTGCTCGCCGAGTTGACGCGCACCCAGCAGGACTTGGAGCAGTACGCGAAGGACGCCTCCACGCAGTGGACGAAGCTGGAGTCCAACCGCAAGGCCAAGGCCGAGGCCAAGAAGAAGGTCGAGCAGCAGATCTCCGCCGCGAAGAAGCTGGAGTCCCAGCTGGAGAAGGACGAGAAGGAGCGGCTGGCGAAGCTGGAGGAGGACGCCGCGTACCAGGCGCAGACGGCCTGGCTGAACTCTGGTCTCGTCCCGCAGAGCGACGGCACGGCGTCCGAGCACGGCAAGAAGGCCGTGGCGTACGCGACCGCGCAGACGGGCAAGCCGTACGAGTGGGGGGCCGAGGGCCCCAAGTCGTACGACTGCTCAGGGCTGACCTCGCAGGCCTGGGCGTCCGCCGGAGACGCGATTCCGCGCACCTCGCAGGAGCAGTGGAAGCAGCTCACCCACGTCGACGTCCAGGACATGCGCCCCGGCGACCTGATCATCTACTTCGCCGACGCCAGCCATGTCGCGATGTACATAGGAGACGGCGCCATGGTGCACGCGCCCCGACCCGGGCGGACCGTGACGGTCGCGGGAGCGGGTTCGATGCCGATTCTGGGGGTCGTACGGCCGGACGCGTGAGGCGGGCGGGGCGCACGCGGGGTGGGTGAGCTGTCCGGGGGGTGCCCCGGGGGCGCCCCGGGGGCCTGCCGCGCGGGAGCGGGCGTCGGTGATCGGCGTAGGCGATCGGGCATAGGCGATCGGGCTTACGTGACCGGACGTACGTGATCGGGCTTACGTGACCGGACGTACGTAGCCGGGCTTACGTGGCCGGACGTGCCCGACCAGGTGTCCGGGTCCGGGCCGAAGGTGGCCGACCGCACGTCGCCGGGTCTACACGCCCAGGCCGAGGCTGCCTACCGCACGTCGCCGGGCGTAGGCGACCGGGCGTACGCGACCGGACGTACGTGACCGGGCCTGCTTCGACCAGTCCGAAGCGGCCCGCCGCCCCACGCCCGGGCCCACGCGAGGCAACGCGAGGCGACTTGCCCGAATTGCCCCACCGGGCGTGACCTGCCCCACGTGACTCAGCGCACGGTTGCCCTCCCCGCGCAACCGCGGGGACGTGACCTTCGTCATCCCTCGCGGAGCCCCGTCGTGTCCAACTGCGTTACAGGATGCGGCATATGACGGTGGCTGTTTGCCGGACCCCGCGCGGCACACCATTCCGTTTCGGCACCCGCTGACGCTATGGTCCCGGTCGGTGGTGCGAGCATTTCGCCGCGCCTCGCCCTCGGGGGAGGGAAGGAACCCAGACGATGCCCGTACCCGTACCGCGGCAGAGAGCCATCCCGGCCGCGGAGAGTGGTCCGGCTCCGGACGCGTTCTCACCCGGCGGCCCACCCGGACTCGAACCCGGCGGCCCCGCCGGCTCGGGACCGGCGGCCGGCGCCGCGGCCCCTGCCGACACGGCCGCCGCGACTCACCTGACCCTGCTGGTCATCGAGAACGACCCGGCGGGTTCACTCAGCGTGCCCGAAATGCTCGACGCCACGGGCAAGGCGATCCGGATCCGCAGCGCCCGCAACCTCACCGAGGCCGAGCGGCTGCTCACCGACGACGTCCACTGCATTCTCCTCGACCTCGCACTGCCGCCCGCGGGCCGGACAGCCGAGGCCGACGACGAGCTGGCCACGCTCAAGCACGTACTGCGGCTCGCGCCCCAGCACGCCGTCCTCGCGCTCACCGCGTCCGGTGACGCCGAGCGCGGCGCGGAGGCGGTGCGTGTCGGCGCCCAGGACTACCTGTTCCGCGACGAGCTGGACGCCCGGCTGCTGAGCCGCGCGATCCGGTACGCGGTGGAGCGCAAGCGCTCCGACAAGGCCGAGCGACGCCTCACCGAGTCCCGGCTGCGCGCACAGGAGAACGCCCGCCTGGAGCGGGGGCTGCTGCCCACACCACTCCTGGAGGGCTCCTCGCTCCGCTTCGCCGCGCGCTACCGCCCCGGCCGCTCCCGCGCCCTGCTCGGCGGCGACTTCTACGACACGGTCCGTACGCCCGACGGCACCGTGCACGCGATGATCGGCGACGTCTGCGGGCACGGGCCCGACGAGGCGGCGCTGGGCGTGGAGCTGCGCATCGCCTGGCGCGCGCTGACGTTCGCGGGGCTGTGCGGTGACGAACTGCTCTCCACCCTCCAGCAGGTCCTGGAGCACGAGCGCGACAGCGAGGAGATCTTCGCGACGCTCTGCACGGTGGACATCTCGCCGGACGGCCGCCATGCCGGGCTCTGCCTGGCCGGCCACCCATCCCCGCTGATCGCCCGCCCGGGCCGACCCGCCCAACTGCTGCCGTACGAGAACGGCGGCCCGGCGCTCGGCCTGCTGCCCGGCGCCCGCTGGCCGCGCCGGCAGGTGGAGCTGGGCGGTGCCTGGAGTCTGATGCTCTACACCGACGGCCTGATCGAGGGCCGCATCGGCGAAGGTAAGGAGCGGCTCGGCCAGGACGGCATGGTGGAGATGGTCCGCCGCCAGCTCGCCCAGGGACTCCAGGGCGAGGAGCTCCTGCGCGCGGCGGTGAACGAGGTGCGCGAACTCAACGGCGGAGAGTTGACGGACGACGTGGCGGTGCTGTTGCTGGACCGCACACCGCAGCCGTAGCCGCAGCCGCAGCCGTCGTACAGGAGCCGACTCCTGTAGGAGCGGTTAGTACGGGGGCCTACCGGCCGCCGTTGTAGGGGCCGTACGGCCCGTCGCTGCTGTTTCCGCCGCGGCGACCGCCACCGCCGGAGACCTGGCGGATCGCGGGGCGTACGTCCACGAAGAAGACGATCGTGGCGACCAGGCCCGCGATCTGCAGGAAAATCATCGGGACCAGCAGGTTCACGGCCACCGTGATGCCCAGGATGATCAGCCAGAACATCTTGTTCTGCTTGTCGGCGGCGCGGTACGCGTCGTCGCGGGCCAGTGCGGCCATCACGAGTGCCACCACGGCGAGCGCCAGGATGGCAAGGAAGATCACCGACATGAAGCCGCTGAATGCCGTCAACAGCACAATGCCCACCGCCCGATTCGAGTCGTCTCTACGCCACCGTACCCGGAGAACGGGCCGGGAACTCTGAGAGTGCCCGGCCCGTTGTCGTCGGCTTGACGCGGCCGCTTACTGCCACTGCCCACTCCCGCTGACTTGGCGGGATTCCGCATACCTCGCGGAGCTCCCGCGTACGTCGCGGGGTTCCGCCTACTTCGCCGGCGGGGTGGTCTTCTTCGCGGCGGTCGTCTTCTTGGCGGCCGGAGCCTTCTTCGGCGCGGCCTTCTTGGCCGGGGCGGGCTCGGTCACGACAGCGACCGGCTTCGGCGCGGCCTTGGCCTCGACCGGCTCGGCGTTCGGCTCGACCGCGATGGCCAGCTCCTCGATCTCCTCGGCGGCCTCGCCACGCCAGGTCTTCACGACCTGCTCGCCCTGCTCGGCGACCTTCTCGTACGTCTCCCGCGCCTTCACGGCGTACTCGGCGGCGACGCCGATGCTGCGCAGGGCGAGATCCTGAGCGGACTCACCGAGCTTCTTCAGGTCGGTGTCGAGGGTGCTGACGAACTCCGTCACCTTGGACTGGAGCGTCTCCTGCGCCTCCTTGGCGCGGGAGGCGGCCTTCTCCTGAGCGGCGTTCGGGTCGAAGCTACGGACCGTCTCGATCCGCGCCGGGGCCTCGATACGGATCTGCTCCACGATGCCGGGCACCTTCTTGGCCTGCTGAACGGCCAGGTCGGCGGTGCCGGCGAGGAAGTAGAGCGGCGTCGGGTCCGTGGCGGCCTTGCGGATGTCGTCGGTGATGGCCATGCGATGGTCCTCCCGGATTCGCGTTCAGCTGAGGGTTTGGGTGGTCCGCGGCGAGACCGGCCTGTCGGCGGTGCTGCGTGCGGTGTTCATGCTGCTGATCGTGTTGCTGTCGTACTACGAGTCGTACTAGAAGTCGTAGTACGGGTCCTGCTACTGATCATGCTGCTGGTCGTGCTCGTCAACTGGCGGTCTGCTGCGGATCGGCATCACTGCCGTCGGTGGTACGGGAGCCACGGACGCCGGTGTCCGCTGCGCTCCGCGGATGCTCGGCATCCGATATATCCAGATCACTGTCCTGAATATCCAGATCACTGTCCTGATCGATGTGCACGTCGGCGTACTGCACGTCAGCGTGCCGCACATCGGCGCCAACACCTTGATCGCCCTCGTCCACCTGGGTGATCTCGAACCCGTTCTCCTTGCGGAAGGACTCGTAGATCTGGAGCAGCACCTGCTTCTGCCGCTCGTTCAGCGTGGGATCGGCGAGGATGGCCGCACGCGTCTCCACCTCGTCCCGATCCCGCTCGGCGTCGAGGATCCCGGCCCGCACGTACAGCGTCTCGGCGGAGATCCGCAGCGCCTTGGCGACCTGCTGCAACACCTCCGCGCTCGGCTTGCGCAGCCCGCGCTCGATCTGGCTCAGATACGGATTGGACACCCCGGCGGCATCGGCGAGCTGCCGCAGCGACAGCTGCGCATTGCGCCGCTGCTCACGGAGATACTCACCAAGATTGCCGACGTTGAGCGATGTCATGCCTCCACCCTGCCGCACCCTTGCTAACAATTGCAAGCAGCCGCTTGCAAAAGTGCGCTACGCCACTGTGGCCGAGTGTGACTCGCAGCGATAACCATCGTCCGTTCCCAGCAAAGGTGACCAGTCCCGCTGGATCTGATCGGCGGACTGATCGAGTCCCGGCGGATCTGATCCGCGAAGGGACCCGGGACCCGATGATTGCGCTTCGGCTGGCGGGTTGGCGCGGCACCGGGCGGGTCGAGTGAAACGATCGGCAGGCGAGGCCAAGGCTCGCCGCGAATCGGCACGAGCTCTCAGTCAGCGGCCAGGGCGGGTGAGGCTGGACAGTCCCCACAGCTCGGCGATCCGTCCGCCCTGGACACGGAAGATCTCCATCATCGTGGGTGCGTGCTGGTCTCCGGCACCTGCCGGGAGCCCGTGCAGGGTCGAGCGTACGGCGACTCGATCGCGATCGACGAGCATGTCCTCAACGACGACATGTATGTCGGGGTAGGTCGCGATCATCTTGGACCAGGACCGCGTCACGGCGTCGGGACCGGTTGTTCCTAGTGGGTGGCTCACGAAGTCCGCGGCGAAGATTGTCTCGACCGCTGCAAGATCGCGTGTATTGAATGCCGTGTAGATGCGCTGGCCAATGACTCTGGGGCCGTCTGTCATCTCAGTCTCTCCTGGTGGGCAAGGGCGGCATGAGCGGACGGCCGCTGCGGGCTGTTGGTGGATATGGGCTCGCGTGGTCGCGCTCAATGCTGTTGACGTTGGTGTCCCGGCGCCGGAGGGCCCGCAGTACGGCCTCCCGCTCATGCGTGGCGATACCGTCGAGCAGTTGCTCCTGGTAGGTCTGGTGGATCTGTGCGAGTTCGGCGGAGGCGGCCTCGCCGGCAGGCGTCGGGCGTCAGGCGTCAGGCGTCAGGCGTCAGGGTGTACCGGTTGTCCTTGGGGTCCACGCGCCGGGTGATCAGCCCTGTCGTGCGGGACCGTGGGCTGCCGACCGGTCGAGGCCCGTCGGGAGCAGATACAGGACGCCGTCGCGACAGCTCGGCTGACCAGGCCCACCATGACCGTCGGCTCTCACCCCGTCGGCACCGGACTCGAACGCCAACTCCACCCCTTGACCGGGAGCAGATCGTCGCCGCCGCCATCGCGCTGGCCGACGAGGGCGGCCTGGAGGCGGTGTCGTTGCGCAAGGTTGCCGCCCGGCTGAACGCCGGCCCGATGCGGCTGTACGGATACATCTCCACCAAGCAGGAGCTGTTCGACCTCATGGTGGACGAGGTCCACGCCGAGATTCTCCCCGTGGAGCAGCCCGGTGACTGGCGGGAGGCGCTGCGCATCCTCGCCCACCGCACCAGGCAGGCCGTTCTCCGTCACGAATGGCTGGCCGACCTGCTCGGCGGCCGCCCGACCCTGGGCCCGAACGGCCTCGCCGTGACCGAGGCCACGCTGGCCGCCCTCGACGGCCTCGCCGACATCGACACCGTCATGCGCGCCGTGGAGACTGTCAGCGCCTACTTCACCGGCGCGATCAGGCGCGAGGCCGCGCACCTGCGGGCCGAGCGCGCCACGGGCCTGTCCAAGCGCCAATGGCAGCGCGCCTCCGGCCCGCATGTGACAAAAATGCTGGCCACGGGCCGCTTCCCCTACGCTGGCCAAGGCCGTGTACGACGGCACGGACATGGATGCCGAGGCATCCTTCGCGACCGGCCTGGACTGGGTCCTCGACGCCGTGGCCGCCAAACTCACCCAGCCGCCGGCCTGAGACTCAGCTCTTACCGAAAGCCCCTCGCCCAGCCTCGCCCCGGTAGTCAAGAGACAGGCCCAACCAGGCCGTTCCACCGGGCCAACCGGTCCGCCGGTAGCCGAGGGGCGAGCCCGGCGACCCACCGACAGGGAGTTGTGCACGGGCCACGAGTTGAGGCACTGGCCCCCGCGAGGACCAGCCCATGCAGCTGCTTCGGGCGTCGCCGCGCGAACTCCGGCGAGGCGTATCCGCCGAGCGAGTGCCCGACGACCAGAGCCGGCCCGAGGTCGAGAGGGCCCGCCGCGGAAGCGATGATCTCAGTCGCCGCGCTCAGGCTTGAAGGAGTCGGTAACGAGTCGGTGATCCACGGCAAATATTCCGGTGTGGTTCAGTCCGACTGGCAATGCACGGGAATGGTGCGCTCGTTCACGCATCGCCGAGTCGACTACCGAGTTCGCATTCGTGACGTCGGGTGCAGCCGTGGCCTTTTCGCCTGCCGCCACGCCTCCTTCACGCAAGGACCAAGTGCCCCCGCCGCCCCGTCACATCAGCTGTTCACGCTCCGTACCCCGTACGGACACCGCTACTACGCCTCCAAGCCACGCAAAAAGAGGGTCAGTTCCAGCCAACGCGTCCCGGATGTATTTGGGAGAGAGATGACACTCCGGCCGTTGCAATGATCGTCAACGTGCCAGACCCTTCTGGGAGAGGACGTTCTCGTCGGCCTCCTGCCGGTAGTTCCCCCGATCAAAGGACTGGCTACTTTGCGTACGCATTGGTGTGGAAGAGCCGCACTCACCACTGCCGCCCTGTCCCTTCTCGCCCTCGGTCTGTCCTGTGTGCCAACCGTGGCGCAGGAGCAGTCGGCCGTGCGGATCAACGAGGTGGAGTCGAGTGGCGGCACACCAGGCGACTGGGTGGAGTTGGTCAATACCGGCTCCACCTCGGCCGATGTGTCCAACTGGGTCGTGAAGGACAACGACGACTCCCACTCGTACAAGATCCCGTCGGGTACCTCGCTGGCTGCGGGCGCGCACCTGGTGCTGGACGTCGAGAGCTCGTTCGGCCTGGGCAGCTCCGACTCGGCCCGGCTGTTCGGGGCCGACGGCGCCACGCTGGTCGACTCCTACAGCTGGACCGCTCACGCCACGACGACGTACGGCCGCTGCGCGGATGGTACGGGCGCGTTCACCACGACGACCGCGTCGACCCGGGGTGCGGCGAACGCCTGCGGCAGCAGCGACGGTGGAGGCGGTGAGCCCTCAACCACCCCGTGGCCGGGGGACGCCGCGGTCAGCATCGCCGACGGCTCGAACGTCTTCGGCGAGAACCTCAGCGGCCTTTCCTTCGAAAGCCCCAGCGTGCTCTGGGCGGTGGACAACGGCCCGAGCAAGCTCTACCGCCTGGTGCCCAACGGCGCGACGTGGGTCCCCGACCCGGCCAACGGCTGGTCTGCGGGCAAGTCGCTGCACTTCGGCACCGGCAGCGGCGACCCCGACACGGAAGGCGTGGTCTCCACCCAGGACGGGATATTCGCCTCCACCGAGCGAGACAACAGCAACAGCGGCGTCAGCAAGCCGGAGGTCGTCCGCTTCGACACCTCTTCCACGGCCGGCTCCCTCAACGCGTCCGCGGAGTGGGACCTCACCTCCGACCTGCCCGCCGTAGCGGCCAACAGCGGTCCCGAGGCCATCTCTTGGATCCCGGACAGCTACCTCACCGCACACGGCTTCAGCGACGAGCACACCGGCGCCGCCTACGACCCGGCCGCCTATCCCGGCCATGGCAGCGGCCTGTTCTTCGTCGGGCTTGAGGCCAACGGGACCGTCTACGCCTACGCGTTGGACCAGACCGGCGGTGGATACACCCGGATCGCCACGTTCTCCAGCGGCTTCCCCGGAGTGATGGACCTCGAATTCGAGCCCGAGACCGGTCACTTGTGGGCCGTCTGCGACGACACCTGCGAGGGCCGTACCGCGACCCTGGACATCGACGCGCAGGGCCGGTTCACCGCTACCGCCGTCCATGACCGCCCTACCGGCATGCCCAACTACAACAACGAGGGTTTCGCCATCGCACCGCAGGCGGCCTGCACCGACGGCCACAAGCCGGTCGTGTGGTCCGACGACAGCAACGACGACGGACACGCACTGCGCGCCGGCACCCTGCCCTGCACCGCGGTCAGCGCCGCCACGCCAGCCACCCGAACCGACTGATCAACACTGATCAACACTGTCGGAACGCCACTGGCACGGTAAGTGGCCTGCCACATGCGCGGTGACAATCCGGGTCGCCGAAGAATCTCACCCCGGGTGACCCGGCTTCCGACCACCTCACGGCCCGTCCACCATCCCGGTGGACGGGCCCGTCCCCGTGGACGGGCCATAGCTGTGGACGGGCCATACCGGTGGACGGCTCATCCCGCGCCAGCGCACAAACGACATATCCCGCCGGATCAGTCCAGTCCGGACCGGACCGGACCATCGAAGATGATCGCTCCTCAGCTACGACCTCCTCCTCCTCGTCGTCGTCGAACAAGTCATCGCCGAATTGCACGGGTTGACCTTCACCTTGGGGGAGGCCACAGCATCGGTGGGGCCGGGCGACGTGCTCGGTATGAGGAGGAGTGACCATGGGGTTGCTGACCATCGGGCGTTCGCGAAGGCGTCCCGGCTGTCGCCGAAGGCACTGCGTCTCTACGACGAGCTCGGCCTGCTGACCCCCGCTCGCGTCGACCCGGTGACCGGCTACCGCCTCTACGCGCCGGAGCAACTGGACCAGGCCCGCCTGGTCGCGTGGCTCCGCCGCCTGGGAATGCCCCTGGCCCGCATCCAGCGCATCTGCACGCTGGAGGCAGGCCCGGCGGCCCGGGAGATCCGCGCGTTCTGGGCCCACGTCGAAGCCGACACCGCCGCACGGCGGGACCTGGCCACCTTCCTCATCGACCACCTGACCTGGAAGGACCCAGCCATGCCCCCGACCGCGAAGCCCCTGGGAATCCGTTACGCCGCCCTTTCCGACACGGGCCTGGTCCGCGAGAGCAACCAGGACACCGCCTACGCCGGGTCCCGTCTGCTCGCCGTCGCCGACGGCTTCGGCAGCGCAGGAGCCCCCGCAAGCGCGGCCGCCGTTGCGGCGCTCAAGCACCTCGAAGCCGGCGGCATCCCGGCAGGCAACCTCCTCAACGTCCTCGAAGACGCCGTCGACCAGGCCAAGCAGGCAGTCCACGGCGTCGCCGGGACCGGCTCCTCGGCCGAAGAAGCCGGTACGACACTCACCGCAATGCTCTGGACCGGATCACAGCTCGCCCTCGTCCACATCGGTGACTCCCGCGTCTACCTTCTACGCGGCCAGGAGCTGTTCCAGATCACCCACGACCACACCGTGGTGCAGTCGATGGTCGACGACGGACGCCTCAGCCCGGAAGAAGCCGCCTCCCACCCCCAGCGGTCGCTGCTGATACGAGCCCTGGGCCAAGGAGCCGATGCCACCCCCGACATACGCCTCCAAGACGCCCAGCCGCACGACCGATACCTGCTCTGCTCCGACGGTCTGTCGACCGTCGCGGCGACCGACGAGATCCAACGGGTTCTCTCCGCGTTGCGCCGGATCCGCCCTCACGCACTCATCCAAGAGGCGGACGACTACCGCCTCGCCCAGCAGATCCCGAGAGCCAAGCGGCTCCCCGATCCAGGCCGGCCGGCACATGGCGACCGACTTCACGGCGCCTGCCGACTTGGCTCCGCGGGTGAACCATCACCCTGCCTCCCCTGTTCGGGACTCGGCGGACGCTCGCTCAACTCGGCCAGGAGTTCCCCGAGCATGGGGCGGAGTCGTGCAGCGAGTGCGGGATCGGTTCGTTCCAGTTCGCCCGTCACCACGGTGATGGTTGCGCCCAGCGCGCGGTGGAGTTCCGCTTCGGCGAGTGAGCGGACGAGGGTCGTCTCCAGCGGTGCTGTCAGGTCATCGGGCAGCAGGTGGGCGCCCTTGGCGTAGGCGGTGGGGTGACCCAGCCGCAGGCAGGCCAGCGTGATCACGTGGTCGCGGATGGCACTGATCCAGTGCTCGGCCTGCCACCAGCGCCTGCGTCGGATACAGATTCCGGCGTGGAGGGCATGGTGCCAGACGAGTCCGACCAGGGTGTTGCGGTCGGGGTCCGCAAAGGGTTCGAGCGGTTGCGGCAGGCCGAAGACCGTCCGCCATTGCGGGCCCCGAGGGCCGAACTCGGCCTCCGGCACGAAGGTCATGTCGATCTCAAGCCACCCGGACAGGAGGAAGACGCGGATGGCGCCTGCACCGACTTGCAGGTCCCAGTGGTGTTGCGTGCCGAGTTCGTCGTAGAGCCAACTCGTCCAGCGGTTCAGGGTTTCGGTGAGATCGCCGCGGACGGCGAGGACGATATCGGTGTCCGACCAGCGGTCACCGACTCCGACGGCATGCGACCCGGTGAACGCGGCACCGACGACGGCCTCGTCGGCTTCGGCGTGCGCGAGCAGCCGGTCTCGGATGCTGTCCCGCTCTTCGACGGTGAACATCATGCAACTCTCCTCTCTTCGTGCTTGCGCATGGCGATTTCGATCGGGAGGTCTACGAGGCCAGGGCGCCGCAACAAAAATCGCCACGCGCAGCACCGGAAATCAGCCGGGGACGAAGCGGGGAGGGAATTGGGTATTGCCTCCGCGCTCGCCCAGGCATTACGGTTACGCCTATGACTGCCGGGTCGGCCTTGCGCCGTGAACGAGTTGGGCACCCGGCCTCCGAGTGAGGCCGGGGCGGGGTAGAGCCCCGCCCGCCGTTACCTCGTACGACGTGCTCGTACGACATCTCCGTACGCGATTCCCGTACGAAATCTCCGTACGCGATTCTCGTACGTGATCCTCGTACGACATCTTCGCACGTGATCCCTGTACACGATCCCACGCGATCCCTGTACACGGTTCCTGTAGGCGATCCCTGTACGCGATCCTCGTGCGACTTCATCCACACCTGCATGCCTGGGCGCCCCGGCGCCCGGAATCCCGCACGCCCGCGTAAACGCGCGAGCGCGCGAGCGCGTGCTTTTGTGCATCCCCTTGCACCCATTCCCACCCCCGGGATTCCCCCTGCCCAAAAACAAAAGAAAGCAGCGAATGCCCAACCCCTTCAATCAACAGGTCATCGAAGAATTCAGGGCCAACCACGGACGGGTCGGCGGTTATTTCGAGGGAGCCCGTCTGCTCCTCCTCACCACCACCGGCCGCCGCACCGGAACCCCGCACACGACCCCCGTCGGCTACTACCCCGACGGCGGCGAGCGGGTTCTCGTCATCGCCTCGGCCGGTGGCGCACCCGGACATCCGGACTGGTTCCGCAATCTCGTCGCGACCCCCCGGGTGACCGTCGAGGACGGCGTCTTCACGTACGAGGCGGAGGCCGTCGTACTCGAACCCGCCGAGCGGGACGTCGCGTTCGCCCGTGCCGTGGAGGCCGACTCGGGGTGGGCCGAGTACCAGGCGAAGACGGATCGGGTGATCCCTGTCGTAGCCCTCCACGCCATCGCGCAGGGCGGTCCGCCGAACGTGAACGCGAGATCCATGGCCGAGGGTCTGAAGGTCGTCCACGACGCATTCCGACGCGAACTCGCCCTTATCCGGGAGGAGTTCAAGAAGACGGGTTCCGCGCTGGGCGGTCAGCTCCGCGTCAACTGCCTCACCCTCTGCCAGGGCCTGCACAACCACCACACCGGCGAGGACCTCGGCATCTTCCCACTGCTCGCCGGCCACCACCCCGAACTCGGCCCGACCCTCGACCGCCTGCGCCAGGAGCACGAGACGATCGCCGAACTGCTCGGACAGCTGCGGGAAGTGCTGGCCGCCGCCGAGCAGGCGGAACCCGGCCGGGTACTCGCCCAGGTGGAACACCTCACGGCCGCGCTCGAAGCCCATCTGACCTACGAGGAGGAGCAGTTGATCCCTCTCCTGACCCCGGTGGAAGAACCGGTCTGACAGCTCACCACGGCAGGGGCCGCGCGTGCACCACGTCCAGCCGCGACACCGCCCGCGTCAGCACCACATACACGCGGTGCGGCCCCCGCGCCTCCGCCTCCGCGACGGCCGCGGGTTCGACGGCGACGACGTGGTCGTACTCAAGTCCCTTGGCGAGGGTGGCGGGCAACACCGTGACCCGTGCGCCCAGTTCAGCGGGTCCGGCGGTCTCGACACCCGCGGCACGGAGCGCCTCCCGCACACATGCGACATCGGCATCGGCGGCGATCACGCCGATCGACCCCTCGTGCGTGAGCGCTCCGTGCACCGCGTCGACGGTCGCGGCAAGGACGTCGGGCACGTGCCGGACGTTCAACTCCCCGTCGGTCCGGAATGATTGAGCCGGAGGCACTCGCACGTCCAGACGGGCCAGCAGCCGGTTGGCGAGTCCGACGACGGCTGCCGGAACCCGGAAGCCGACCGTCAGGGGGACGACCGCGGCATCCGGCTTGCCCAGATGCGTGAGCAGTTCGTCCCAACTCCGTGCCGCCCAGGGAGTCGTGCCCTGCGCGAGGTCGCCGAGCACGGTCAGCGACCCGAACGGCGCCCGGCGCGCGATCGCCCGGCACTCCATCGGCGACAGGTCCTGGGCCTCGTCGATCACCAAGTGGCCGTATCCCTCGGGGTGTTCGACAAGCCCGGCGACCTCGTCGAGAAGGACGAGGTCGGCGGCCGACCAGCGTGCCGACTTGTACGAGCGCGGCGGCTTCGCCCACAGGATCGCCTTCTGCTCGTCCGCGTCCAGGAGCCCCTCCGCCGCGGCCGCCAACACGTCCGCATCGGCGAGGAGTTCGGCGAGCACCTCCTCGGGAAGCACCTTGGGCCACACCGCGTCGACGTATGCGCTGACAGGCCTGGCCCGCGAGATCTTCCGCACCCAGGCGTTCGTACGCGGTCCGGCGCGCCGTTCCGCCTGCTCCCGCATGCACCCCACGACCCGCGTCCGTACGCGCTCACGTCCGACGGCGTACGGGGGTTCCTCGGCGCGTACGCCGTCCACGATGCGGCGGAGCCCGTCGGCCGGGACGCGCCAGCGGTACGAACCGTCCAGCACCGCAAGGGAGTTGGCGGAGCCGGGACCGCCGACACGTCCGTACAGGGCCCGGCGGAGCACCTCCGCCATCCGCGCGTCGTGTTTGACGACGGCGGCGCGTTCGTCGTCCTCCCCCGTGACCGGATGGCGGGCGATCTCGTCCCCGACGGTCGACTGCCGTACGCCCGTCTCGCCGAGCGCGGGCAGGACCTCCGAAATGTACGACAGGAAGGTGCGGTTGGGGCCGAGGATCAGCAGGCCGGCGCGGCGGATGCGCTGCGGGTAGGTGTAGAGGAGGTATGCGGCGCGGTGCAGTCCGACGGCCGTCTTGCCGGTGCCAGGGGCGCCCTGCACACAGACCGAGGACGCGAGATCACCTCGTACGAGATCGTCCTGTTCGGGCTGGATGGTCGCGGCGATGTCGCGCATCGGGCCGACACGGGGGCGCTCGATCTCGCCCGCGAGGATGCGGCTCGGCTGCTGGGGGTGGGCCTGCCCGATGTGCTCGTCCTCCAGGCCCGTGAGGTCCGCGGAGTCCCCCGTGCTCCCCGGCGCCCAGCCGAACCGCCGCCGGACGGCAACGCCCTGCGGCGCACGGGCACTCGCCTGGTAGAAGGCGCGGGAGACCGGGGCCCGCCAGTCGACGACGAGGGGCGGTGCGGAGGGGTGCTCGGTGATCCGCAGCCGCCCGATGTGATAGCTCTGCCCGGCGTGCTCGCCGGCCGCCCCACCCGCGCTCCCGAAGTCCAACCGCCCGAAGAACAAGGGACCTTCGGGCAACTCCCGCATCTCCTTGGCCCTGCCGCGCAGGCGGTGGCCGAGCACTTCGGCGTCGGCACCGGAGGCGGAGACGTCCTCGCCGGTGACGACATGTTCCTCGGCACCGGCGACCATGGCGGCGAGGGCCGTCCGGCAGGTGTCGTGGTAGGCGCGTTCACGGGTGAGGGACCGGGCGAGCGTCCGGGGCCGGGCGAGGACGGGGTCGGGTGACGTCATTCCAACCAGGGTAGCGGAATAACGTAACCGAGTTATATTCTTTACTCAGCATCACCAGAAGGTCGTACGTCGGGCAGCCCCGCGAACGCCCGCCGGGCAGCAGCCACGGCATCCCGCCGCACGTCCGCCACCCGCTCCCCCTCCGCGATCCGCCGCCAGTTCTCCAGGGCGAGGATGCGCCGTACGGCGGTGATCTGACCGGCGGCGAGCCGGGCGTCGAGGTCGCCGCCCAAGGCCACGGCGAGCGCCGCCTCGGAACGCTCGACGTACGCGTACGCCCGTGCCGCCAGCGACGGTGTCCCGTAGAGCAGCCGATGGAAGGCGAGGACGTTCGGGTGATCGTTGAGCCCGGTCACGGGGTCGTGACGGCGGAGCCCGTCCAGGAAGTGCTCCAGCAGGGCGTCCGCGACCGACTGCCCCTCCGCCCGCCCGGCCACGACCCGCGCGGCCTCCGACTCGTGATCCGCGAAGCGGTGCAGGACCAGATCCTCCTTGGCCGGGAAGTACCGGAAGAGGGTCGGCTTGGAGATCTCGGCGGCAGCCGCCACCTCGGCGACGGACACGGCATCGAACCCCTTCTCCAGGAAGAGCCCGATCGCGATGTCGGACACCTCCTGGTACATCCGCTGCTTCTTGCGCTCCCGGAGCCCGATCTCAGCCATGCCCCGAGCCTACGCACGGCACCATCCACCCCTTGACCTCAACCAAGCTCGAGGTTGAAGACTGTTGCGCGGTATTACCCCCTCTTGATTACCCCTCTTGATTGCCCCTCTTGCTACCCCTCTTGCCAGGAGTGAACGATGCGAGCAGCGCAGGTAAAGGCGTTCGGCGGCCCCGAGGTTCTCGTGCAGGTGGAGATCCCTGACCCGGTCCCGGGACCCGGCGAGGTGATGATCGAAGTCGCCTACGCGGACACGATCTTCGTGGAGGCCCAGCTGCGGAGCGGCTGGGGCCGGGAGTACTTCCCGATGACACCGCCGTACGTCCCCGGAGGCGGCGTATCGGGTGTGGTCAGCGCCCTCGGCGCGGATGTCCCCGACGAGTGGCTGGGGCGCCGGGTCACCGCCTCCGTGACCGGCAGCTACGCGGAGCGGGCCGTCGCCGCGACCTCGGCCCTTTCCGTCGTACCGGACTCCCTCGACCTCCTCACGGCCGCGGCCCTGGTCCACGACGGCCTCACCGCCACCGGCCTGATCGAACTCACCGGCATCGGCCCCACCGACCGCGTCCTCGTCCTCGGCGCCTCCGGAGGCATGGGCACGCTCCTTGTCCAGCTGGCCCACGCGCGCGGCGCACGCGTGGTGGCAGTGGCCCGGGGCGCCGCGAAACTCGCCCTGGTAAGGGAGTTGGGGGCAGATGCGGCGATCGATGCCACCGACGCCGACTGGCCCACGGCCGCCCGGCACGCCCTCGGCGGATCCGTCGCGGCCGCCGATGTCGTCCTGGACGGCGTCGGCGGCCAACTCGGCGCCTCGGCCTTCCCGTTGACTGCCAAGGGCGGTCGCTTCTCGGCCCACGGCGCCCCCTCGGGCGGCTTCTCCCCCATCGACCCGGCCGAGGCCGCCCGCCTGGACATCACCCTCTTCGGCATCGCCGACGTCCAGTTCACCCCCACCGACCTCCACCGCTTCACCTCCACCGCACTCGCCGAGGCCGCGGCCGGGCGGCTGCGACCGGTG
Source organism: Streptomyces sp. NPDC058470 (assembly GCF_042721055.1). Classification (NCBI taxonomy): domain Bacteria; kingdom Bacillati; phylum Actinomycetota; class Actinomycetes; order Kitasatosporales; family Streptomycetaceae; genus Streptomyces; species Streptomyces sp. NPDC058470. Next base: position 62,269 of record NZ_JBHXMF010000015.1, read on the forward strand.
ATCGGCGAGGTGTTTCCGCTGGAGCGGGCCGGGGATGCGCATGCGGCTGTGGAGGGGCGGGGGTTGGTGGGGAAGGTGGTGTTGGAGGTGTGAGGGCGATCGAGACCTCACTCCGCCAATACCGTGCCTGGGCACCGCTCACGCCGCCGCGCCTCGGCGCCAGTGCGGTAATGCAGCCAGACTCCACAGGTCGTCGAGGTGCTTGTTCCATGTGGCAACGACGGCCTTGGCGTCGTCGTTGCCCTCCCGAGCCCAGACACTGAGGTCGGTGCTGTAGCCCCTGGGATCGTAGAACGCGGGATCCGGACTACGCGGCACGGTCCGGGCGGCCACGTTGTAGAGACCGTGCAGCACCTGTTTCTGGTTGAAGAGGCAGATCTTGTCCCTGGGTATGCCGGGGTAAAGGCGGTACTCGCACTCCACCGTCACTGGCCCCTCCCGGGTGAGCCGCTCCGCGATCGCCGACAGTTCCTGCTCGTACTCCTGGCATTGCCGCTCCAGGCGCTTTCGGAAATCCGGGTCGTCCAGCGGTGCGCCGTCAGACCCCACTCTCGAGGGAACGGTCATCGGCTGCCTGAAGTCCGGAATCAGCACCCTGATGGAGACGCTCCTGGTATGCCCAGGGTCGACGAGGAGCCCCTCAAGTCGGGCATGGAGCTCGTGGTAGAGCGTCTCACCGGTGTAACCGAGAAAGCGGATCTCCACCTTTCGATCCTGGAACGCCTCGCTCACGAACCGGCCCAGTTCCCGCGACTGGACCTGGACACGCGCCGGCAGCCGATGCGACGCAGCCAGGTCCTTCACCGCGTCGTACAGCACGTAGCCGACCAGGCTGAGCAGTGCGCCGCCGAGATACGCCTTGCCCTCCAGAGCGTCTCCTACCGGCTTCACAAACTGGGCGGTCACCCCGACGAAGAAGATCGTCATCAGCAGAATCCGCGTGAACACCGGCTCAAGGCGAGCCTGGAACCTCTTCAGGCGCTCGCCCATGCTTTCGTCCGCGGACATCCGCAGTCCCCTCCCCCGTGCCGAAGCCTGGCGGCAGGTCAGATGTCCGCGGAGACCCCGGCTGTCCGTTGGCCTCCATGGTCGCCGCGTGGCAGGGCACGGGCAAGATAGGGGGTCACCATCGTTTTACCTGGAAGCCCCAACGCCGCCGTGGCGGCGGCCAGGGTCATGGCGTAGGCACCCACCGCTCGGCGGACGTTGGGAGCATCCAGACTGTCGCCGGTCACGAGGCGGTCGAGGTCCACATAGGCTGAACGGACGAGCTCGATCCAGCGGTACACCCTCCAGTCGTCCCGCCAGCCCCTGGTGCATTCTTCCGGCAGACAACGGTCCCACCGAGTGAACAACCGGTCCCGGATCTCGGGACGCGTGGGGGTGAGATGCACGTGACGGACCAAGTCGTACAGAGGGTCGCCGACCATCGCCATTTCCCAGTCGATGATGGTGAGGGCAAGCTTGTCGCCCCGTCGCACCATGTTCCAGGGGTTCAGATCGCCGTGCAGCAAAGTCGACCGGCGTGGCGTCACTCGATGACGGGCCAACATCTCCTCCAGGCGCTGTGCATTGGGCAACCCCAGCACACCAGCCGCGTGTTGGGTCTCCTTGGGCAGCTCGTCCACCAGGTGGACGAGTAGCTCACTCAGCCAGTCGAAGAAGCGAACGTCGTCCGCGGTGGGGTCCAACGGCCGGTAGTCGACGTAGGTCAGAGCCCAGAGTTGGTCGACCAGTCCGTCCGCCTCGTGCGGCAGCAGGCCGTGCACAGGATGGCTGGGGGGCTGGTCGCTGTCGTGCGGGCCGACATACGTGTGGATCGCGAAAGGGTCGTTCGTGTGGCTGGTGCCCAGCGCCAGCACCCGCGGCGCCGCCACCTTGGCTCCGGACCGCTCGATGGCCCGCAGGACGGCGTGCTCACTGAGGAACGTGGGCTCGCGACGGCTGACGGCAGCCACCTTGCGGCGCACCATGACGGGGAAACCGACACCCGGCACCCGCACCACCGTGTTGAGATGCCCGGTGCCTTTGAACACCTGAGCGGCCGGCGCCGCGCCCTCCGCACGCAGGGCGTCGAGCACCGCGGAGTGCGGGAAGTCGGAAGGCTCGGGCAGCCTTCTGTCGGGCTGCCAGCCGATGGCCGTGACGGCCTGCCGGTCGTCGTGCCATTCGCTCCGGGAAATCTGCCAACGGCGCAGGGCCCGCTCGATCTCGGCCTCGTCGGGCATGTTGACGAGACCCAGCGGCTGGGCCGCTGCCTCCAGCGCACGGCGCACCGCGTGGGTCGCCGTCTCCAGGCATTTCTGGTCGAGCGACACCTCCAGCGACTTCGCCGCACGTATCACATCCGGATACACGGACTGCGCGCGTTCGAAGGCGACGTAGTGACCGAGATCGTTGGTGAGGCCGGCCGTTGCCGCGGGCCTGACTCTGTGAACGGCGTTCGCCCAGGCATCGACGACCTCGTCCCACTGGGATTCCGGATAGCGCATGCGGACGAGGTGGGTGGCCAGGTCGTGCAGCGGGTCGCCATAGGTCGCGAGTTCCCAGTCGACGCAGATCAGGGGCGGGTCGCCACGGTAGGTGACGATAATGTTGTCGCGGTGCAGATCGGTGTGGAGCAGGCTGTGCGGGCGGCGGGCCATCACGGGCACCCGGTCCGCCAGCCGGACCAGGGCGTCCTCGGGGATGCCCAGAGCGGCGAACAGTCCGCCGAAGTCAGGCCAATTGGGCCGACGGATCTGCCGGTCGGTGAGATGCGCCAGCGTACGCAGGAACCCTTGGCTGTCCTTGTTGCTGGGCGGCCATCCGTCCGGGAGCGGCGGTAACGCCTCCTTGCGCACCTTCGACATCTGCGCCAGCAGACCTGCCATCGCCTTGACCAGCAAGGTGTCCACAGGCTTGCCGTTCGGGCAGACCGCGGAGAGCGGCAGGCCGTCCACATAGCTGTGCACGGCGGTGCGGCCACGGCTGGCGACGCAGCGCGGTACATGCGGCAGAGTGCCCTCGACGGCACGGAGAATGTCCACTTCGCGCCAGGTCCGGATGACCACCGGAAGCGCTTCCAGCCTGCGCGTCCGTACGATCACCGAGGTACCCGGATCGCGGCTCACGTGGCGCGCCATGGCCTCGGTCAGTGGCAGTACGTGGTTCCGGTTGTGATGGCCGCCGCTCATCACTCCGTGCTGTTTCGCCAACCGTACGAACGTGTCGTAGGCATCGTTGGCGATACGTTGCTCCCTGGGCACAGGCCCGGGCGCAGGAGACGCGCCCAATGGCCACCCCTGGAAGTGAAGGTGAGCACACCTTAGCCGGGTCGTGGATCTCTCACGAGCGGAGACCGGAACAGGTTGGTCTCAATGAGATAACCGAGGTGTACGGGACGCCTGGGATGGGCACCCGCCGACCGGTTCCCTCACTCCGCGAGCGTGCCCCAAATCGAGTCGAACCAGGACTGCATGCTGCTGACGAAGACGCTTCCCGTGGACTCCGAGTCGTCAGTCTTCCTGTGGTACGTCAGCGTCGCCCCGAGCCCGAGGACGTCCAGCGCCAAGATCTCCTCCCTGTCGTCCAGCTCGATGGTCCGCTCGATCACTTCGTACGGACCGTGCAGCGCCTCAGTTTTGTTGAGGAGGTAGAGCTTGAAGGTCGGCGCCAAGGGCACATGACGGATCTCGACATCGACGAAGGAGACCAGGCCGTCGACCCGCAGGTCCCGCAGGGCGCTTCTCAGCGAGGCCGAGTGCCGCGCCGTGATCCCGCGCAGCCGCTCCTGTAGGCGCAGATCGTCCGGAGCACCCTTGGTACTCGGGTAGGGCAGCCTCAGGTCGTCGGACGGCAGCAGCATGCGCAGAGCAATCCGCTGGGGGGAGATCTCCCGGTCGCGTATGCGTTCGGCCTGCATACGAATGTGCGCGTCCAGGGATTCCGAGGTCAGCGTGTAGACGTCCAAGGTCACCTCGGGCGCCTCGAAGGCCTCGTTGATGAATGACCGCAGCGTCACTCCTTGCGCGGGGCGCGCGGTCCGCGTCCCCGAGGAGTGGATTCGCTGCGCCTTGATCACCCTGGAGCCACTGCCCTGACGGGTCTCGATCCACCCCTCGTTGCGCAGCGCCTTCAGGACGCGCTGCACGGTGTCCCGGGAGACTCCGAGTTCGGCGGCCAGAAAGCGCTGGGGTGGCAGCAGCGTTCCCAACGGGTAGGCGCCGGCGGCCAGGCGTTCCCGCAGCACGTCCGAAACCCTCTCGAACTCCCTGCCGCCGCTGTCCGCGACGCCCTCTCCGCTCACGGATGGACCGTACCGCTTCCGGACGACAGGCAAACCAATTTCAGTCAGGTGACCAGCCCAACACGACTGTCAGTTAAGGGATCTACGCGCACGGGGAAAACCAATTCAGGGCAACCAGTCCAATTGGTCGGCCAGTTGATCGCTTCACTGAAAGTGGCAAGAAGGGTGGGGGTCCATGGTCCTTCAACTACTGTGGAATGCCGTCGCGGTCGCCATGACACTGGTGATGCAGTGGGCGTTCGAGGCCCTGAGGAACTGGCTCCGCGTCCGGCGCTCCGCGCAGCTGCGGAGCGGGGCCCGTCGACCGACGACGGAGGACGTCACCCCGCCCTCGGACGGACGCTCGGAGCCGGTCCCCTAAGCCCCTGGCCTCCGGAACAGCTCAGGCAGGTGCCTGGTCACTACGCCAGCGAGCCAACGCCGCCTCGGTCTCCAGCAGGCCGGGAGCGGACTCCAGTCCCAACGGCTCGGCGGCAGCCGTGAGCACGCCTCGCAGCTTCCAGGCCGCCCGGCGGAGCCGTTGGTGATCGAGCTCCCCCCGGACGTCCAGGGCTTGCGACTCCCGGATGACATCGGTGAACACCGACTGAGCCTTCTTGAAGTCGAGCAGCCGCGGCAGATCCTCACACCAGCCCTGTGAACTGCCCGGCCGGATCTCCTCGACGATCCCGCACCATCGCCGGATCATCAACCGTTCCTGCGCCGGCGGATACCGCATCAGGTACAGATGGGTGGCCAGGTCGTAGAGCGGATCGCCGAACATCGCCAACTCCCAGTCGATGGCCCAGAGTTTCCCGTCCGGGCCGACGATGAAGTTCTCGCGATGCAGATCCGCATGGAGGAGACAGAAGGGCCGGTCCCGAAGTCCGGCCACCCTCTTCCTGAGCTGCCGAAAGGCATCTGGATCAAGACCGAGGCCGGCGAACAGGCCTTCGTACGCGATCAGATTCCGTTCGTACACCTGCTCCTGGGTGAAGCAGATGAGCCTGTCGAGGAATGCCGCACTGTCACCTTCCTCCGCGCGGTCCTGCGGTTTGCACCTCCGCTCCACGCTCAGCATGGACGCGGTGACGCTGCCCAACTGACCGAACAGGCCAAGGATCTGTTCGAAGAGCGGGGCCGGGACGGCCCGACCGGACGGATGCAACGCGCCCAGCGTCGAACCCTCGATGAACCGCTGCAGGTCCACGCCACCCATCCGGGCAACCTCGGGGATGACGTCGATACGCCGTTGCAGGTCGAACAGCAGGCGTTCCTCCGACTCGAAGCAACGCCGGTCGAACCACAGCAGGTTCTGGCGTGGTTCGCGGCACTTCCAGCGCCCCTGGAAGCCCGGTCCCGCCGTGGCGGCCAGTGGAAACACATACGTCTCGTGGTGGTATCCGCTGAGGGGGCCCTCGACCGCGTCGACGGCAGCACTCACAGCTGCGACACGCGGTGGGGTCTCGGGTGCTTCGGGCGCCATCGCCCCGTCTCTCTGAGTCCAGTCGGCGGGAAGTGGAGGCACGCTACTCCCCCGATGAGTCGTAGCGTGTCAGAGCCGTTTCATCGGATGGTGACCGCCACCTTTGTGAGCGAGAACGCGTCGAGAACTCAGAGTTCGCCGCGCAGCACCCGCAGAACCGGCTCCAGCGACTCCACCACGTCCTCGGCCCCGGCATCCCGCAGCAGCTCGCCCTTGTGTCCGTTACGCGCGTAGCCCAGGAACGGAACCCCGGCGCGCTGGGCGGCGAGGAAGTCCGAGGGGGTGTCGCCGATCATGAGGGCGGCCGACGGGGCGGCACCCAGGGTGCTCAGGGCGCGGTTGAGGCAGTGCGGGTGGGGCTTGAGGTGGTCGAGGTTGCGGGTGCGGCCGTAGACGTTGGGGGCGAAGCACTCGGTGAGACCGCGGTTCTCCAGGTAACGGGCCACCACGCGGGGGGAGTTGTTGGTGGCTACCGCGAGGCGGACGCCGACGGCGGTCCAGGTCCGTATCAGGGGATCGGCGAACGCGGTGGGCCAGGCGGACGGTACCGCCTTCAGTTCGTGCTGGGTGAGCAGCTCCTCGAGTTCGGCCACCAGGTCGCTGTGCGGATGCCGCTTGTTGACCACGCGCAGCACGACATGCGGATCGGGATGGACCCGTTCCTCCTCGCTCAGCAGCCCTCGCAGCCCCTGCTCCTCCAGCCACTCCACCAGGTTCCTCGCCACGTCCTCCGCCGAATGCCCCGCGAACAGCCGGCAGATCGGCCCGTCGAAGTCGAAGAGGACGAAGCGAGCGCGGTCGATCACTTCCCGCAGGTTCTCTGTCTCTGTCGCCACCGGTTCAGTCTGCGCTGTATGAGGAGTCACTAGGAGAGTGTCAGGTCCGTGGTGATGGTTTCCCAGAGGGCGTTGAACCACTTCTGGGATTCCTCCACGAACGAGGCGTCCCGTTGGCCGGTCGTCTTCTCGAAGGAAAAGAGGAGCGACGAGGAGCCGACGGTGTCGTACATGTCGAGTACTCCTCCGCTGTCCACCGTCTCCTCGCGTCTGGTGATCATGTAGTACGCGATCAGCGCCTCCGACTCGTTCAGGAGGTACAGCTTCACCGGTGGGGTGAACGGCAGGGCGCGGAAGGTCACATGGACGTCGATGCCGTGCGAGTGGCGCAGGGTCTGCAGGTTGTGGCGCAGGACGTGACCCTGGGCGTTGCGCTGGGCGAGCCAGCGCCTGTGGACCGCGTCGTCGTCGGTGCGGCCCTCGACCGGGACCGGGAACGCCAGGGTGATGTCCCGGGAGGGCAGCAGGATCCGGACGTCGATCGACTCCGGGCAGATGCTGCCCTCGTGGATCAGGCGTACCGGTTCGCCGAGGGCCAGCATCAAAGTCTCCGCGGTGAGGCACGCCGCGTCTATACGGACGTGCCGGGTCGCGAACGCCTCGGCGAGGCGCGGCGCGAGGCCCACCATCGTCGTCTGGGGTTCGTCGCGGGTGGGTGATACGTCCGCGATCCGCGGCGGGCTGCCCCTGCCGGTGTTGCTGAGCAGCCCGTCGCTCTGAAGTGAGCTGAGGGCCTGGCGGACGGTGCCGCGCTCGACGCCGAACTCGTCCGCCAGCTCCGCCTGGGTGGGCAGGCGGTCGCCCGCCTTGAGGTGCCCGGCACGGATCCGGTCCCGCAGGACGCCGGCGATCTCCTGGGGCGAGAGCCTTCTGTCACCGTTCACTGCCACGTTCTCCTGGGTCACGACCAAACGCTACAACTCCCATCCATCTACGGGGAGTTGTTTGAAAGTTGTTTATCAGTACCAGCCAAGTGGGGACAACTTAAGGTAGTTGGTTGCCAACTTAGCCAAGTTGGCGGACGTTTTGCTTCCCTCTTTACCTCCCCCAGAAGCAGGAGGAACCACCATGCCTGTCATCGCCCTCCTCTCCGCCGTCTTCGTCGTCGGCTTCGAGCAGCTCGTCCAATGGCACTACGGCCCCACGGGCATCGTCGGACTGCTGCTGCTCACCATCGGGATCAAGGCGAAAAGCCCCACCTGCAGCTCGATCGGGGCGGTCGTCCTGGCCCTGATGGTCACGGGCCCCGCCCTCTGACCCGCATGAATCCGCTCCGGAAAACCCCCCGCCCAGGAGGCCTCAGCTCGTGAGCAGCAGCTCCGAGCTGATGGTCTCCCACAGCGCGTTGAACCACAGGTGGGACTGCTCGACGAAGGTCGTGTCCCGCAGCCCGGCCCCCTGCATGAAGGGGAAGAGCATGGACTGGGTGCCCTGGACGTCGTACATCTCCAGGTGCACATGGTCGATCTCCTCCTCGCGCTTGGCGAGGGTGTAGTACGCGAAGAGCGCCTCGGACCCGTTGAGCAGATACAGCTTCACGGGCGGCGTGAAGGGGAGCGCGCGGAAGGTGACATTGACCTCGATGCCGTGCGTGGCACGCAGCGCGAACAGGTTGTGGCGCAGGACCTGACCCTGGGCGTTGCGGTTGGCCAGCCAGTTGCGCTGGAGCCGGTCGTCGCCGATCCCGCCGTCGGCCGACGCATCCACCGGAGTCGGGAAGGCGAGCGGGATATCGCTGCTGGGGAGCAGTACCCGGACGTCGATCCTGGCCGGTTTTATTCGCTCGGCGTGGATCTGACGGAGCGGCTCGCCCATGGCGAGGGTGAGTGAGATCGATGTCAGGCACAGCGCGTCGATCTCCACATGAGGGGCCGCGAAGGCCTCCGTTATCCTCGCGCCGAGTGCCACCGTGGTGGGCTGCGGCGGAGCTCCGGGCCCAGTCAGAGCCCTTCCCAGGTCATCCGCGACGGTCGCCGGGCTCCCTTTGGAGAAGTTGACGAGCAGTTGCTCCGACTGCAGGATCCGCAGCGCCTGCCGTACGGCCCCACGCTCTACGCCGAACTCGTCCGCCAGCTTGGCCTGGGTGGGCATGCGCTGACCGGCCCGCAGCTGACCGGACCTGATCCGGCTGCGCAGCTCGTCGGCCACCTCGCGATGCGATGCCAGTGGCCGTGGTGACCTGTCTCGCCCATTGACCGCGGCGTGTTCCGGGTCCACAACCAAACCCTACAACTTCCCGCCATCTTTTGGCAGTTACGGGATAGGTGGTTATGAGTCGACCCAACGCGGAGATAACTATGGATAAGTTGGTCGCCAACTTAAGCAACATGGTCAAACTTCCAGGGGGTTGGCCGCCAGAGTCGCAAGCGTCGACCAGGTGGACGGTTCCCAGCGGTTCCCAGCCGAGGTTCGCCTCCCCGTCCCCAAGGAGGGACCGTCATGCCGCTCGTCGCCCTCGTAATCGCCGCCCTCGCCATCGGATTCGAACAGCTCATCCAGTGGAAGTACGGGCCGATGGGAATCATCGCGTTCGTCGCGCTGACCATCGGCATCAAGGCCAAGAACACCATGCTCAGCGGCATCGGAGCTGTGATCATCGTGATGCTGCTCGCCCAGTCCGGCTGATCGGGCGCCACCGTCCGGACAGTCCGGCTGACTGGGCTTCCCCCTGGAGGGGAGCCGGAAGCTCGGTCAGTCAGCACCACCCACCACCACAACTGAATAGCTCGTAGCTACGGATCAACGGCCACCACCGGCAGGAAAGGAGCCCGCGCAAGGAGCACGGCCGCACTGGTTCAACTGGTTCAACTGGTTCAGAAGATGTCCGGGCACCACGGTCGCCTGGACGTTCGCAGCAGGGCGTCGGCCACGGAGCCGGCGCCCGCTCGTTCTTTCCGGATCCGGCCCAGCGCCACGAGCCGCACCGCCGACTCGTCACCCAGCCACAGACTCGCCAACTCGCCCACACCCAGCGTGAGTTCGGCATCCTGCGTGGTCGGCGCACAGGACGCCCCGTCCGGCCCGGCGTCCAGCCGGTACCGCCCGGCCGACAGCCCGTCCCGGTCGGTCACCTCCAGCACCAGCGTCCCCGTACCCCCGTATGTACGCGCCTCCAGAGCCCGTACGACATCCAGGATCCGCACCCACAGCCAGTCCGACTGTGTGGTGATGCGGGCGGCCCGCGGGTCGGGCAGGAACTGCGCCAGCAGGTCGTCCGGGGCCCGCCAGCCCGTCTTGACCTTGGTGATCCAGTCGATCGAGCAGAGGTACTGCCACAGGGCGCGCTCCGCCGCCGGCGTCACCGCGATCAGCCAGTTCACGTCCACCGTGTTGTGCGGCTGCTTGTCGTGCCAGGTGTCGTCCGACTCGTACGAGACGAGACCCTCGACCTCGCCGGCCGCCGAGCGGTACACGGCGTAGAACGGTTCCGTCCACGCCGAGCTGTCCAGTTGCAGCACACCGGTGTTGATCTGCCACCAGCGCTCGTCGCGGCTGACCGCGCCGGGCTGCGCTCGCCTGAGCCGTTCGTGCAGTTCGGGGCCGGTCTTGCGGACGTCCTCGGCGTCGACGAGGTCGATACGGCCGCCGTCGGCCGGGCCCGACCAGCGCCGGTCCAGGCCTGTCCTGGGTACCTCGATGGTCCACTCGGCGGTGGAGGTGGCGGGGCCGAAGCCGTACCGGCCGTAGATCGGGTACTCGGCGGCGATCAGGGTCGCCACCACGTCGCCCCGCTCCTTCGCCGCCGCGAGATCCGTCGCCATCATGCGAGTGAGAAGGCCCCGGCGGCGGTGGGTGGCGGTGACGGTGACGTTCGAGATCGCGTCTGCCGGGAGGGGGGTGCCGCCCACCGCGGTGAGCTCCTGCGGGAACGACCTGAAGGTCGCGACACAGCGGCCGCCGTCGAACGCGGCGAGGGTGCGCTCCGGGAGGATGTACGAACTCCGGTCCCGGATCTCCGCCTCCGCCACCGCGGGAGAGCGTAGGAAGCCCGTGTTCAGCGCGCGGATCCAGTCCGGTATCTCGGCCTCGGTGATCGCTCGTACATCGATGGCGTCGCGGTCGGTCATGAGGCCACGCTAGGTGTACGGGGGTGGGGGTGTCGCGGGGATTTTTCTCGCCCCTCCGCCCCTGCCCGCCCTTGTCCGTCCCTTGTCCGTCCCTTGTCCGTCCCTTGTCCGTCCCTTGTCCCGGGGGGCTGCCGCCCCCAGACCCCCCGCATCGCGCTGAACGCACTCGTCCTCAAACGCCGGACGGGCTGAAACCGGTGCAGCGGGGCGAAGGGGGGCGACGGGGGGCGAAAAACTCTCTCCGGCTCGGGCAAGGTCTACGGGCGGGCCCCGTCACACGAGCAGGTCGTCGATCTGCGCTTCGCCCTCGCGGTATCTGCGGGCGATCTCCGCGCTGCAGTCGTCGGCGGTGCGCTGGAGCTGCTGACGGCGCCGGGAGACCTGCTGCTCGTACCGTACGAGCCGTCCCATTCCCGTGCCCAGCTCTTCGTCCGTACGGGCGTCGAGGTCGGACAGTTCCACCTCGGAGAGCATGTCCGAGGCCAGTCGCCGGTACTCCTCGCCGTGCGGCGTGCCCACGGTCACATGACGGGCCGAGGAACGGTGCCGGGCGGGCGCGTCCGTGAGGATCTCCGAGAGCCGCTCGACGACCGACAGCTCCCCGGAACCGACCACCCGCGGCTGCCCCGTGCCGGGTGCCCGCAGTCCCCCGCGGCGCGCCAGCTCGGCCCGCAGGATGTCGATGCGCCCCTGGAGCAGCCGCCGCACATAGCTGAGGTCGGCCTCGTCCCGCTGGGCGTCCCGGCGCAGCACGCGCAGCTCGGGCAGCCGCAGCACGACCAGGTCGTGCCGGGGACCCTCCGGGGACAGCGGGCTGTCGGTGCGCTGCACCGGGGGCCGGACCGTCATTCCCGCCACCTGTGCTGTCCGTCCCGCCCGCGGGCTCGTACGGATCAGTGACACGACCCCGGGCGGCTGCCCACTAATCGGTGTGCTCATGTGCCTCTACCGTCCCCTCGACCGGCGCGGTCCGTCCCATGCATGCGCCATGAATGCGCCCATGAATGCACCGCAACACCCCGCATGGTGCCACCCCGAGTGGTCGCTATGTGACCGAGTGCCCCCGATCGGCCCCAGATGGGGGTTTGGCGAACCGGGAAATCACACGAAGGGCCCGCACCGAGCCCCCGTCCGCGCGCACGGCATGATGGTCCGTATGCGTGCGGTGGTGCAGAGAGTGGACGGCGCGAGCGTCGTCGTCGAGGGCGAGACGGTCGGCGAGATCAGCGGCGAGGGACTGTGTGTCCTCGTCGGGGTCACTCACGACGACTCCAAGGAGAAGGCGGCCCAACTCGCCCGCAAACTCTGGTCGGTTCGCATGCTGAGCGAGGAGCGGTCCTGCTCGGACGTCGACGCGCCGCTGCTGGTCATCAGCCAGTTCACGCTGTACGGCGACGCGCGCAAGGGCCGCCGCCCCACCTGGAACGCGGCCGCCCCCGGCGATGTCGCCGAGCCCCTGGTCGACGAGGTGGTCGCCCAACTCCGCGCCCTGGGCGCGACGGTGGCCACGGGCCGGTTCGGCGCGCAGATGCGCGTCTCACTGACGAACGACGGCCCGTTCACCGTCCTCGTCGAGATCTAGGACCTGTCCACTACGGCTCGACCACGACTTCTTGCGCCGCCGCCGTCGTGTCCGCGAGGAGCGGCGCGTCCAGCGGCACGTTCCGCTTGATGACCGCCAGGGCGATCGGGCCCAGCTCGTGGTGGCGTACGGAGGTGGTGATGACGCCGATCTTGCGGCCGTCGGGGCCCTCGTCCGCGCGGCGCAACTCGGTGCCGGGCGGCGGGAGGAGGACCTCGGTGCCGTCGAGGTGGAGGAAGACGAGTCGGCGGGGGGGCTTGCCCAGGTTCTGTACCCGGGCGACGGTCTCCTGCCCCCGGTAGCAGCCCTTCTGCAGATGCACCGCACTGTCGATCCAGCCCAGCTCGTGCGGGATGGTGCGGTGGTCGGTCTCGAAGCCGAGGCGGGGCCGGTGGCCCTCGACGCGCAGGGCCTCGTACGCGAGGAGCCCGGCCGCGGGGCCGCTCTTCTCCGCGTACGACTCCAGTTCCGTACGCGGGAGGAAGAGATCACGTCCGTACGGCGTCTCGCGTACGACGACGCCCTCCGGGACCTCGGCGATCGATCCCGCCGGCAGGTGCACGAGCGCGAACTCGGCCGTCCGGTCGGCGACTTCGACGCGGTAGAAGAACTTCATCGACTCCAGGTACGCGATCAGCGCGTCCTGGCTGTCGGGCTCCACGTGGATCCAGGTCGTGGTGCCGTCGTCGACGAGGTACAGCGCGTGCTCGATGTGGCCGTGCGCGGAGAGGATCAGCGCTTCGGTGGCCAGGCCCACCGGGAGGTCCGTCACATGCTGGGTGAGCAGCAGGTGCAGCCAGGTGAGCCGGTCGTCTCCGGTGACCGTGACGACGCCGCGGTGCGAGAGGTCCACGAAGCCGGCGCCGTCGGCGAGGGCACGCTGCTCGCGGAACAGGTCTCCGTAGTGGGCGGCGACGCCTTCGTCCACACCCTCGGCGGAGACGGCGCCGGGCAGGGACAACAGAGGGCTCTTCATATGCCTAGCCTACGACGTGGTAAGTCACCTGCCCGGGACTGAGGTCCCCGGGCTTGCTGCTCAGGTCATCACTGGTGGTGATGAGGCCCGGCTGCGTCCAGCTCTCACGCGATGAGGGTGAGGGCAGGGGCCTGTGACTCGGCCCCGCGGACCCACGCCATCCAGCCGCGATCGGCAATGTTGTGGGGCGCGTTCAGGTCGGCGTGCTCAACGAAACCGCAGGACCTGCAGGTGAAGACGGCCTGGGATGGCCGGTTGCGTTTGTCGACGTGAGCGGATCCCGCCCAAGTCTTCCAGGGCGATCCCTTGGGCGGTGCGTTCAGCCTCCGCCACGATGCTCTTGCTGATCTTGTGGTTAATGTCCCGGGCCCGGCGGGCTTCCTTCCCCGCATGCCTCTTCGCCCGCCGCCCGGCCGACTTCGTGCCCTTCTTCTGCAGCTTGGAGCGCAGCTTCCGGTCCGTCTCCCGGCGCCGGTTGAGATGCCGTCCGGAGTGACGCTTGCCGGTGGAGGTGGAGGCGATGTTCACGATCCCCGGGTCCACATCGAGGAAGGACGCCGGGTGGGCGTTCAGCTCCGCCTCGTCAATCTCGCACGTAGCGGTCAGGTACCACTGACCGCCTCGGCACAGCAGGTCCGACTCGCCCTTGCGGTGCGCCGCCAGGACAGCGAGCTGATCGTCCTGGCCGGTGAAGGAGAGGTTCTTCATCCGGCCGGTCACAGTCCAGAGCGACACGGTCCGGTCGGCAGTCCGCCAGGACAGGCAGCGGTCGTCATACGGCTGGGCCGCGTCCTTACGGAAGGAGATCGGCTTACCGGTCGCCTTGGTGTACCGCTTCGAGCCGGGCTTACCAAGATTTCCGGCCTTCAGGTTCGCCTTCAGCGTGCTGTAGGCGTCGGCGACCTTGCGCAGCACATGCAGCGCGGGCTGCGCGGACAGGCCCCGCGCCTTCAATGCCGTGTGGGCCATCACCTGCAGCCGGGCGCGGGAGGTCACCTGATGGCCGTACGCCTGGCCGGACAGCCAACTGGCCGCCTCGTCGCAGGCGTGCAAGGTCGCCTCAAGTGCCAACGCCTACTCGGGCGTTGGCAGCGGCTTCACCCTCACCACCAGCTTCACAGCACCCGAACCTACCGTCCGACGATCAGCCCACACTCTCAACCTGAGAGGCTTCACCGAATCAGCGACGGCGGGTACACATGCGCGTATTCTCACGCCTCCGGCATGGCCAGCTTGTGCTCGGCTCCGCCGGGCCCGACGCCGATGCGCGCCGCGCCCTTACCAAACGAGGCTGCCGCGACGCAGCCGCCGGGATTCTTCGAAAGAATCAAGTTGAATTCTTGAGCGAGCAGTCCTTGCAGAGACCGAAGATCGCGAAGTGCTTCATGTCCGTCTCGAAGCCGAAGGTCTCGCGGAGCTTCGCGGTGAACTCGGCGGCGATCTTGGTGTCGGCCTCGATGACGTTCTTGCACTCCCGGCACACCAGGTGGATGTGGTGGTGGCGGTCGGCCAGGTGGTACGTCGGCGCGCCGTGCCCGAGGTGCGCGTGGCTGACCAGGCCGAGCTCCTCGAGGAGCTCCAGCGTCCGGTAGACCGTCGAGATGTTCACACCCGAGGCCGTTCTGCGTACTTCGACCAGGATGTCGTCCGGGGTGGCGTGCTCCAGCGCGTCCACCGCTTCGAGCACAAGTTGCCGCTGCGGAGTCAGCCGGTAACCGCGCTGCCGCAGATCGCTCTTCCAGTCGGTGCTCACCACGCCGCCCAGTGTAGGCCGGGTCTAGGGCGTCAGGATCTGCCGCACGCGCGTGACGATGTTCTCGAGGACGAAGGGCTTGGGAAGGAAGACCACCGGGACGTCGTGGCCGTCGTCGCGCAGGATGCGGGCGACCTCCAGGCTGTCGAAGTCCGGCAGGCGGACGTCGAGGACGACGAGGTCGGGCGGCTCGGCGTACGCGGTGTTCAGCGCGGCGACACCACTGGCGACGGCGGTGACGTCGAAGCCGGCCAGGCGGAACGTTTCCGTGAGCTGCTCGCGGACGCCGTACTCGTCGTCGACGACGAGCACCTTGGAGCTGGGGGCACTGGGGGCGCTGTGAGCGCCGTGGGTACTGCGGGAAACAGCTGTGGGGCCGGTCACACCAGCAGAGTGACCGACCCGGATCAGAACAGCGTGAAGTTCGTCTTTGTGATGCTTAAGACCGCCGGTCGGCAGCCTCGGAGGCCTACTTGAAGAAGGCGATGCCGTCGTCCGGCATGTCGTCCGGGAGGGCCTTGGCCCAGCGCTCGACGTCCTCCGGGGTGACGACCTTCTTCAGGTGCGCGGACATGTAGGGGCGCAGCTCGACCTCGGGGGTCTGCTTCTCGCCGACCCACATGAGGTCGCTCTTCACGTACCCGTACAGCCGCTTGCCACCGGTGTACGGACCCGCCGCGGCCGTGCGCGCCACGGCATCCGTGACCAGGTCGATCTGCGGCTGCTTGGCGGCCAGGTCGCCGTACCAGATCTCGACGACACCGTCGTCGCGGGTCATGACGGCCTCGACCTTGCGGCTGGGGTCGATCCGCCAGAAGCCGAACTCGGACTCAAGGGGCCTGACCTTGTTCCCGTCGGCGTCGAGCACCCAGGTGTGCGAGTGGTACTCCAGGAAGTCACGCCCGTCATGGGTGAAGGTGACCTCCTGCCCGAAGTTGCACTTCTCGGAGCCGGGGAAGTCGTGGACACCCGCGCCTGCCCAGTTGCCGAGCAGGAAGGCAAGTGGGAGCAGGTCCTTGTGCAGGTCGGACGGGATCTCGATCATGAGCAGCTTTTCTTCGTGGTGGTCAGCGCTGGCCCTGGTACAGCTTCTTCGCGGTCAGCCCGGCGAAGGCGAGGACGCCGACGCAGACAAGGGCGAGCAGGGCTTCGAAGAATGCCTCAAGCACGGGGTGCTCCTCGGGTGACACGGTGAAGGCGGTACAGGGCCGGGCCCCACTCTAGTCGGGTGGGGCCCGGCGTTCTCTGCGAGGTGCACCCTGGCGGCTCAGTCGAGCAGCTGGCTCTGCAGAACCACCGTCTGCTCGAACGGCAGGGCCTTCGCGGTGCCCTTGCGGGACTGCAGGACCACGGCGATGGTGTCCGCAGCCGAGAGGTACGCCTGCCGGACCTGCTCGGGGCCGTAGGGCTTGGTCTCCACGTACGAGTACCGCGTGACGTCCTCGACCGTGGCGTCTTCGGAGAACTCCGTGTACGTGGTGACCGCCTCGGTGCCACGCGCCGCGTGAATCGGGGTGTCGTAGCTGACCAACTCGCTGGAAACCAAGTCGTCGGCGACGGCCGCGGTGCCGAACTGCAGCAGGTAGATCCGCGTGTGCGTACCGTCCGGCGTGGTCCAGCCGCCCGCCGCGATGTGCCGCAGCCCGTAGTCGGTCAGCAGCTGCCCGACGGTCTCCCGGTCGTACTCCGTGGCGTACTCCGCCAGGAAGGTCTTCGTCGCCAGCCAGCCGTCCTCGCCGCGCAGCGCCGCGTCGGCCTTCGCGCCCTTCGGAGCCGGGAGTACGAGCTTTCGCAGGTCGGCGTAGTGCGCACCGGCCGTGTTCACCTCGGCGAACGGCCCCGGGCTGCCGGTGGGCAGCGGCGGCTTGCTGATCGTCGGGTACTCCCAGCGCCCGTCCGGCTCGGTCGCCAGCCCCGGTACGTCGGCCCGCTCCATCCGCGTGATGCCGTACGCCGCCGACGTACCGACGGCCGCGAAGACCACGACGGCGGCGGTCCAGCGCAGGACGGCACGAAGGACTCGGCGGTCCTTCTTCACGGGGGGCGGGGTGACGGGGGGCGCCTCGGGCATCGGCGGCAGGGAAGCCTGCGCCTCGACCGGCGGCTGATCCTCAACCGGCGGCTGATCCTCGACCGGCGTCGGCGGCTCTACCGATGTCGGCGGCTCGACCTGCTCGCTCCGCCCGGCCTGTTCACTCTGCTCCTGCTCGGTGGTCATACCGCCTCCCCCGGCTCCGTGATGCGGTCGAGCTGTGTACGCAGCAGCACCGCAACCCCCTTGGTGTCCAGTGGCTTGACCCCGTACGCGGTGGCGCTGACCAGCACGTCACCCTCGTAGGCGGAGCAGACCATCATGTCGAGCTCGTCGTCGGCCTCCTTGGGCGGAAGGAAGCACTGGGCGTTCTTGTGGCCCTCGATCTCGGGTCCCTTGCGGAAGATGTCGAGGGCGTCGAGAAACTCGTTCTGGAACGTCGACATGTCCCGGACCGTCGCCTGGTCCTCCATCTGGGCCAGCACGATGCTCACGGTGTAGGCACTGTCGCCGGCGAGCACGGAGTCGGTCGCGCTCTCCGCGTTCAGATAGCTGCGCATCACCATGCCCTTGGTGGGCTCTTTGTCGATCTGCTTCTCCAGCTCCCGCCGCTGAGAACGGGGCAGGTCGCGGAGCGACTCCTTGCGCAGGGCGGTGGCCTGGCCTCCGCTGAGGGAGACGTCCGCGCCGAACTCGGCGATATCCGGGCCTCGACTCCAGCTGACGTCGTCGTACGGCACGAGCATGGCGGCGAGCCCGGAGGCGGCCTTCGCCGCCCTGGCGTCGTCCTTCGCGGCCTTCGGGAACTTCCAGGTGGGCGCGCCCGCATCACGGTCGGCGTCCTGGACGGTCACGACGGTGTAGCCGGCACCGCCGACGACGGCACCGGCCAGAAGAACGGAACCGGCGATGGCGGCGATGCGGCCACGGCGTACGGGCTTCTTCGCGGGCGCGGATTCAGCAGCGGCTTCCGCGTCAGATCCCACATCGGATCCCGCATCAGATCCCACATCGGATCCCGCAGGCTCCAGGGGCTCCAAGGGCTCTACGGAGTCCACCGGCTCCACAGTTGTCGGTTGCTCGTTCACAGCCGCTCCATCTGCCGCTCGGCCAGGTCCATGATCTTCGCCTTGGGGATCGGCTTGCTGTCGTAGATCCAGATCTCCATGGCGATGTCACCGCGCCAGGCGTGCGCCTCCGCGCTGTACAACGGCAGATAGCCGGGGTCGATCTTGGGCTTGTTGGTGACGTAGGCCATCCCGTCGCCCGTGCCGGGGACGGGCCACTCACTGGCGCCGTCCACGTTCCAGAAGCCGGTTCTGTCCGCCGCGGCGAGGCTCTGCTCCTGGCGGTACTGCACGAGCCGGATCTCGACGCTGTACGTGCTGCCCACGTCCCAGCCGGTGGCGACCGCACGCCGGAACTCGGCACCGGCGAGGTCGCTGAACATCTCGCCCGACCTCAGCAGCTGGTCCGCGTAGTCGGCCATGGTCAACCAGCCGTCGTCACCGGATTCCGCGTCCTTCGCCCCCTTCGGCTTCGTGAGCAGCAGCTTGCGCAGGTCGCCGTCGGACTTCACCTTCCGGTCCTGCGCGGCCGACAGAGGCTCGGGCCCCTCGCCCTTGGCCTGCGCCAGCACCGGCTGCGAGAGCGACGGCAGCTTGGTGGGCTCGCGGTCGGCCTGGACCAGGAAACCCGCGCAGGTACCGGCGACGAGGCCGAGCACAGCGGCAGTGGCGATCAACAGGGTCGTACGACCGCGTCGGCGCCGCCCGGGGACGGGCACGACTTCTGATGTCTCGGATATCTCGGATATCTCGGTCGTCTCGGGTGTCTCGGGCACTCCAGGCACCTCGGACACCCCCGGTTCTTCGGGTACTTCGGGTACTTCCACAACGTCCCCCACGAAGGCGAAGCACGGATTCCATATCCGCGCTCACAGGAGACTGATGGTCCATACCTTGGGTTGCACGGGAGTTGATCACGATTCGGAGTACCACCCGACTACCATTCGGGCATGGCGAAGAAGCTCGTGATCAAGGTGACGGCGGGGGCCGACGCCCCCGAGCGGTGCTCGCAGGCGTTCACGGTCGCGGCGGTGGCCGTGGCCAGTGGTGTCGAGGTGTCCCTGTGGCTGACCGGCGAGTCCGCGTGGTTCGCGCTGCCGGGCCGCGCCGCCGAGTTCGAGCTGCCGCATGCGGCGCCGCTGCCCGATCTGATCGACTCGATCCTGGCGGCCGGCCGCATCACCCTGTGCACACAGTGCGCGGCCCGGCGGGACATCTCAGAGAAGGACGTCATCGACGGCGTACGGATCGCGGGCGCGCAGGTGTTCGTGCAGGAGGCGATGGCGGAGGAGACGCAGGCGCTCGTCTACTGAGGCGCGGGCTGCTCCCGCACCCAGAGGCAGAACGGGTGCCCCGCCGGGTCGAGGAGGACGCGTACGTCCTCCTGCGGCTGGTGGTCGGCGAGCCTGGCGCCCTCGGCGAGGGCCCGCGCCGTCTCCGCGGCCAGATCGTCCACCTCGATGTCGAGGTGGAGCATCATGCGCTGGTCGCCGGGGCCTGCGGGCCAGACCGGCGGGACGTAGCCGCGCGAGGTCTCGAACGCGAGCGCGGTACCGCCCTCCGGTGGGCCGATCAGCATCCAGTCGGGCTCCTCCGCGCGGACCACATAGCCCAGGAGCCGCAGGTAGAACCCGGCGAGCGCATGCGCGTCGGGTGCCTCGAAGGCGACGGTCGACAGCCTCACGCTCACACGTACCCCCGTATGACAGATGACAGACAGCAGATGACCGATAGTCGAGGCCGGATGGCCGGATGGACAGGCCCCGCCCTCACGGCCGCCGCCGTTTCTTCCCGTCCAGCTCGTCCCACCAGTCGTCGGACTTGGGGTCGCCCGAGGGGTCGTCCCACCACCGGTCGTCCGGGCCGCGCCGGTTGGCGGCCATCGCGGCGACCGGCGGGATGACCATGGCCACCACGCACATGCCGACCGCCACCGGGACCGACCACAGACGTACGACTCCCCAGGCCAGGACGAAGAGCCCGATGCACGTCCCCATCATGGCGAAGTAGACGCGCCGCCGTCGTGCGTACATACGTCCAGGGTAGGCCCGGGCACGGCGAAGGGCCGTACCCCGGCGCCCGGAGTACGGCCCTTCAGTTGCCGCCGGTGTCAGACGGCGATGGCGACCTCGGCGAGGCCGCCCGTCTGGGCGACGACCGTGCGGTCCGCGGTGCCTCCGGGGACCAGGGCCCGTACGGTCCAGGTGCCCTCCGCCGCATAGAAGCGGAACTGGCCCGTCGCGGAGGTCGGGACCTCCGCGGTGAACTCACCCGTCGAGTCCAGCAGGCGTACGTAACCGGTGACGGGCTCGCCGTCGCGGGTCACCTGGCCCTGGATCGTGGTCTCACCGGGCTTGATCGTCGAGGCGTCGGGACCGCCGGCCTTCGCTCCACACATATTTCGTTTCCGTCCTTCAGGCCTTGACTTGCCGTTCTTGCCGAATTACTTGTTGGCGCCGAGTTCGATCGGCACACCGACGAGGGAGCCGTACTCGGTCCAGGAACCGTCGTAGTTCTTGACGTTCTCGACGCCGAGGAGCTCGTGCAGCACGAACCAGGTGAGCGCGGAACGCTCACCGATGCGGCAGTACGCGATCGTGTCCTTGGCGAGGTCCACCTGCTCCTCGGCGTAGAGCTCCTTGAGCTCGTCGTCCGACCTGAAGGTGCCGTCGTCGTTGGCGTTCTTCGACCACGGGATGTTGCGCGCGGACGGGACGTGGCCCGGACGCTGCGACTGCTCCTGCGGCAGGTGGGCCGGCGCGAGCAGCTTGCCGCTGAACTCGTCGGGCGACCGCACGTCGACCAGGTTCTGCGAGCCGATGGCCGCCACGACGTCGTCGCGGAAGGCGCGGATCGCGGTGTTCTGGGCCTTGGCCTTGTAGTCGGTCGCGGCGCGCTCGGGCACCTCGACGACCAGGTCGCGGGAGTCGAGCTCCCACTTCTTGCGGCCGCCGTCGAGAAGCTTCACGTTCTCGTGGCCGTACAGCTTGAAGTACCAGTAGGCGTACGACGCGAACCAGTTGTTGTTGCCGCCGTAGAGCACGACGAGGGTGTCGTTGCCGATGCCCTTCGCCGACAGGAGCTTCTCGAAGCCCTCCTGGTCGATGAAGTCACGGCGGACCGGGTCCTGGAGGTCCTTCGTCCAGTCGATCCGGATGGCGTTCTTGATGTGGTTCTTCTCGTACGCTGACGTGTCCTCGTCGACCTCGACGATGGCCACGCTGGGGTCATCCAGGTGTTCCTGGACCCAGTCGGCGTCTACCAGGACGTCGCTGCGGCTCATGCTCGTTCTCCTCCGGGGCAGTTGCGGCGGGGCGGGGCGTTGGCGTTCAGGAGAGGGGTGCGCGGTCATGCCGATGGCGGCTGGGCGGCGCAGGGGTGGCCCTGACACGAGAGGTCAAGAGGCCCGGCTCGCGGAAGTAACGACGCTTCCGCTCAGAAAGTGCGACAGAGCATGGCGGCGACGCGGCACAGGTCCACTGCCCGCCGCTTCGTGAAATCCGCCTGTCCTCTCGACCGGAGGACGCTCAAATTGCACTGCATGTCCACGATCGTAGGGACGGACGGCCGGGGATGTCACCGGCGTGTCGAATACTGAGACGCGATCGTCCGCGATGTGGGAAGGATGGATCGCCAGGGCAATGTTCGTACGGTTTCCGGGCACCCGTGCGCATTCTGCACCCGTCACCCATCTGCAGGACGGACGGGGGCGTCTCGCTCTTCGGACCGTAGGCCTGCCCCGGGAGCGTCCGGCCCGGGACCCCTCTTACCCGACCAGCCTGACGTCCGAACCCTTCACCGAGATGTCGACGCCGCCCTTGGCCGCCTCGACCTTGTCGAGCTGGATACCGCCGGGCAGGTCGTCGATCTTCTGCTCGAAGTCGGTGACCGAGCGGACCGTGTCCTCGGCGAGGTCGACGCCCAGGTTCGGCAGGGAGTCGGCGTGCACCTTCACCGTGTCGCCCTCGACGCTCACCGAGCTGAGCACGGAGACCGGCTGGGGCAGCTTGGTGCCGAAGACGGTCGCCTCGACGGAAACCTTGATCTTGCCGTTGCCGCCGTCGGAGAGGCCGACGACCTGGGCGGTGACGCCCGCCGTGACGTCCGTGGTCTCGGACCCGGCGGCCTTGAGCAGCTCCGCGTACGAGATGGTCGCGGTGCCGGTGGCGGTGTTGGCGGTGGCGGTGCTGTAGCTGCCGCTGAAGATGACGCCGTGCATCTCGGCGTTGAGGTCGTCGATGCGGATGGTGCCGGCCGTGTCGTTCGCGCCGCTCGTGGACGCCTCGTAGTCCTTGATGCCGATCTTCACGTCGTCGAGCTTGCCGCCAAGGGCCTGGGTGAGGAAGGGGAAGCCCTCGATGGACACGTCGGGGGTGCTGGCCAGGCCCTCGGTGGTCTTGATCCGGCCCGCCGCCTCGTCCTCCGCGAATCCGACCGCCACCCGGTCCGCGATGACGAACAGACCGCCCAGGATGACGGCGACGACCAGGATTATTCGCAGTGCACGCATGCTCGCTGTTTCCCCAACCTCGGCCCGGTGCCGACGATCCGTGACGATCCCCGAAACGGCCGAGTGGCCGCCGAACGCCGAGCCTAACTCCGAAGGACCACCGGATTGGGGGCCCTTTCGAACGGTTGTCGATCAACTGTGACGAACGGGCGGCGGCCAGGTCTCACAGCCGACGCACAGAGATGGCGAGCAGCGGCCACGGCCCAGGACTCGGGACGCAGAGCCCAGGCTCGGGGCTCAGGCTCCGGGCTCAGAAGCCCAGGGCTCAGGCTCCGGGCTCAGGCTCCGGGCTCAGGCTCCGGGCTCAGGCTCCGGGCTCAGAGCCCAGCTCAGAGCCCAGCCTCGGGGCTCAGAACCCAGGACTCAGGACTCAGGGCCCTGAACTCAGCCGAACGCCACCCGATCCAGCCAGAAGTCGAGCAGCCCCGTGTCGCCCTCGACGTCCAGGCCGCCGTCGGCCACGGAGCGGCGGCGGTAGACGGCCAGCAGGAGTTCGAGCAGCGGACCCCGGATCGTCACCGCGGCAGGCTCGGCCGACCGGCGCCAGGCGAGCACGTCGCCGGTCAGATCCACCAGCCAGGATGCCTCGCCGTCGGCCGGCCGTCGTGCATCGGTGGCCTCGAAGCGCAGGGTGCGGCCGGGGCCGAGAAGCTCCCGCTGTCGCGGGTGGAAGTCGAGCATCTCGGGCAGCGAGCCCAGTTCCATCCACTCGTCGAGGCCGTCGGCCGCCACCTCCGAGGCGAGCGTGTAGACGCCCTTGAGCGCCAGGACCGCGTCGGCCCGGTGGAGGGCGGTCTCATGGGCCATGCGGCGCGCGAAGAAGGAGGGGGCCCGCGGGCCTCTGGGGAGCGGCGTCCACCCGTCCGCGTCGGGACCGGCGGCCCGGAGCGTCGCCGCGAACTGCTCGGCGCCCTCGGTGAGCCAGTCGGCGAGCATCACCGGGTCCTCCCCGGCGTACGGGGAGAGATCACGGAAGTCGAGGTCGGGCGGCGGCTGCGCGGCCCGGGTGCGGACGATCTCCTCGGCCCAGCGCTGGCCGCCGCCCAGGTGGCGCACCAGCTGGTTGACGGTCCAGCCGGGGCAGGTCGGCGCCGCGGCGGCGAGGTCCGCGCCGGGGAGGACGGCAGCGAGGAGTCCGGTCTGCGTAACGATCTCGGCGCAGTACCGCTCGAAGCCCAGCCCCTCACCCACTGCGGTGAAGGGTTCCTCGCCCACTGCCGTGAAGGGTTCCTCACCCACTGCCGTGGACGGTTCCTCATCCGCTGCTCTGAAGAGGTCGTCGCCCGCTGCCGTGAACGGTTCCTCGTGCATGGGTGTCCTCTCGGGACTCGGGAGGGGCGCCGGGCTGTCAGGTGGTTCAGGCGAAGGCGCGCCCCAGCAGATAGACGGCCGGGGCCGCGGCGGCCAGCGGAAGGGCCACGCCCGCGGTGAAGTGGACGAAGCGGGACGGGTAGTCGTAGCTGGCGACCCGGTGGCCGACCAGCGCGCAGACGCCCGCGCCGAGGCCGATGAAGGCGCCCTGCGTGCCGACATCCGTCATCCCGCCGACCGCGATTCCGGAGCCGGTGGCGGCCAGCAGCGCCACCACCACGGAGGCCGCCGTGGGCAGCGGCAGCGCGCGGGCGACAACCGCCACGGCGACCGCGACGGCGCCCACGGACACGGCGTCCGGCTCGGCCGCGAGATACCCGGCCGCGATGATCGCCAGCGCCGCCGAGACGACGGTCGCCATCAGCCCCGACATCCGCGTGTCCGCGTCGGCGTGACTGCGCAGCTGGAGCACGAGGGTCAGCAGCACCCACACCCCGAGGGTGCCGAGGATCGCGGCGGGCGCGTTCTCCCGGCCCGCGGCGAGCAACGCCACGTCGGCGGTCAGCGCGCCCGCGAACGCCAGCGCGATGCCTTGCCGGGCGGGCCACATCCCGTTCAGCCGGAACCATCCGGCCGCGGTGACGGCCTGCAGCACTACGAGGGGCACGAAGAGGGCGTACTCCCCCATCGCCGCCGTACCGGAGAGCAGCAGCCCGAGCAGCGCGGTGAGCCCGGCGGGCTGGATCCCGGGTTCGATGATGGGCGAGCGGCCCTCGGCGCGGGCGCGCTGGGCGTCGGTGACGCGGGGGTTGCCCGTGATGGTCGGAGGGCCGTAGCCGGGGCCGTCGTGGGCGGCGGGGGCGTACTCCTCGGGCTGCGGTCGGGGCTGCGGTTCACGGGCCCATCCCGCCGCGGCCTCCGGCGGGAGAGGCTGGGCTGCCGGTGTGGCGGCGCCGTACCCGTACGCCGGCGACTCCCCGTAACCCTGGCCCTGCGGGACGCCGTACGGTCCCTGGTCGCCCTGCGGCGTGCCGTACGCCTGCTGGTATCCCTGCGGCGGCAGGTACGCGGTGTCCGGCGCGGACACCACGGGGGCGTGGGTCTGGGTCTCCCAGGTCTGCCCCTCCCACTGCTGGGTGTGCTGCTGCCAGTCGGGCTGCGGCGCGGGCTGCGGGGGCTGCTGGTGGGGGTCGTAGCCCTCGTACGGGGGCTCGTACTGCGGATCGTAGGGCTGGTTGCTCATCGTCTCGGTCACCCTCCTGCGAACGGCGGGAGCACCTCGACCGTGCCGCCCTCGGCCAGCCGTACCGTCTCATGCCCGCGGGTGCCCACGGGGTCACCGTCGATGAGGAACGAGCATCGCCGCAGCACGCGGACGAGTTCGCCGGGGTGTCGCTCGCGGGCCGCGTCGAGTGCCTCGGCGAGCGTCTCGGCCTCGTACGGCTCCTCGGCGAGGCCGGCGGCGGACTTGGCCGCGGCCCAGTAACGCACCGTGCCCTTTGCCATCACGTTTCCTCGGTCGGTCGTCGGTCATCGGTCGCTGTGAACACGATCAGGCTAGCCCGCGTGGGTGGCGGCCCATTCCCCGATACGGGCCAGGAGCTCGTCATCGGCCGCGTGTTCCGCGTGACCCATGCCACGCTCCAGCCAGAGTTCGGCGTGCCCGTCGGCCGCCGCGGCCAGCATCCGGGGGTGATCGACGGGGAAGTAACCGTCGTTGTCCCCGTGGACGATCAGTAGGGGTGTGGGTGCGATCAGGGGGACCGATTCGACCGGGGAGGCCGGGACCGGGTTCCAGCCGCGGCCGTGGATCCGGGTATGCAGATAGCAGCGGGTGACGGCGCGGCCGACCGGCTGGGTCACCAGCCAGTGCACGCGCCGCATGGGGGCCGTACCCCGGTAGTACCAGCGGGCCGGTGCGCTCACCGAAACCACCGCGTCCGTACGCGCTTCCGCACGCCCCCCGTGCCCCTGCCCCTGCTCCTGCGCCGCCGCCCCGTACAGCGCCGCGTGCCGCAGTACCACGGAGCCGCCCATCGAGAAGCCGACGGTCGCGACCCGCTTATGTCCGAGCTCGCGCACCCAAGCGACCACGGCGGCCAGATCGTGGACCTCGCGGTCGCCGACGGTGGAGCGGCCGCCGGATCTGCCGTGACCCCGGAATGAGAAGGTGACGACCGCCGCGTTCCGGGACAGCGCGTGTGCCGCGCGGCGCACGTGCGGGCGGTCCAGATCGCCCGTGAAACCGTGCGCGACGACGATCGCCAGGTCACCGGATGGCCGCGTTCCAGGGTCGTACGCCGCATCAATCGTGATCCCGTCGACCGTCCGCAGTAACTTCCGCAAAGGAGTGCGCGGGGTCGTCTCAAGGGATGGACGAAGGAAAGATCCCGTGACTTGACCTGCCGGACCTGAGCTCATGTGGGCTATTCTGACGGGCAGAGGACTCGGGCAGAGTAGCCCCCGAGTCCTTTTGTGCATTCTTAACCGTTGTATACGAAGCGGGAAACCGCAGGTGTACGAAGGCCACGAGCGCATAGCGGCTCCCAGGGGCGCGGGAGACGCGAGTGACAAGCAGTGCCGCAAACGTCCTCGCAGGGACCGAGGAGGAACCGACGTTATGGGCAAGCGAACCGTGCATGACCTTGTGACGACGACCCAGGCAGGTGGGGCGCGATGAGTTCTCTTCTGCTCCTGACCAATGCCCTTCAGCCGTCGACGGAGGTGCTTCCCGCTCTCGGCCTTCTCCTGCACAACGTGCGAGTGGCCCCGGCGGAAGGCCCCGCCCTCGTCGACACCCCCGGTGCCGACGTCATCCTGATCGACGGACGCCGGGATCTCCCCCAAGTGCGCAGCCTTTGCCAGCTGTTGCGCTCGACGGGACCGGGCTGTCCACTGATCCTCGTCGTGACGGAGGGCGGCCTCGCGGCCGTCACCGCCGACTGGGGCATCGACGACGTGCTGCTCGACACCGCCGGTCCGGCGGAGGTCGAAGCCCGGCTGCGACTGGCCATGGGCCGACAGCAGATCGTCAACGACGACTCCCCGATGGAGATCCGCAACGGCGATCTCTCCGTGGACGAGGCGACGTACAGCGCGAAGCTCAAGGGCCGGGTCCTCGACCTGACCTTCAAGGAGTTCGAGCTCCTCAAGTACCTGGCGCAGCACCCGGGCCGTGTCTTCACGCGCGCCCAGCTGCTCCAGGAGGTCTGGGGCTACGACTACTTCGGCGGTACGCGGACGGTCGACGTCCACGTACGACGGCTGCGCGCGAAGCTCGGCATCGAGCACGAGTCGCTGATCGGGACCGTCCGGAACGTCGGTTATCGATTCGTTACACCGGAGAAGGTGGAGCGCACCACGGACGAGGCGAAGGCCAAGGCGGCCCAGCCAAAGCCGGAGGATGCGGACGAGACGGCGCACCTCGACGCCGTCGACGCCGGGGAGACCACAGCTCCGGCACAGGAAGTGGCCGTACGGCCTGCCCAGGGGTAGGTCCATCCGCGTAGACTCCGCGCGTGGCCAAGGTAACTCGGGATGATGTGGCGCGGCTGGCGGGTACTTCCACCGCCGTGGTCAGCTATGTCATCAACAACGGACCGAGGCCGGTTGCCCCGGCCACGCGCGAGCGCGTTCTCGCCGCGATCAAGGAGCTGGGGTACCGGCCCGACCGGGTCGCCCAGGCCATGGCCTCGCGGAAAACCGAGCTCATAGGCCTGATCGTGCCGGACGCACGCCAGCCCTTCTTCGGGGAGATGGCGCACGCGGTCGAACAGGCCGCTGCCGAGCGCGGAAAAATGGTCCTTGTCGGCAACTCCGACTACGTCGCGGAGCGCGAGGTCCACTACCTGCGCGCCTTCCTCGGCATGCGGGTCTCCGGGCTGATCCTCGTGAGCCACGCCCTCAATGACAACGCTGCCGCCGAGATCGATGCCTGGGACGCCCGTGTGGTGCTGCTGCACGAGCGGCCCGAGGCCATCGACGACGTCGCGGTCGTCACGGACGACATCGGCGGCGCCCAGCTCGCCACCCGCCATCTGCTGGAGCACGGCTACGACTACGTCGCCTGTCTCGGCGGTATCGCGGAGACCCCGACGGTCGGCGACCCGGTCTCCGACCACGTCGAGGGCTGGCGGCGTGCCATGCAGGACGCCGGGATCTCCACGGAGGGCCGGCTCTTCGAGGCGCCCTACAACCGCTACGACGCCTACCAGGTCGGCCTCCAGCTCCTCGCCGGACCGGACCGCCCGCCCGCCATCTTCTGCTCCACCGACGACCAGGCGATCGGCGTGCTGCGGGCCGCGCGCGAGCTGCGCATCGACGTGCCGGGCGAGCTGGCGGTGGTCGGCTTCGACGACGTCAAGGAAGCGGCGCTGACGGATCCGCCGATGACGACGATCGCGACCGACCGTACGGCGATGGCCCGCGCGGCGGTCGATCTCGTACTCGACGAGGGTCTGCGGGTCGCGGGGTCGCGGGGCGAGCGGGTCAAGTTGTTCCCGTCGCGGTTGGTGGTACGGCGGTCCTGCGGCTGCGAGTAGCTCCGCCGGGCCGGTCGATCCTTGACCGCCGGCAGCTCCCCCGCTGGGCCGGTCGATCTTTGACCGCGAGTAGCTCCGCCGCGGCAGTCGATCCTTGACCGCCGGCAGCTCCCGCCGGGCCGGTCGATCTTTGACCGCCAGCAGCTCCCGCCGGGGCGGCCGTTTTTGGACCGCGAGCCGCTCCGCCGCGGCAGCCGACCTTTGACCGCCGACAGCTCCCGCCGGGCCGGCCGATCTTTGACCGCGAGCCGCTACGCCGCGGCAGCCGATCCTTGACCGCCGACAGCTCCCGCCGGGGCGGCCGTTTTTGGACCGCGAGCCGCTCCACCGCGGCAGCCGACCTTTGACCGCCGACAGCTCCCGCCGGGGCGGCCGTTTTTGACCGCGGGTGCGCTGTGGCTGGGCGCGCAGGTCCCCGCGCACCTGAGGGCGCGCCTGCCTGGATCCCTGATTTTCCGGGCCCCCTGCGCCTTTATATCGGGCATACGAGCTTCTGCCGGGCTTCTCAGCAGGTGCTCAGGGAGCTCTCATGATGGGGCGCCAGTCTCTTTTACATGACCGAGAGCTTCCGCCGCAGCGGCGAGTACGAGCACCCCCAGCAGGGCGACGAGTCCGGGTATGTGCAGGGCAGCCAACAGCCCGCGTACCCCCAGCAGCAGCATGCTTCCTCCCCCGTGAACCCCGAGTGGCCGCCCCCGCCGGCGCACCAGCCGGCACAGCCCGTCACCGTGGAGCCGGGCACCACCGTATGGCCGGGCTCCGGTCAGGGTGGCAGCGGCGGGAACGGCGACGGCGGCCAGGGCGGGGGCGCCTTCGGCGGCTACCCCGAGCCGGCCGCGGCGAGCACCGCCGTCCTCACGGCCGAGCCCGCGCCGACCACCCACCACACTTCGAAGAAGCGCGCCAAGGGTCCGCTGGCCCTCCTCGCCGCCGTCGCGATAGTCGCCGCGGCCATCGGGGGCGGCACCGCGTACGGCATCCAGGAACTGACCGGCAACGACACCGTGTCGAGCAGCACCAGCACGAGCGTGGTGCCGACCGCCGACAAGGGCACCGTCGCCGGTGTCGCCAAGGCGGTCAGCCCGAGCATCGTCGAGATCACCGCCTCCTCCAGCGCCGGTGAGGCCACCGGCTCCGGCGTGATCATCACGACCGGCGGCGAGATCATCACCAACAATCACGTCGTCTCGGGCGCCTCCACGATCAAGGTGCAGTTGAGCACCGGCAAGTCGTACACCGCGAGCGTCGTCGGCACCGACAGCGCGAAGGACCTGGCGCTGATCAAGCTGGACGACGCGCCCTCCGGTCTGACGATCGCAACACTCGGCGACTCCGACGGCGTCCAGGTCGGCGACGAGGTCGTCGCGATCGGCTCCCCCGAGGGCCTGACCGGCACCGTCACCAGCGGCATCGTCTCCGCCCTGAACCGGGACGTCACCGTCTCCACGGACGAGAGCCAGGGCCAGCCGCAGGGCGGCGGCGGCAGCGGCCAGTGGCCGTTCGAGTTCGGCGGCCAGCAGTTCAACGGCGACACAGGTTCGTCCACGACGACCTACAAGGCGCTCCAGACGGACGCCTCCCTCAACCCGGGCAACTCCGGCGGCGCCCTCATCGACATGAACGGCAACATCATCGGCATCAACTCCGCGATGTACTCCGCCGCGGACGCCACCAGCTCGTCGAGCGCGGGCAGCGTCGGCCTCGGCTTCGCCATCCCGATCAACACCGTCAAGTCCGACCTGGCAACCCTCCGCGCCGGCGGCTCGGACAGCTGATACGCCCCTCCGGGGCCGTAAGTGAGCAAGGAGTTCGACATGACCACGCAGATCAAGCAGACCACGCAGGCTTCAGCCAAGCAGCTCTCGATCAAGCAGGTTTCGCACTGCGTCGCGGGCGACGACCCGGCCGGTCTCGGCCTGGCCCTCGCGGTCGCCCGCGAGCTGCACGCTCCGGTGAACCGGGCTCCTGAGGTCTCCACGGCTGCCGCCCCGCGGTCCCGCCGGACTCCCGCCCACCGCCGTACCGTCGTACGAGGCTGATCCCTCGTAAGCAGGGCTGATCCTTTTCGGCCCTACGACGCAGCCCGGAAACGTGCGAGGCTGAAAGCGACCGGCCCCGTCCCACCGCACCTGAGGAACCCGAGCCCATGAGCCCCGCCGAAGGCGACCGTGAACCCCAGCGCATCCTGATCGTCGACGACGAGCCGGCTGTGCGCGAAGCACTCCAGCGCAGCCTCGCCTTCGAGGGCTACGACACCCAGGTCGCGGTCGACGGGGCGGACGCCCTCGAAAAGGCGACCGCCTACCAGCCCGACCTGGTCGTCCTCGACATCCAGATGCCGAGGATGGACGGTCTGACGGCCGCCCGCCGGATGCGCGGAGCGGGCACCACCACCCCCATCCTCATGCTGACCGCGCGCGACACCGTCGGCGACCGCGTCACCGGGCTCGACGCCGGCGCCGACGACTACCTCGTCAAGCCGTTCGAGCTCGACGAACTCTTCGCCCGCGTCCGGGCGTTGCTGCGGCGCAGCTCGTACGCCGCCGCCGCGGTCGGGGTTCCCGACGACGACGCCCTCACCTTCGGCGACCTGCGTATGGATCTCGCGACCCGCGAGGTCACCCGCGCGGGGCGTGCCGTGGAACTGACCCGCACGGAGTTCACTCTCCTGGAGATGTTCCTCGCCCACCCGCGCCAGGTCCTCACCCGCGAGCAGATCCTCAAGTCCGTCTGGGGCTTCGACTTCGAGCCGTCCTCCAACTCCCTCGACGTGTACGTCATGTACCTCCGCCGCAAGACCGAGGCGGGCGGCGAGCCGCGCCTCGTGCACACGGTGCGGGGTGTGGGATACGTCCTGCGGTCGGGCGGCGCGGAGTGAAATCGGTGGTACGCCGGATCCGGTCCCTTCCTCTTCGGGCTCGGCTGTCGATGCTGGTCGCCGCGGCGGTGGCTTTTGGGGTGGCGGCGGTTTCGGTCACCTGTTGGTTCATCGTGCAGGGGAAGCTTTACGGCCAGGTTGACGACAATCTGCGAGCGGCAGCTCAGCCCCAGCTGATCAGCCAGGTCCAGGGTGCGCTTCAGAACTGCACCCAGACTCCGCCGCAGAACACCAACACCTTCGACGTCAAGAAGACCTTCTACCTGCAACTGGTCCAGGACGACGGAACGCCCTGCGTGTCGGCGACCTCCGAAGGCACGGTCAAGGTGACCGGCCACGATACGGATGTCATCAAGAACGCGACCACCAGCGGCGACGGCATCATTCGCAACGGCACCGACACCGACGGTAATGCCGTACGCGTCCTGACCGTCCCCTTGACCGTCATCCAGCCCGGCGTCCGGCAGGGGCAGCTGTACCCCGGCGCCGCACTGCTCATCGCCGTCCCCCTCAAGAGCACCCAGGCCACCCTCAACGAACTGGCCCTCGTACTCCTCCTGGTCAGCGGTGTGGGGGTCCTCGGCGCCGGTGCCGCCGGCCTCGCGGTCGCCCGCGCGGGTCTGCGACCCGTCGACAAGCTCACCGAGGCGGTGGAACACGTCGCCCGCACGGAAGACCTCTCGATCCGCATCCCGGTCGAGGAAGACAGCGCGGACGAGATCGCCCGCCTCTCCCGCTCCTTCAACTCGATGACCGCGTCGCTCGCGAACTCCCGCGAGCTACAGCAACAGCTCATCGCCGACGCCGGTCACGAACTCCGCACCCCCCTCACCTCCCTCCGTACCAACATCGAACTCCTCGCCCGCAGCGAGGAGACGGGCCGGGCCATTCCCCCGGCGGACCGCAAGGCGCTGCTCTCGTCGGTCACGGCGCAGATGACCGAACTGGCCTCGCTGATCGGGGACTTGCAGACGCTGTCGCGTTCTGACGCGGGGCATCAGGCGGACCGGCTTCAGGTGGTCGCGCTGCAGGAGACGGTGGACGCGGCGCTGCGCAGGGCGCGGCTGCGTGGACCTGAGCTGACGATCAGGGCGGACGTCCAGCCCTGGTACGTACGGGCGGAACCGTCGGGCCTGGAGCGGGCGATCGTGAACATCCTCGACAACGCGGTGAAGTTCAGCCCCGAGGGCGGCACGATCGACGTCACCCTCCTGGACGGCCAACTGACCGTCCGGGACCACGGCCCGGGTATCCCCTCCGAGGAACTCCCGCACGTCTTCGACCGTTTCTGGCGCTCCCCGAGCGCACGAGCGCTGCCGGGCTCGGGCCTCGGCCTCTCGATCGTCGCGCGTACGGTGCAGCAGTCGGGCGGCGAGGTCTCACTGACGCCCGCGGCGGGCGGCGGCACGGTGGCGACGGTACGGCTGCCGGGAGCGTCCATGCCGCCGCCCGAGCTGTCGTGACCGAGTGGCTCATGGCCTCTGCTCGGTGATCATGTCGAGCACGGCCCGGGCTGTGTTGTTCTCGGAGTCGATCCCGTGAACCTCCGCGCCCTCGAAAGTGACGGCCTCGGCACTGCGGGCGAACATGGCTTGTTCGTACTAGGTGAGCGCGGTCTCCATGTCGTCAGGGCAGGCGGCGAGGGCCTTGCCGAGTTCGGCGCCGTCGAGCACGGCCAGGTTGGCGCCTTCGCCGTTCGGGGCTGCGAGGTGGGCGGCGTCACCGAGCAGGGTCACCCCCGGCACCCGGTCCCACCGGTGCCCGGCCGGCAGAGCGTGGTGAGGGCGCAGAACGGGCGGGACATCGGCGTCCGTGATCAGCGCGGTGAGCTCCGGCGCCCAGCCGTCGAACTCGCGCGCAATCCGCGCAGCGGCGGCGGAGGCATCGGTGAAATCGATGGCGGCAAACCAGTCCTGCGGCCGGGACAGTGCCACGTAGGCGTGCAAGGTGTCACCGCTCTCCCGGTGGGCGAAGATCTCCTTGCCCGGCGAGGGCGCGACCATCCGCCGAGTCCGACGCCGATGATCGTGACAGGCGTGTGCATGGTGGCTCCTTCGGGATCGGGTCCGCCCGGTGATCTCCGGCGGCCGTCTCCGGAAAGGTGCCAGTCCCCGTCAACAAGCCACCGACAGACGACCGACACCCAAGCGTGCCGCGGCGACCGGACACCGGCGGCCGCCCGACACCGGTAGGGGGAAGATGACCCCCAGCCTCCCCACACCCCTCTCCAAGCTCTCCCACAGGCCTCCGCTACACGTTGGGCGGATGGCGCGGAAGATCCTGCTGGCCGATGACGACGCGGACGTACGAGAGGGGCTCGGCAGACTGCTCAGGTTCGAGGGGTACGAGACCGTCCTCGCCGGGGACGGCAGGGAGGCGCTCGAACTGGTCGCCGCGGAGGACAGCCTGCCCGACCTGGTGTTGATGGACGTCACCATGCCGGGTCTCGACGGGCTGGCCGCGACACGGCGGATCAGGGCCTCCGGGTCCACGGTGCCGATCCTGATGATCACCGGCCGGAGCGCCGTCGGCGACCGCATCGTCGCCCTCGACAACGGAGCCGACGACTACCTCACCAAGCCCTTCGCGGCCGAGGAACTCCTCGCGCGCGTAAGGGCGTTGCTGCGCCGCAGCCCTCAGCGGAAGCCGGCCGCGCCGCGTCCCGGCGAGCGGCTCGCCTTCGCGGACCTCACCATGAACCTGCGGGCCCGCACGGTGACCCGCGACGGCCGGCCGCTCGACCTCACCAAGACGGAGTTCGGCCTGCTGGAGTACCTGCTCCGGCACCCGGGCAAGGTCCTCAGCCGCGCCAAGATCCTCAAGGCGGTCTGGGACTTCGACTTCGAGCCGGCGTCCAACAGGCTGGACGTGTACGTGATGTATCTGCGCCGGAAGATGGAGAGCGCTGGCGGACCCCGGCTCCTCCACACCGTGCGGGGGCTGGGCTACACGCTGCGAGCCCCTGAGGTGTCGTCGCCCGGCGCGGCAGGCATCCGGGGTGCTGCGGAGAGGCCCGGCACGCTCGGAACCCGCGGGGGGCGCGGAACACGCGGCACGCTCGGGATCAGATAGCCGCCGAGTCCCAGCGCCGAGCGGCCCAGCACCAGGGTCGAGTCACCCGGCACCGTCACCGACGCCCCCAGCGCCGGCGCCGAGGCACCCGAGGCCACCAATCCCGTCACCGAAGCACCCGAGGCCACCGCCGACTCCACCGCCGACTGCCCGAGATTCGGCGTGGCCAGTCGCGCGTACGCCCCGCCCCGCTCCATCAGCTCCTGGTGGGTGCCCGCCTCCACCAGCCGCCCGCCGTCCACGACGAGAATGCGGTCCGCGTCGGGGGCGAGGCTCAGGTCGTGCGTGATCATGATGGTCGTACGGCCCGCCATCAGGCGTCGCAGTGGCTGCACCACCCGGCGCGCGGCGACCGAGTCGAGTCCGGTGGTGGGCTCGTCGAGGACGAGGACCGGGGCGCCGCGCAGCATGGCGCGGGCGATGGCGACGCGCTGGAGCTGGCCGCCGGAGAGGGTGGCGGTGCCGGGTGCGATCTCCGTGTCGTACCCGTCGGGAAGCGCGCTGATGAACTCGTGCGCGAAGGCGTCGGCCGCGGCCCGCTCGATGTCGGCCGGGGAAGCTCCGGGGCGTCCGCACCCGATGTTCTCGCGGATCGTGCCGTTCAGGATGAGGGTCTCCTGGGGCAGCAGCGCGACGTTCTCGCGCAGGAAATCCAGGGGTACGGCGGTCAGCGGGACCCCGTCCAGGCAGATCACGCCCGCGGAGGGGTCGTAGAAGCGCGTGAGGAGTTTGGAGAGGGTCGACTTTCCGGCGCCGCTGGGGCCGGTGACGATGACGAGTTCGCCGGGTGCGGCGGTGAGGGTCACGTCGTGCAGGGAGTCGCGGGCGGCGCCCGGGTAGCGGAAGGAGATGTTGTGCAGGCTGACCCAGCCGCGTACCGGCCAGGCCCTGACCGGGTCGGCGGGGTCGGTGACGGCCGGCTCGGTGTCCAGGATCTCCGCCAGCCGGTCGGCGCCCGCCGTCGCGGCGGTGAGCGTCAGGCCGAGCTGGCCGAGGCTGCGGATCGGCGGATACAGGTAGCCGAGGAACGCGGCGAAGGCGAGCAACTGGCCGAGCGTCATGCGCCGTTGGGCGATCTCCCAGACGCCCATGCCGATCACCGCGAGCACGCACAGCGTCTCGACGACCTCGACGAACTGCTCGTACATCTCACTGGCGCGCGCCCCGCGCACGGACGCCCGCATCCAGGCGCGTGCCTCACGGTCGAGCCGCTTCTCCTCGGCGCCGCGGCGGTTGTACGCCTGGGTCAGCACGACGTTGCCGAGGGACTCCTCGACGACGGAGGTGATCGCGCCGTCGGCGGCGCGCTCCTCCTGGGAGGACGTCTTGATGCGGCCGGCGAAGCGGCGGGCCGCGACGAGGAAGAGCGGGGCGAGGAGGAAGGTGACGAGGGCGAGGTCCCAGCGGAGCCAGAGCGCGGCGGCGGCGTAGAAGACGGCCGAGAAGGCGGCGGAGACGGTGCCGACGACGCCGGACACCACCATCTGCTCGATGGCCTCGACGTCGCCGGTGAGGCGTTCGACCAGGTCGCCCTGGCGGTGCTTCTGGAAGAAGTCGGGGGGCATGTCCTGGACGTGCCGGAAGACGTTCGCGCGCAGTCGCAGCACGAACCTCTCGGCGGTCCACACGGCGAGCGAGTTGCCGAGGTAGCCGACGACCGCGCCGAGAACGGCGACGCCGAGCCAGGTGGCGGCCGGTCCCCAGAACTTGGCGAGCCTGCCGAACTTCAGCGCATGGTCGGTGAGATCCGCGAAGATCAGGATCGAGGCCGTCTCGGCCAGCGCGGCCACGATCACGCAGCAAATGATCAGCGCCAGCCATTTACGGTCGCGGCGCGTCAGCGGCCAGAACCGCGCGAATGCCTCCCGGACTTCCCGCATGTCGGCTCAACTCCCCTTTCCTTTCCGGAACATGGCCGAGGCGGGGCCACCGGACCCATTCCGGTGACCCCGCCTCGTTGCGGCTGCTAGCGGTCCTGGTGACCCACCGGACGCTTCGGAGCCTTCTTCGCCGTCTTCTTCTTCGACTCGGGCTTGGGGGCAGCCTTGCTGGTCTTCTTGACCGGGGTGATCTTGTGGAAGCTCATGGTGTTCTCCTCTTCCGCTGCGATGTCGTGTGGTGAATTCCTTCTGCCGGAAGCCTCGTTCGCTTTCGACAAGAAGAACACTACGGGACAGAAAACCCGCAAATCACCAATTCGCCTTAGACCTCCGTGAATTGCATCTGAAAACAATTCTTAGCTCGGCTTTGGAACCAACCAACAACTCACACAGAGTTTATTACAGGCCTCACATGGAATTTATCGGAGCGCACATCAGGGTAAAGCAATGGGGCCGGTACGCACAGGCGTACCGGCCCCACTCGGCTATTCGCTGTTCTACGTCATTCCTTCTTCATTCCTACTTCATTCCTACTTCACGATCGTGATCCGGTTCGCCGCCGGCACCGGATACGGCGCCATGGCCGACGAGTTGGCCGTCAGATACGCCTCGAACGCGGCGAGGTCGTCGCTGCCGACGAGGACGTCTCCGCCCTTGCCGAGCTCGGCGAAGCCGTCGCCGCCGCCCGCGAGGAAGGAGTTCATCGCGACGCGGTAGGTGGCGGCCTGGTCGATGGCCGCGCCGTTCAGCTTGACGGAGTCCACCACCACGCGCGCCGCGCCCGACTTCGTCAGGTCCAGCGTGTACGTCAGGCCCGCCGAAATCTGCAGGATCTTCGGCGCGGCCTCGTTCAGACCGCTGACCTGCTGCTGGAGGGCCGTGATCACCTGGGCGCCGGTGAGATCGACCAGGTTGACGGTGTTGGCGAACGGCTGGACCGTGTACGCCTCGCCGAAGGTCACCACCCCGTCGCCCTCACTGCCGCTCGCCGGGTAGGTGAGCCCGGCGCGGATGCCGCCCGGGTTCATCACCGCGATGTCGGCTCCCGGGTCGAGGGACTTGGCGTGCGCGAGCTGTGCGTCGGCGATCAGGTCGCCGAGCGGGGACTCGGTGCCGGTGCTGGGGATCTCGCCCGCGATGTAGCCGATGGGGCGGGAGGCGATCGGGGCGGAGAGCGCCTTCCACCGGTCGATCAGGGCGGTCATGTCGGTGGCCTTCGCCACGTCACGGGTGACCACGTGGTTCGCGGACTTCACCGCCGTACGGGCGATGTCGCCGGTCCAGCGGTCGTACGTCAGCGTGGTGTCCGTGTAGAGACGGCCGAAGGACGAGGCCGAGGTGACCGTGCGGGGCTTGCCCGCGGGGTCGTTGATCGTGCAGGCGTAGGCCTGGTGGGTGTGGCCGGTGACCAGCGCGTCGACGGCCGGGGTGACGTTCTTGGCGATGTCGACGATCGGCCCGGAGATGCCGTCACCGGCGCCGGGGCTGTCGCAGTCGTAGTTGTACGACGTCGAGGCGGGCGCGCCGCCCTCGTGGATCAGCGCGACGATCGACTGCACGCCCTGCTTCTGGAGCTCCTTGGCGTACTTGTTGATCGTGGCGACCTCGTCGCCGAACTTCAGGCCCTTGACGCCCTCGGCGGAGACGATGTTCGGGGTGCCTTCGAGGGTCACGCCGATGAAGCCGACCTTGACGCCGTTCTGCTTCCACACCCAGTAGGGCTTGAGGAGCGGCTTGCCGGTCTTCTCCTTGGTGACATTCGCCGCCAGGTAGGGGAAGTTGGCGCCGTCGAACTCCTCGCTGTCGTCGTAACAGCCGTCCGTCGGGTGGCAGCCGCCGTTCTGGAGGCGGGCCAGCTCCTGGGCGCCCTCGTCGAACTCGTGGTTGCCGACGGAGGTGACGTCCAGGTCGAGGCCGTTCAGCGCGTCGATGGTCGGCTCGTCGTGAAAGAGCCCCGAGATCAGCGGGGAGGCGCCGACCATGTCACCGGCGGCGGCCGTGATGGAGTACTTGTTGCCCTCGCGAGCCTCGCGCAGATGGGTGGCGAGATACTCGACGCCGCCCGCGTCGATGGTCTTCGTGGTGCCGTCCTCCTGCACCTCGGTCACCCGGCCGGAAGAGCCCGACGGCGGCTCCAGGTTGCCGTGCAGGTCGTTGAAGGAGAGCAGTTGTACGTCCTGGTAGCGGCCGCTGCCGGGCTTGTGGGCGGCGGACTTCTCCAGGGCCGGGCCGGCGCTCGCGGGCAGGGCGGCGGCCAGGGCACCGACGGTGGCCAGGGCCGCGGCGCCCGCGAGTATGCGATACGTACGTCTGTGCCGGGGAGTCGGCGGCATGGGTTCCCCCCAGGGAAGTGTGGGAGCCGAGAGCGCCTGCGAGCCGCGAGGGCCACGAGCACTGTGGGACGGCTGTGGTTTTGCACGCACTTTAGAATCAACGCGCGTAGCGCAACAGGGGTTTAGTGGTTACAGACAGGTTGCCTTTGCCTCTCGATCCTTTGGCAGTTGCCGCTCGGTCCTTGGGCTGTTGCCGCTCGGTCCTTCTGGCTGTTGGCCCCTCGGTCCTTGGTCTGTTGCCTCTCGGTCCTTCTGGCAGTTGCCGCTCGGTCCTTGGGCTGTTGCCGCTCGATCCATTTGCCGCTGCCTCTCGATCCATCCGGGCGGCTCGCCGTACCCTCATATCCATGACCAGCGACGACACCGCACAGTCCGGCCTCTCCCGCGCCATCGAGACCTACTCGGCGCTCTCCCCGGCCCAGGCCGAGGACGTGCTCAGGCTGCTCACGGAGGCCGCCGGGACCGACGGTCAGCAGGCGGTGTCCGAGCAGGGGCGTCTACAGCTGAAGGGCGGGGCCCGTCCGGGCGTACGGCATCTGCTGTTGACCCTCGGGGACGAACTGGTCGGGTATGCGCAGCTGGAGGACACCGACCCGGTGGAGGCCCCGGCCGCCGAACTGGTTGTCCACCCGGCGCACCGCGGGCGCGGGCACGGCCGGGCGCTGGGCGCCGCCCTGCTCGCCGAGTCCGGGAAGCGGCTGCGGGTGTGGGCACACGGCGGGCACTCCGCCGCCCGGCATCTCGCCCAGGTCCTCGGACTCACCCTCTTCCGCGAACTGCGCCAGATGCGGCGCCCGTTGACCGGCCCGGAGCTGCCCGAGCCGAAGCTCCCGGACGGCGTGCACGTCCGCGCCTTCGTGCCGGGCCGGGACGACGCCGGCTGGCTCGCGGTGAACGCGGAGGCCTTCGCCCACCACCCCGAGCAGGGCTCCCTCACCCAACGCGACCTGGACGACCGGATGGCCGAGCCGTGGTTCGACCCGTCCGGCTTCTTCCTCGCCTTCCGCGACGGCGAACTGATCGGCTTTCACTGGACGAAGGTGCACGCGGAAGAGCAGATCGGCGAGGTCTACGTCGTCGGTGTGCGCCCCGGCGCCCAGGGCGGCGGCCTGGGCAGGGCGCTCACGACGATCGGGCTCCGCCACCTCGCCGGGCAGGGTCTGCCCACCGCGATGCTGTACGTCGACGCCGACAACAAGCCGGCGGTCACGGTCTACGAGCGGCTCGGCTTCCACACCCACGAGACGGACCTGATGTACCGCAGCGAATCCTGACCGTCGACGGACCCCGAGCCGGGGCAAGGGCGGGGCCTTTTTCGCCCCCTCCGCCCCTTCCCGTCCCGTTTCTGGGGGCTACCGCCCCCAGGCCCCCGCTTTCGGCCTGGACGGCCTCGTCCTCAAACGCCGGACGGACTGAAGAATTCCAGCCCCTCCGGCGTTTGAGGAGCGAGGTCTGGGGCGGAGCCCCAGGAACAAGGGACGGGTAGGGGCGGAGGGGGCGAAAAACCCTCGTGCCGGCGAGCGCCGTGAATGTCAGCGCCCGCGCGCCAGTGCCGCACGGCGGACGGGCATCGCCGTCCGCCGCCGCAGCGGCTCCGCCCAGCACGCGGCCCCCACCACCACCGCCACGACCAGGATCACCGTCCACCGGTCATGGGCGCCGCCCCAGCGCGGATCGTCCACCGGCACGACGAGCGCCCACCGGTCCGGTACCAGCAGAGCGGCGGACAGCCCGGCGCCCAGCAGCACGCCCGACACCGCGATCCCGGGCTCGGCCGCTTCCGTGCACCGCACCACCACGGCCGCACCGGCCAGGGCGAGTGCGGCGACGGCGGCAGCCTCCAGGGTCACCGCACCGAGCGGCGGCCGGGCATCCTCCGGTACGAGGAGCAGCGCGGCCGTCCACCAGAGCGCGGCGAACGGGACGGCGAACGCCACCCGGAGGCCGGTGCGCACCGGGCGCCGGGTCGGTACCGCCGCGGTGGTGTGCCGGGCGGGGTCGTCGAGCAGGAAGGCCAGGCCCAGGCCGAAGGCGAGCGCGGCGGCCCGCAGGAGGTCGAGGCCAGGCCAGCTGTCAGGGGAGACCGACAGCAGCCACGGGGCGCCGGCGAGCAGCAGCCCCAGGACGGCACCGGCCGCGAGGGCCCGGCGGGGCAGGGAGCGCCACACGGGGTGGAGAAGGGCGCGGATCACGGCGTACGTACGCCTCGTGGGCGGTCCACCGGCGCCGGCCGCCTTGGACCGCGCGCCCTCCCCGGGAGTGGCTACTCGCACGGCTCGTCCTCCGTCGCGTCGGCCGACCCCTTGGACGCGGCCGGCACGCCCAGCAGTTCGGCCACCCGGGCCGTGGACGTCTCCGGGGACGTGAGCTCCGTCCAGTGCGACTTCACCTTGGGGATGACGCTGTAGCGGGGCTTCTGGAGCAACTCCCTTACGATCCGGGTCTGTTCGGCGGACATGGAGATGCCGCTCGTGGGCGAGAGGACGACCGCGGAGCCCTCGATGCTGTCGTCGAGCCGGACGTTGCGGAACGCGGTCATCGGGTCGGACTCGCCGCCCAGCGCCAGCCACATGACGGTGACCGCGCGGGCGTCCCCGGTGCACCATTCGCCGGCGGCCGCCTCGCTGCCCGCCACCAGGACGGAGGCGACTCCGACGGCGAACTCGGGGACCCTGTTGCCGCCCCAGCGGGTGCCGACGGTCACCGTGCCCGGTGTGGTGGACGCTTCGAGCGCGGAGTCGCTGGTCAGGCCGTAAGTGGCGTCGATCCGCTGCCGTACGGTCAGCCGCTCACCTCCGGCGGCGCCGCCCGCCAGGGACTGGACACGGTCGACGACCGGGGACCAGTCGAGGGCGGCGCGGGCATCCCACTCGGGGAAGGTGCAGTACGTCGACCTGCCGTACTCGTGGCACGTCTGGAGCTTCTCCGGGCTGACGGACGCCTTCGTGCGGGCCGCGATCAGGGCGGCCGAGTCACCCTGGGACTGCCCGGCGACACCCGCGGCCGTGGCGGCGAGGGCGACGACGGTGGCCGCCTGCACGATCCGGCTGCGACCGCCGCTGAGCAGGACCGCGGCGCAGGCCAACACCCCGACGAGCCCCACCAGATACAGCGCGTGCCAGCCGGCCGGGCGGCCGATGAGCTCGGAGGGGAAGGGATCGGCGCCCGTCTCGGTGACGACCGGCGACAGCCACTGCTGCCAGCGCGGGCTCTCCGTGCCGGAGGACAGCAGGGCGGGAAGGATGGCCACGCCGACGACGAAGAGCGGGGCGGCGAACGAGGACCGGACCAGCCGCGCGAGCAGCAAGCCGAGGACGCCGGACAGGAGCACCGCCAGCGGCCCCACGGCCAGTTCGGCGAGCGAGGGGTGGCCGACGGCGCCCGGCTTGTGCCCGGCCCAGACGATCTGGAAGGCCACGACCCCCGCGGTGATCACCGCGTACGGCACGACGGACAGCGCGTGTGCCACCGTACGCCGCCACGGTTCCATGACCAGAACGTCGAAGTGCCGGTCGGTGCCGCGCCGGTGGGAGCGCAGGACGGTCCGGTTGACCACGATGAGCAGCGCGACGCCGAGGAGCTGCGGGGCGGACTGGGTCGCCCGGTCGACGTCCTGGAGGACCGGGAACTCGTCCATGCCCTCGCGGCCGTTGAACAACTCCCAGCCGGTGAAGCCGAGATAGAGCACGAGGAAGGCGAACACCGGTATGTGGAGGAAGAGTTGGCGTGCCTCGAAGCGGGCGAGGGCGATGACAGCCGCCGCCCTGTGCTGCACGGTCCGCGGGGCCGGCTCCACCCCCGTGGGCGCCGCCTCCTTGACCAGTCCGGTCGTGCTGCTCATGCGGCCACCTCCGCGGTCTCGTCGCTCTCGCCCGTGTCGCCGTCCAAGGTCAGCAAGTAGCCGTCTTCCAGGGTCGGTTCGAGGAGTTCGGCGTCCTTGGGCGGGTCGCCGACGTTGCGGAAGGAGCCGGTGCCGGTACGCCAGCCGGCGCGCGCGGCCGGGTCGCGTTCCGTGCTGCTCCACACCCGGCCCGCCGCACGCGCGGTCAGTTCGGCCGGGGTGCCCTCGAAGCGGACGCGTCCGCGGGCCATGACGATCACGCGGTGGCAGAGCATCGCGACGTCCTCGGTCTGGTGGGTGGACAGCAGAACCGTCCGCCCCTCTCCCGCCTGGGCGATCAACTCCCGGAAGCGCATGCGCTGTTCGGGGTCGAGTCCGACGGTCGGCTCGTCGAGGACGAGGAAACCGGGGTCGCCGACGAGCGCGGCGGCCAGCGCGACCCGTTGCCGCATACCGCCGGACAGCTTCTTGATGCGCTTGCTCCGTACGTCGGACAGGTCGACGGCGTCGAGCACACGGCGCACCTCCCGGTGCCGGGCCGTGCGGTCGGTCATCTCCTTCAGGATCGCCACGTAGTCGACGAACTCGAAGGACGAGAAGTCCGCGTGGAACCCCGGGGTCTGCGGCAGGTAACCCAGCTCGCGCCGCAGGCCCAGGCGCCCGGCCGCGGTACCCGGGTCGTGCCCGAGCACCGTGAAGGCCCCGCGGTCGGCGGGCACGGCGGTGGCGAGCACCCTCAACAGGGTGGTCTTTCCGGCCCCGTTGGGCCCGAGGAGCCCGGTGACCCCCTCGCCCAGGCGCAGCGAGACATCGTCGAGGGCGAAGGTTCCGCCGTAGCGGAGGGTCAGCCCGGAGGCGGAGACGGTGGGCGTCATACGTACGGCGCTCCTGTCGGAGAGGCGGTCGGAGAAGTGATGTGCGGAGGGGGCGGTCACGTCGCGCCCCCTCCGGTGAAGTCCGTGCAGGCGCCGGTCATACGGCGCCCCCGCCGGAGAAGGGAACGTGCGCGGGCGCCGAGTCGAACCGGTCCCGTACGAGATAGAGCAGCGCGACGGCGAGCGCGGCGACCGCCCCGGCGATCCCCTGTCCGGCCGCCGTGAACGGCGCGAGCGTGGCGTGTTCGGCGGCCGTCACCTGTGCCGCAAGGAGCAGCGCGACCCACGCGCCGCCGACCAGCGAAGGCGCGAGGACGGGACCGAGGCGGGGCGTCAGGGCGAGCCCGGTGCCGGTGAGGGCGAGCGCGGGCAGCAGCCAGGCCAGCGCGCGCAGCCCGTAGGTGGGCAGGGCGAGGGTGGCGAGCCCGTTGAGGCCGAGGCCGACGGTGAGCACGGCGACCGTACGGATCAGCAGCAGCCGGAATCCGTGCGTCGGGGAGACGACGGCCATCTCGTACGTCGGGTCCAGCGTGGGCCCGTACGACAGGGCGACCCCGGCGAGCG
This sequence comes from Streptomyces sp. NPDC058470, assembly GCF_042721055.1. Classification (NCBI taxonomy): domain Bacteria; kingdom Bacillati; phylum Actinomycetota; class Actinomycetes; order Kitasatosporales; family Streptomycetaceae; genus Streptomyces; species Streptomyces sp. NPDC058470. Next base: position 106,140 of record NZ_JBHXMF010000015.1, read on the forward strand.
GGAGCAGCGGGGCGAGGGCCAGGAACAGCTTGGGGGTGGCCCCGGCCTCCACCGAGTAGGTGGCCGCCACGGTCATCAGGAGCACGGCGGTGACCGCAAGGAGCCAGGAGCGGCGCAGTACGGGTGTGGCCGCCAGCAGCCGTGCCGTGTGGTCGGCGACGCCGAACCGCACGAGCAGGGACTCGACCAACCCCGGGCGCGGCGCGTCCAGTTCGGCGTCGAGCCGCTCCCAGCCCGCGTCCAGCGCGACCGGATCGCTGACGGCCGCCAGTGCCTCGCGGCACCGCGCGCACGAGGCGAGATGTGTGTCGGCGGACCAGAGCCGGGGCGGGGTCAACTCGCCCTGTGTGTAGGCCCGGAGGTCCTCCTCCGGCACATGCCAGGTGATGTCGCTACGGCTCATGCCAGCGCCTCCCGCAACTGCTTGCGCGCACGCAGTGCCCGCGTCTTGACCGTGCCCGGCGGAATGCCGAGCAGGACGGCCGCTTCCCGGGTGGTGAGCCCGTCGATCACCGTGGCCTGGAGCACCGCGCGCAGTTCGGGCGAGAGCCGGGTCAGGGCGCCGGCGAGGTCACCGTGCTCGACGCCGGCCAGGACACGTTCCTCGGCGGAGACCTCGTCCCGGTGCCGAAGGCGGGCCAGCGCCTGCCGCAGCCGCCCGCGCGCACCGTCACCGCGCAGGGTGTCGATGAGCCGCCGCGAGCCGATGCGCCACAGCCAGCCGGCCGCATCTCCGGGGGAACCCTCCTCGCGGTAGCGGGCGGTGCCGCGCCACACGGCGAGGAACGTCTCCTGTACGACGTCGTCGACGACCCCGGCGTCGGCGCACCGGCCGCGCAGCCGCGCGGTCAGCCACGGCGCGTAGCGCCGGTACAGCTCCTCGAAGGCGCGCCGGTCACCGTCCGCCGCGATGGCCCGCAGCAGCTCCCCGTCGCTTCTCGTTTCCCTCACGCCCCCTCATCGGACGAGCCCCCTCGATCGGTTCACGCCCGCCGAAAGATCTCGCACTTGACTTCGTACACCCTCATGGACCACCCTTTCACTAGTTAACTAGTGAAAGGGTGGTTGCCGTAGTGGTGGAGTACCGCATCGACCGGCGCAGCGGTGTCGCCACGTACGTCCAGATCGTCCAGCAGACCAAGCAGGCCCTGCGCCTTGGCCTGCTCGTGCCGGGGGACAAACTCCCCACGGCCCGCGAGGTCGTGGAAGCCACCGCGATCAACCCGAACACCGTCCTCAAGGCCTATCGCGAGCTGGAGCGCGAGGGTCTGGTAGAGGCCCGACGCGGCCTCGGCACCTTCGTCAAGCGTTCGCTGGGCAGCGCCCCGGCCGACTCACCCCTGAGCGCCGAACTGGACGCGTGGGCAGTTCGCGCCCGCGAGGCCGGGCTCCAGCGCGACGACGTGGCAGCACTCTTCACCGCCGTACTCGATGAACAGTTCACCAAGGGAGACCAGGAATGACGGACACCGCCTTGGAGGCGGCCGGACTCGGCAAGCGGTTCGGGCGACGCGGCGGCTGGGCACTGCGCGAGTGCACGTTCCGGCTCCCCGCCGGACGCGTCTGCGCCGTCGTCGGACCGAACGGCGCGGGCAAGTCGACGCTGCTGGCCCACGCGGCCGGACTGCTCGCCCCCACCGAAGGCTCCCTGACCGTGCTCGGCACGCACCCGGCCGCCGCCCGCGAACGCATCGCGTACGTCGCGCAGGCCAAGCCGCTGTACCCGCAGCTCACCGTCGCCGACACGCTCCGCGTGGGCCACGAGCTCAACCCCGCCCGCTGGGACGCCTCGGTCGCCGAACGGATCGTGGCGAAGGGCGACCTCGACCCGAAGAGCAGGATCCGCGCTCTCTCCGGCGGCCAGCGCACCCGCGTGGCGCTCGCCCTCGCGCTCGGCAAGCGGCCCGAACTGCTGCTCCTGGACGAGCCGATGGCCGACCTGGACCCGCTGGCCCGGCACGAGCTGATGGGCACGCTGATGGCCGAGGCCGCCGAACACGGCACCACGGTCGTGATGTCCTCGCACGTCGTCTCCGACCTGGAGGGCTCCTGCGACCACCTGCTCCTGATAGGCGGCGGCCGGGTCCGCCTCGCGGGCGACCTGGACGACCTGCTGGCCGCGCACACCCTCCTCACCGGTCCGGTCGGCGACCTCGCCCCGCACACCGTCGTCGAGTCCCGCACCACCGGACGCCAGCTCACCGCGCTCGTCCGCCCGAACGGACCCCTCGCCGACGGCTGGCAGAGCACCCGGCCGTCCCTGGAGGAGCTGGTCCTCGCGCATCTGCGCAGCCCCGAAGCACCCACGCTGTCCCTCGACGCCACCCCCACCGCCGCCCAGGAGCCCGTCGCATGAGCGCCATCACCCCCTTCGCCACGACACGGGTGATGCTGCGGCTGCACCGCCCCGCGCTGTACGTCTGGGCCGGTGTACTCCTCGTCGTCGGAGCCCTGCTGCTGTGGCTCTACGGCCCGCTCACCGACGCGGCGGCCTCGGCGTGGCTGGTGTGGAACGGCTGTGGCATGTCCGCCTGCACCTACGACCAGGACGCGATCCTCACCTACAAGTCGCTCACGCTGTACATGAGCATCGCGGTGAACCTCGTCCCGTTCCTCGTCGCCGCCTGGGCCGGTGCCTCGCTGACCGGCCGGGAGATGGAGAGCGGCACCGCGCAGCTCGCCTGGACCCAGTCGATCTCCCCGGCCCGCTGGCTGGCCGCCAAGCTCGCCCTCCCGGCCGCGCTCGTCGCCGCCGGCACCAGCGTGCTGGTGCTGCTGCACAACCTGGTGTGGTCCAAGGGCGACGGAAAGATCGACACCGCCAAGCCCTGGACCGACGACCTCACCTTCCACGCCAACGGCCCGAGCACGGTCGCCTTCGCCCTGTTCGGCCTGGTCGCGGGCGCCCTCGCCGGGCTGGCGCTGCGCCGCTCCCCGGCCGCGCTCGTCCTGACCCTGGTGGGGGTGGGGGGCGTCCGCGCCGTCGTCTCCCTGGCGCTGCCCCACCTGTGGCCGTCGGTGACGACCGTCACCGACCTCTCGGGCGAGGGCCCCAAGAGCCTGGGCCTCACCGTCGACGAGGGTCTCCTCACCGCCACCGGCGCCCGTATCGACAACCCGTACTGCGGCAGCAGCCAGTTCAGCGCGTGCCGCGACCTGTACGACGACCTCGGCGCCGTCAGTTACTACACCGACTCCCACCCCTTCTCCCACTACTGGCCCCTCCAGCTCACCGCGACCGCCCTCATTCTCACCGTGACCGCACTGGCGGCCCTGGTCGCGTTCCGCCTGCTGAAGCGGTACACGGGCGCCACCACCGCCGTCACCATCAAGGAGCACGCATGACCGCGGCCACCACCGCCACGCGTCCCCTCGCCCGGCGCCCCTCCCCGCTCACCCCACGCGGCACGGTCTGGACCGCGCTACGGCTGCACGGCGCCGCGCTGTGGATCTGGGTGGCACTGGTCACGGTGACCGCGGCCGGCCTGCTGTGGGCGTACGGCCCCGGTGCGGACGCCGCGCGCAAAGAGCCGTATCTGCTGGCGCCCTCGTGCGGCACGGACACGCTCTGCGGGGACACGACCGGCCACGCGACGCTCTTCTACGAAGCGGTCGTCCAGCTCGCCGCCTACTCCATCGCCTACCTGCCCTACCTCGTCGCCGCCTGGGCCGGCGCCACCCTCGTCGCCCGCGAGCTGGAGAGCGGCACGGCCGCCCTCGCCTGGACCCAGTCCGTCACGCCCGCGCGCTGGCTGACGGCACAGCTCGCGGTCCCGGCCGCGCTGATCACCGCCGGCACGACCGTGCTGGTGCTGCTGCACCGCCTGATGTGGACCGACGGCCGGGACATCCACTACCAGGACTGGTACGAGACGGACGCCTACCGCTCCAACGGCACGGTCGCCGTCGCCGCCGCCCTGTGCGCCCTCGCCGTGGGCGCCCTGGCGGGCATGCTGATCCGCCGTACGCTGCCCGCGCTGGGCCTGGCCGTCCTGGTCACCGTGGCCGTACAGACCCTCGGCGACTTCCACCGGGAGAAGCTGTGGCCCGCCGTGACCGTCACCGGAGCGGCCGCCTCCAACCTGCCGAACAGCGCACAGCAGCTGGAGCGCGGCGTGGTCCTCACCTCCGGCGAGCGCATCGGTAACAACGTGGCCTGCGCCGAGTACCCGATGGGCGCCGACCTCAAGAAGTGCATGAGCGAGCACGGCATCTCCGACATCTGGGCCACCTACCATCCCGCCTCCCACTTCTGGCCCCTCCAGCTCACGGAAACCGCACTCCTCCTCACCCTCACCGCTCTCGCCGTCCTCCTGTCCTTCCGGGTCCTGAAGCGACGTACCGCCTGACAAGCGGCGTACGGGCCGACAAGCCCCGAATGGGTGTGTCTCCCGGCCCCGCGGACTTCCGGGAGACGCCCCTCCATATCCCGCACGTCATGTCCTCGTAACCATCGATTCAGACGACCTTGCGACCCTCGACCAATGAACCCCGCCGTGCCAGAGCCGCCGCCTTCCGAGGAGAGCGAGCCCCTGCCGTCGACGGTGAAAGAGCCCGCGCCCGCACCGAGGAACGGGAACATCCGCCTCGCCGCGCTGCCGCCCGCCCTCTCCGACGCGCCGGTAGCGCCCCCGGCGCGGAAGAATGGGCCCATGAACCAGCCAAGCGCTCAGGCCCCGGTCCAGCACGCACAGCCGTCCGTCGGCTCGATAGCCGCGCACCGCCCGCACACCGTGGCGGCGAACGTCTCCGACCTGGAGCCCGACCTCGACGCCGACCTCGACGAGTACGAGGACCTGGTGGAGGACGGCGTCCAACTGCCGCAGGGCCGGTTCCTGGACCGCGAGCGCAGCTGGCTCGCGTTCAACGAGCGGGTTCTGGAGCTCGCCGAGGACCCGAACACCCCGCTCCTGGAGCGCGCCAACTTCCTGGCGATCTTCGCCAGCAACCTGGACGAGTTCTTCATGGTCCGGGTGGCAGGCCTGAAGCGCCGTATCGCCACCGGTGTGGCCACCAAGTCCGCCTCGGGCCTCCAGCCCCGCGAGGTCCTGGAGATGATCTGGGCCCGCTCGCGCGAGCTGATGGCCCGGCACGCCGCCTGCTACCAGGAGGACGTGGCCCCCGCACTCGCGGAGGAGGGTGTCCACCTGGTCCGCTGGAGCGAGCTGACGGAGAAGGAGCAGGCCCGTCTGTTCACCCTGTTCCGGCATCAGATCTTCCCGGTCCTCACCCCCCTCGCGGTCGACCCCGCGCACCCCTTCCCGTACATCTCGGGCCTGTCCCTGAACCTGGCCGTCGTCGTACGGAACCCGGTCAGCGGCCACCGCCACTTCGCGCGCGTCAAGGTCCCGCCGCTGCTCTCCCGCTTCCTGGAGGCAGCCCCGAACCGCTTCGTCCCCATCGAGGACGTCATCGCGGCCCATCTGGAGGAACTCTTCCCGGGCATGGAGGTGTTGGAGCACCACACCTTCCGCCTCACCCGGAACGAGGACCTGGAGGTCGAGGAGGACGACGCCGAGAACCTGCTCCAGGCCCTGGAGAAGGAACTCATGCGGCGCCGCTTCGGACCGCCGGTGCGCCTGGAGGTCGAGGAGTCCATCGACCGGTACGTACTGGACCTGCTGGTGCGGGAGTTGAAGATCTCCGAGGCCGAGGTGTACCCGCTGCCGGGCCCCCTCGACCTCACCGGCCTCTTCGGCATCGGTGGCCTTGACCGGCCCGAGCTGAAGTACCCGAAGTTCATCGCGGGCACCCACCGCGACCTCGCCGAGGTCGAGTCGGCGTCCGCGGCGGACATCTTCGCGGCGCTCCGGGAACGGGACGTCCTGCTGCACCACCCGTACGACTCCTTCTCCACCTCGGTCCAGGCCTTCCTGGAGCAGGCGGCGAGCGACCCGGACGTGCTGGCCATCAAGCAGACCCTGTACCGGACCTCGGGCGACTCGCCGATCGTCGACGCGCTGATAGACGCCGCCGAGTCCGGCAAGCAGGTCCTCGTCCTGGTCGAGATCAAGGCCCGCTTCGACGAGCAGGCCAACATCAAGTGGGCCAGGAAGCTCGAAGAGGCCGGCTGCCATGTCGTGTACGGGCTCGTCGGCCTGAAGACCCACTGCAAGCTGTCCCTGGTGGTCCGCCAGGAAGGCGACTCCCTGCGCCGCTACTGCCACGTGGGCACGGGCAACTACCACCCCAAGACCGCCCGTCTGTACGAGGACCTGGGGCTGCTCACCGCCGATCCGCAGGTCGGCGCGGACCTCTCCGACCTCTTCAACCGGCTCTCCGGCTACTCGCGCCGCGAGACCTACCGCCGGCTGCTCGTCGCGCCCAAGTCCCTGCGCGACGGCCTGATCGCGCGGATCAACAAGGAAGTCCAGCACCACGAGGCCGGACGCCCCGCGTTCGTCCGTATCAAGGTCAACTCGATGGTGGACGAGGCGATCATCGACGCGCTGTACCGCGCCTCCCAGGCCGGGGTACCCGTCGACATCTGGGTACGCGGCATCTGTGCGGTCCGCCCCGGCGTCACGGGCCTGTCCGAGAACATACGGGTGCGCTCGATCCTCGGCCGCTTCCTGGAACACTCCCGGGTCTTCGCCTTCGGCAACGGCGGCGAACCCGAGATCTGGCTCGGCAGCGCCGACATGATGCACCGCAACCTCGACCGCCGCATCGAGGCCCTGGTGAGGATCACCGACCCGGCCCACCGCGCAGCCCTCAACCGGCTGTTCGAGACCGGAATGTCCGACACCACCGCGTCCTGGCACCTGGGCCCGGACGGCGAATGGACCCGGCACGCGACCGATGCCGAGGGCCAGCCCCTGCGGAACGTCCAGGAGATGCTCATAGACGCCCGGAGGCGCCGGCGTGGCACAGCAACACCTTGACCCCACCGACCCCACGACCCGCGCCGTGCCCGTATCGGGGGACGCCCTCGCGGGCTATCTGCGGGCCCAGGCAACGGAGTTCCTCCGTTCGCTGCGCCAGCACCGGGAGACCGGCGGCGGGGGTACCCCCACGCGAGCGAGTTCGAGCCTGGCGGAGAACGGCTCGGCCGGGTCCGTCGACGCGGCGCGCGCCCTGCGCCGCTCGGCCCGCCGGATCAGCGGCTCTCTGCACACCTTCCGGCCGCTGCTCGACCCGGACTGGTCGGAGCGCATGCGCCCCGAACTGGCCTGGCTGTCGGGCACGTTGGCCCGCGAGCACGCCTACTCGGCGCGCCTGGAGCGGCTGATCGGCGCACTGAACCGGCTGTCCGGCACGGGCTTCCCCACACAGGCCGGACCGGAGCCGAGCACCACGTCCAAGGGCAATCTGACCATCGGCGCGGCGAAGGCGGGCGCCCTGCTCGACCGCCAGCTGACCCTGGCCCGCACCCGCGCCCACTCGGCCGCCCTCCAGGCGCTGGGCTCCTCCCGCTTCCACGCCGTCGCGGACAGCGTCGCCGTCCTCGCCAGCGAGGTCCCACTGACCCCGGCGGCCGCCACCGCCGACCTGCGCCCGTCCGCCGCCGCCGCGGAGAGCCGACTGCTCGACGCCGTCGGGCCGCTGCCGCTGCTCACCGCGGGCCACCCGTACAACGCGGAAGCTCTCGTGCACGGCCTCTCCGCCGACACCGCGCCCCAGCCGCAGGACGCGCCCTGGCACCAGGTCCGCCTGCTGCTGCGCCTGCACCGCTACGCACGCGAGGTCCTGTACGGCGAGGAGTGCCCCGTCGACGCACGCCTGCTCGGCGCCGGCCAGGCCCTGAACCGGCACCGGGACGCGGCGGAGGCCGCCTCGGCCGCGGCGTCCGCGGCCCGCACCCCGCGCATCGCCCCGGCGACGGCGTACGCGCTCGGCGTGCTCCATGCCGACCAGCGGCACGAGGTGGAGGCGGCGCGGTTTGCGTTCCAGCAGAGCTGGCAGAAGGAAGCGGTACCCACCCCGTAGGGGGAACCCTCATGAAGGGACTGGAGGTCCGATGACCGACGACGACACCATCCGGGCGGCCGGCTGCGTCCTGTGGCGCCCTTCTCCTGTCGCCGACGAGCTGGAGATCTGCCTGGTCCACCGGCCGAAGTACGACGACTGGTCGCATCCCAAGGGCAAGCTCAAGCGCGCCGAGGAACCCCTCGCGGCCGCCCTGCGCGAGGTCGAGGAGGAGACCGGGTTCCGCTGCGTGCCCGGCGCCCGCCTCCCCTCCACCCGCTACTCCGTGGACGGACAGCGCAAGCAGGTCAGCTACTGGGCCGCCGAGGCGACGGACGGCGGCTTCACCCCCAACCGCGAGGTCGACCGCATCGTCTGGCTCGCCCCGGACGCGGCCCGCACCCGCCTCACCCAGCCCCGCGACCGCGACCTGCTGGACGCGCTGCTGAGTGCGCTGCACCTTGCCTGACGCCGAAAACGCCCCACACAGATCCGGCCGATTCCCGTCCGGCGTCGCAACATGTGCGGACCTGATCGGTTACGTAGAGTTTCCTTTCGGGCCCCAAAAGCCGGGATCTCTCTGTGTCCTCGACGTAAGCGTTCCGTGACCTCACCGCACCGTCCGCAGGGGTTCACCCTCCGTTCACTTTTGGCCATCGGCGCCTTCACCTGATCTGCCTAATTTCGGCCTTACAAGGTGCGAAGGGCATTCAGGAGCCTTCTCCGCATCACACAGACTTCGCACGCCGCCACCAGACGGCGGCTCCCGGAAGGAACTCCCGAAAAGTGAAGCTTCAGCGCATGAACCGGCAGGCCATCACCCTCGGTGCTCTCGCCGTCTCCGGCGCCCTGGCCCTCACGGCGTGCGGCTCGGACGACACCGGCACCAGCAGCGGCGCGAGCGCCACGACCGGCGCGGCCAGCTCGATCAAGTGTGACGACGCCAAGGGCCAGCTCCTGGCCGACGGCTCCTCCGCGCAGAAGAACGCGATCGACGCCTGGGTCAAGGAGTTCAGCACCGCCTGTGGCGTGCAGATCAACTACAAGGGCGGCGGCTCGGGCGCCGGCGTCACCGCGTTCACGCAGGGCACGGTCGCCTTCGCCGGCTCCGACTCCGCGCTGAAGCCCGAAGAGGTCACGGCCTCCAAGGCCGTCTGCACCGGCGGCCAGGCCATCGACCTCCCGATGGTCGGCGGCCCGATCGCGGTCGGTTACAACGTCCCGGGTGTCGACAAGCTGGTCCTGGACGCGGCCACCATCGCGAAGATCTTCGACAGCAAGATCACCAACTGGAACGACGCCGCGATCAAGGCGCTGAACCCCGACGCCACGCTGCCCGACCTCAAGATCCAGGCGTTCCACCGCTCGGACGAGTCCGGCACCACGGACAACTTCACCAAGTACCTGATCGCCGCGACGCCCGGCAACTGGAAGTACGACGGCGGCAAGGCCTGGCAGGCCAAGGGCGGCCAGTCCGCGAGCGGCTCCAGCGGTGTCGCCGCGCAGGTCAAGCAGACCTCCGGCGCCATCAGCTACATGGAGCTCTCGTACGCCAAGGACGGCATCAACGCCGCCTCCCTGGACACGGGTGCCGCCGCTCCCGTCGAGGCCACCGTCGACAACGCCACCAAGGCGATCGCCGACGCCAAGATCGTCGGCACGGGCTCGGACCTCGCGCTGCAGCTGAACTACACGACCAAGGCCGAGGGCGCGTACCCGATCACCCTGGTCACCTACGAGATCGTCTGCGACAAGGGCAACAAGGCCGACACGCTGCCCGCCACGAAGGCGTTCCTGACGTACATCGCCGGTGAGGACGGCCAGGCGCTCCTCCCCGCCGCCGGCTACGCGCCGATCCCGGCCGACATCATCTCCAAGGTCCGCACCACCATCGCGGGCCTGAGCTAGATCCCGACGGTGCGGTCCGGCCCCGACCCGGGGCCGGACCGCACCGCGTCCGGTGCACCGCCGCCAGGAGCCCCACATCTCGTGCGACTCCGCAGACCGGAGAATCCCGATGGATATATCGACCAAGAACACAGCAGCTCCTCCCCCGATCCCCGAGCCTTCCGACGCCGAGCAGAAGCGCACGAGCCGCGGCGCCACCCGACCCGGTGACCGAGTCTTCCTCGGTCTCTCCCGCGGCTCGGGCATTTTCCTGTTGGTGATCATGGCCGCCATCGCGGTCTTCCTCACCTATCGCGCCTCCCTCGCGATCAGCAAGGACGAGGGCAACTTCCTCACCACGTTCGAGTGGAACCCCACCGCCATCCCGCCGGACTTCGGCATCGCCGTCCTGGCCTTCGGCACGGTGGTCTCCTCGATCGTCGCCATGGTCATCGCGGTCCCGATCGCGGTCGCCATCGCGCTGTTCCTCACGCACTACGCCCCGCGCAGGCTCAGCGGCCCGATCTCGTACGTCATCGACCTGCTCGCCGCCGTGCCGTCCATCGTGTACGGCCTGTGGGGCGCCCTCATCCTCGTCCCGCACATGAACGGCCTCTTCGGCTGGCTCAACGACTACCTCGGCTGGACCGGCATCTTCGAGTGGCAGGGCGGCGCCCCGCGCTCGATGCTCACCGTCGGCATCCTGCTCGCGATCATGATCCTGCCGGTCGTCACGAACGTGAGCCGCGAGGTCTTCCGACAGTCCCCGCAGATGATCGAAGAAGCGGCACTCGCCCTCGGCGCCACCCGCTGGGAGGTCATCCGCATGTCGGTGCTGCCCTTCGGCCGCTCCGGCGTGATCTCCGCCTCGATGCTGGGCCTGGGCCGTGCGCTCGGCGAGACGATGGCCGTCGCCACGGTCCTCTCGCCGACCTTCACCATCCAGGCCAGCCTGCTCGACCCGGGCGGCGGCACCTTCGCCCAGAACATCGCCAGCAAGTTCGGCGAGGCGACGGAACAGGGCCGTGACGCGCTCATCGCCTCCGGTCTGGTCCTCTTCGTCATCACCCTGCTGGTCAACGGCGCGGCCCGCGCGATCATCGCCCGCCGCAAGGAGTACTCGGGGGCCAACGCATGAGCCAGACCCTGAATGTGAAGCGCCCCAGCACCCTGCAGGGCGCACGGCTGCCCAAGTGGAGCCCGTGGGCGATCGCCGCGGGCTCGGTCGCCCTGGGTATCGGTATCAGCGCCGCGGCCGGGCTGGACAGCAGCATCCAGTGGGGCCTGATGGCCGCGATCCTCTTCGTCCTCGGGACGTACGGCATCGCCGCGCGCGTCGAGGGCCGTCGGCAGGCCAAGGACCGGGTGGCGACCAGCCTGGTCTGGGTCGCGTTCCTCCTCGCCGTCGTGCCGCTGGTCTCCCTGGTCTGGACGACCCTCTCGCGCGGTGTGAAGGTCCTCGACGTCTACTTCCTGACCCACTCGATGGGAGTCGTCGCCGACACCGAGCCGGGCGGCGGCATCTACGCCGCGATCCTCGGCAGCCTGGAGCAGGTCGGCCTCGCCGCGCTGATGGCCGTGCCGATCGGTGTCCTGACCGCGATCTACCTCGTGGAGTACGGGCGCGGCAACCTCTCCCGGGCCATCACGTTCTTCGTCGACGTCATGACCGGCATCCCGTCGATCGTCGCCGGTCTGTTCATCCTGAGCCTGATGGTGCAGTTCAAGATGCAGCCCTTCGGCTTCGCCGGCTCGCTCGCCCTGGCGATCCTGATGATGCCGATCGTCGTCCGCTCCACCGAGGAGATGCTCAAGCTCGTACCGAACGAGCTGCGTGAGGCCTCCCTCGCGCTGGGTATCCCGAAGTGGCGCACCATCCTGAAGGTGGTTCTGCCCACTTCACTCGGCGGCATCACCACCGGCATCATGTTGTCGATCGCCCGTATCGCGGGCGAGACCGCACCGGTGCTGCTGCTGGTGTTCGGCAACCCCTTCATCAACTCGAACCCGTTCGAGGGGGCGCAGTCCTCGTTGCCGCTGTACATCTACCAGCAGTACGCGAACAGCGCGGGCTCGGGCGCGGCCTACGACCGTGCCTGGGCGGCGTCGCTCACCCTGATCGCCTTCATCATGATCCTCAACCTGGCGGCTCGCGGCATCGCCCGCTGGAAGGCGCCGAAGACAGGTCGCTGACGCGGCCACATCAGCGACTGACGTCTCCCCCTCGAAAGAAGCAGTGAGTGACATGGCCAAGCGAATCGACGTAAGCGGACTCACCGCTTACTACAGCGCCCACAAGGCGATCGAAGACATCTCCATGACGGTCGAGCCGCGCTCCGTGACGGCCTTCATCGGCCCTTCCGGCTGCGGCAAGTCGACCTTCCTGCGCACCCTCAACCGCATGCACGAGGTCACCGCCGGGGGGCGTGTGGAGGGCAAGGTGCTCCTTGACGACGAGGACCTGTACGGGCACGGCGTCGACCCCGTCGCCGTGCGCCGCACGATCGGCATGGTCTTCCAGCGCCCCAACCCCTTCCCCACCATGTCGATCTTCGACAACGTGGCGGCGGGCCTGAGGCTCAACGGCTCCTACAAGAAGTCCGAGCTCAGCGACGTCGTGGAGAAGTCCCTCAAGGGCGCGAACCTCTGGAACGAGGTCAAGGACCGCCTGAACAAGCCCGGCTCGGGCCTGTCCGGCGGTCAGCAGCAGCGTCTGTGCATCGCGCGGGCGATCGCGGTGGAGCCGCAGGTGCTCCTCATGGACGAGCCGTGCTCGGCCCTGGACCCGATCTCCACCCTCGCGATCGAGGACCTGATCGGCGAGCTGAAGGAGCGCTTCACGATCGTCATCGTGACGCACAACATGCAGCAGGCCGCCCGCGTCTCCGACCGCACCGCCTTCTTCAACCTGTCGGCGGTCGGCCAGCCCGGCCGGCTCATCGAGATAGACGACACGGAGCGCATCTTCTCCAACCCGTCGGTCCAGGCCACCGAGGACTACATCTCGGGCCGTTTCGGCTGAGCCGACGCCTCCCCTACCCCTCGCGGTGCTGCATGGCGGTGCCACCGCGAGGACGAGAAGGGCCCGCCCCTGGTTCCCAGGGGCGGGCCCGCTCACTTTCTCACCGTGTTCCTACCGCTGGGGATGCCCCTCCGCGTCCGTGCGGGCCAGACTGCGGGCTCTGCGCGCCGGCCCGCGCCAGCCGCAGGAGCAGCGGGCGTAGCAGAAACGGCCCTGTTCGACCGTTGTCGTGTGGTGTTCCTGAACCTGGGCGGTCTCTTCCTGCTGTGCCACATTGACAACGTTACCCATCGCGGTTGTACGGCACGCAGACGCGTGACAAGCACCCCTACCCGTCGTTAAGCGGAACGACGGGGAGGCCGAGAGCCCCGGGACGGACCGGCTGGGGGTCAGCAGGCGATGGTGGCGCACGTGATGGCGCGAGTGGCGGAGGACGGGCGGTCCGGCCGGTTGGCGACAGCGGCCGCGGCCGCGGCGACCGGACTCCTGGTCGGTGTCTGTGTCACCGGATGCACCGGCGGCGCCGGAGTCACCGAGGACGCCCGCGCCGACGCCGACCCCGTCGAGGTGGTCCACCGGGCCGCCGCCACCCTGCGGCGGGCGGGCAGCGCGCAGACCCGTACGTCCATGGAGATGGCCACCGGCGGAACGCGGGTCACCATCCGGGGCGAGGGCGTGTACGACTTCGAGCAGCAGCGGGGCCGGCTGAAGGTGCTGCTGCCGCAGGATCCCGCGGGTACCGACGAACACCGGCCCATCACCGAACTCCTCGCCCCGGGCGCCCTGTTCATGAAGAACCGCGGCGCCGGTGTCCCCGCCGACAAGTGGGTCCGCGTCGACACGGCCGGCCTCTCCGACGGGAACCTGGTGACCGGCGGCGCCACCGATCCGTACGCGGCGGCCGAGTTGCTGCGCGGAGCGCGGACGACGGCGTACGTCGGGAGGACCGAGATCGCCGGGACCCCGGTGCGGCACTACCGCGGTACGGCCGACCTCAATGCCGCCGCCATGAGCGCGTCGGAGGGCAACCGGGACGCGCTGAAGGCCGCGGCAAAAGGGTTCGCTACCGCGCAGGTGCCGTTCGACGCCTACCTCGACGACCAGGGACGCCTGCGCAAGGTCCGCCACCGCTTCAGTTTCGTCAACGACTCGCAGAAGGGCACCGTCGCCGTCGCCTCGACGACCTTGCTGTACGACTTCGGGGTCGCCGCCGACGTACAGCTCCCGGAGTCCGCGGACATCTACGCCGGGAAAATCGCGGAGTAGGCGGCGGCGTCCTGGGCAGGGGCGGGCGTAGCGGGAGTTGGGGGCCGGAAATGGCCCTTCCGTGCCATGCGCGGTGTGTAGGCCGCTACCTACTCTAGGAAGTCGGTGACGGCAGGAAGAGGTGATGTACGTGGCTCCGGTCGGCGGTACTGCAGTTCAGGACCACGTGGCCCTCGCCGAGATCGAGCTGTGCGGAGACCTGATCATCGCGGCCTCGGCCGCTCACGAGGACCGGCTCAGTCTTGAGAGCATCGACGAGGTACTGAAAGTGACCGAAGCGCGCGCCCATGAGCGTGAGCACCCACAGGCTCGGGCCATGAACCTGTAGCCCATTCCGGCCAGTGGGACGTGGCCCGGCTCCCGCCACGCAGTTCCCTTCCCCACCACCCCGCGTACGGGGATGTACGTCACGTACGCAGCAGTCGCCCGATCGCCTTCGTCGCTTCCTCGACCTTCGCGTCGATCTCGTCGCCGCCCTTGACGGCCGCGTCCGCGACGCAGTGGCGCAGGTGCTCCTCCAGGAGCTGGAGGGCGAAGGACTGCAGGGCCTTCGTGGAGGCGGAGACCTGGGTGAGTATGTCGATGCAGTAGACGTCCTCGTCGACCATCCGCTGCAGACCGCGGATCTGGCCCTCGATCCGGCGCAGGCGCTTGAGGTGCTCGTCCTTCTGATGGTGGTAGCCGTGGATACCCCGGTCGTGGTCGGTCACAACCTGCTGCGGGGGTTCGCCGGAGGGCGTCGCCCGGGGTTCGCCGGAGGGCGCCGTCGCGCCGGCCTCGGTGGTCGTCATCGCGTCCTCCTGATGATCCTGTCGGCGGTCCCGGATGGCCCGTGGGACACCTCGGGGGATATTCCGGAGGTCCCTGTCGAGATCCCGTCCGGTTCGCCGCATACATATACCCCTAGTAGGTATATGGTATCGAACTTTGCTGGGTATAGGGCCCTTGCCCGATCCCGGGACCGGACCCTGTGCTGATCACTGTGCCCGATGGGCGACACTGGGAGACGGCCCATTAGCCGTGGCCGGATGATGCGCCTAGCATCACCCTGACCGAAACCGAAGCACCCCGAGGACCCCACGTGCGCTTTCGTCTGACCCCCAGGGAGACGAGCTTCTACGACATGTTCTCCGCATCCGCGGACAACATCGTCACGGGCTCGAAACTCCTCATGGAACTGCTCGGGGCCGACGCCTCCGGCCGGACCGAGATCGCAGAGCGTATGCGGGCCGCGGAACACGCCGGTGACGACGCCACGCACGCGATCTTCCACCAGTTGAACTCCTCGTTCATCACGCCGTTCGACCGTGAGGACATCTACAACCTGGCCTCGTCCCTCGACGACATCATGGACTTCATGGAGGAGGCAGTCGACCTGGTCGTGCTGTATCAGGTCGAGGAGCTCCCCAAGGGTGTGGAGCAGCAGATCGAGGTGCTGGCCAGGGCGGCCGAGCTGACGGCGGAGGCCATGCCGAACCTCCGCACCATGGACAACCTCACCGAGTACTGGATCGAGGTCAACCGCCTGGAGAACCAGGCCGACCAGATCCACCGCAAGCTGCTCGCCCAGCTCTTCAACGGCAAGTACGAGGCCATGGACGTACTCAAGCTCAAGCAGATCGTGGACGTGCTGGAGGAAGCGGCCGACGCGTTCGAGCACGTGGCGAACACGGTGGAGACCATCGCCGTCAAGGAGTCCTGACCTCTTCATGGACACCTTCGCCCTGATCGTGACCATTGGCGTCGCGCTCGGATTCACCTACACGAACGGCTTCCACGACTCGGCGAACGCGATCGCGACCTCCGTGTCGACGCGGGCACTCACGCCGCGGGCGGCGCTCGCGATGGCCGCGGTGATGAACCTCGCCGGCGCGTTCCTCGGCAGCGGGGTCGCCAAGACGGTCAGCGAGGGCCTGATCCAGACCCCCGAGGGCTCGAAGGGCATGGGGATCCTCTTCGCCGCCCTCATCGGCGCGATCACCTGGAACCTGGTCACCTGGTACTTCGGGCTGCCGTCCTCCTCCTCCCACGCCCTGTTCGGCGGCATGGTGGGCGCGGCGCTCGCCGGCGGAACAACGGTCTACTGGCACGGCGTGCTGGAGAAGGTCGTGATCCCGATGTTCGTCTCCCCGGTCGTCGGCCTGGTCGTCGGCTACCTGGTGATGACCGCGATCATGTGGCTGTTCCGCCGCTCCAACCCCCACAAGACCAAGCGCGGATTCCGCATCGCACAGACCGTCTCCGCCGCCGGCATGGCCCTGGGCCACGGCCTCCAGGACGCCCAGAAGACCATGGGCATCGTGGTGATGGCCCTGGTCATCGCCGACGTCCAGGACGCGGGCGATCCGATCCCGGTCTGGGTGAAGATCGTCTGTGCCGTGATGCTGTCCCTCGGCACGTACGCCGGCGGCTGGCGCATCATGCGCACGCTGGGCCGCAAAATCATCGAACTCGACCCTCCCCAGGGCTTCGCCGCGGAGACAACCGGCGCGTCGATCATGTTCGCCTCGGCCTACCTCTTCAAGGCCCCCATCTCCACGACCCACGTCATCACCTCCGCCATCATGGGCGTCGGCGCCACCAAGCGCCTCAAAGCCGTCCGCTGGGGAATCGCCAAGAACATCATCCTGGGCTGGTTCATCACCATGCCGGCAGCGGCCCTGGTAGCGGCCGTGAGCTTCTGGGTTGTGAACCTGGCGTTCCTGTAGGGGCATCCCGTTCCTGTAGGGCATTCTTTCGCCCCCTCCGCCCCTACCCGTCCCTTGTTCCCGGGGCTCCGCCCCCGACCCCCCACGTCAAAACCCCGAGAGGCTGAAAACCATAAGCCCCACCCGCGTTCGACCCCGAGAAGGCACCAACCCCAAACGCCACCCACCCGTGGGGGCGGCACTTTCCAGCCCCGTCCGGATGCCTTCCATCCCGTCCGCCGTTCAAGGACCAGACACCCCATCCCCATCCCCCACCCACCCATGGGAGCGGCACCCTTCAACCCCGGCCGGGAAGGATCTTCCAGCCCGTCCGGCGTTTGAGGACGAGGCCGTTCAGGCCGACAGCGGGGGTCTGGGGGCGGCAGCCCTCAGATACGGGACGGGAAGGGGCGGAGGGGGCGAAAAACCCCACCCCCAGCCCCACCCAACCCGCAGACGCCCTGCAATTGGAACCCCCAACCCTGGGGACTCGTCTCCTCCCACGGAACCAACGGAGAGGCGCACATGCAACGGCGTACGTTCATAGGCGGGGCTGCCGCCACACTCGCGGCGGCAGCCACAACGGCGTGCAAGGGCAACGTCATGGGCAGCGACAGCACCGGCACTCCCAGCACCCCCCTCCGCACCACCGCAACCACCAGCACCAGCACCAGCACCAAGTCCGCCGCAAACTGGACCGCCCTCGCCACCGACCTGGACGGCACCCTGCTCCGCCCGGGCGACGCCACGTGGCCACCCGCCCACCAGCTCTACAACACCCGCTTCGACACCCTGAAGCCCACCGCAGTCGCGTACGTCGCCACCGCGGACGACATCCGCACCACCATGGCCTACGCCCGCACTCACGCCATCAAGATCTCGATCCGCAACGGCGGCCACTCATACGGAGGCTGGTCCTCCGGAAACGACCGCCTGGTCATCGACGTATCGAAGCTGAACCAGATCCGTGCGAGCGCCAACGAGGCCGTGGTGGGCGCCGGTTCCAAACTGATCGACGTCTACCGTGCCCTCGCCGCGAAGGGCGTCACGATCCCCGCCGGCTCCTGCCCCACCGTCGGCATCTCCGGCCTGACCCTGGGCGGCGGCCACGGCGTGGTCTCCCGCGCGTACGGCCTGACCTGCGACAGCCTCACGCAGGCAACGCTGATCATGGCCGACGGCAAGCAGCTCACCACGAACGCCACCGACCACAAGGACCTCTTCTGGGCCCTGCGCGGCGCCGGGAACGGCAACTTCGGCATCGTCACCGAGCTCCAGTACAAGACCCACCCCGCGCCCCAAGCCGTATCCGCCTACATGTCCTGGCCCTGGTCCAAGGCCGCCGCGGTGGTCAAGGCCTGGCAGGAGTGGGGCCCGGCCCAGCCGGACGAGATCTGGTCCTCGTGCCACCTCGCGAACGTGCCCGGCGGCACCCCCACGATCTCTATCGCGGCGTTCTCCCTCGGCACGTACGGCGAGCTCCAGAACGCCGTGGACCGCCTGGCCGACACGATCGGTGCCTCTGCGACCAGCGTCTCGCTGAAGCGCCGGTCCTACGAGGAATCGATGGAGGTGTACGCGGGCTGCTCGTCCTTCTCCACCGACGCCCAGTGTCACCTGCCGGGCTCGACCCCGGGCCGCTCCTCGCAGGGCGCGCTGGGCCGCGAGACGTACGCGGCACGCTCGGACTTCTTCGACCGTTCGCTGTCCTCGGCCGGTGTCCAGACCCTGCTGAACCAGCTCTCGACGGTCCGGGACGGCGCAGGCAGCATCGCCCTGACGGCACTCGGCGGCGCGATCAACCGGGTCTCCCCCACCTCCACGGCCTTCGTCCACCGCGGCTCGCGGATGCTCGCCCAGTACATCGTCTCCTGGAAGGCCGGCACGTCCGGCACGACCGCCCAGTCCTGGCTGTCCACCGCCCACAAGGCCATGTCCCCGTACGCCTCGGGGGCCGCCTACCAGAACTACGCGGACCCCACCCTCACCAACTGGCGCAAGGCGTACTACGGCGACGCGGCCCCGCGCCTGACCACCCTGAAAAGGCTGTACGACCCGAGCCGCGTCTTCACGTTCCCGCAGGCGCTCTGAGCGGGGGGTGCGCACGAGGAGCTACACGGTGAGGTGAGCCAAGCGGGAATCCACGCAGGAAGCCACGCGGGAATCTACGCAGCCAGATCCCGGTCCTCGGGCCGCTCCACCTGAGCCCCCGTGATCACCGCTTCTTCCCCCGTCAGGGCCGCTCCCCGCGCCCGGATCAGTCCTCCGACCCGCGCCGACCCCTCCACGGCCTTGGTCAACGGCGTCAGCAGGAGCATGGCGAGCGGGGACAGCAGCAGGGCGACCGCCGTGCCGAGGGCGAAGCCGCCGATCACGTCAGTCGGGTAGTGCACGCCCATGTAGACCCGGCAGAACCCCTCGACCAGCGCGAGCCCTATGCCGACCAGCCCGAACTTCCGGTGGGCGACGAAGAGTCCGACCGCCACCGCCGTGGTGAGTGTCGCGTGGTCGCTGACGAAGGAGTAGTCGGTCTTGCCGGACACCAGCACGTCCAGGTCCCGGTGGTCGACGAAGGGTCTGGGCCGCGCCACGAAACCCCGTATCGGCACGTTCACCAGCACCGCGATCGCGGCGGCCAGCGGCGCCCAGATCACCGCGGCCACGCTCGGTGCGGCATCCTCGCCGCCCCGCCGACGCACGGCCCACCAGCACCCGACCACCAGCAGAGCCATCGCGATCAACAGCCCGTACTCACCCACGAACTCGACCCCGCGGTCGAACCACCGCGGCGCGTCCTTGGCCAGGCCATTGATGTCGTAGAGCAAGTTGACGTCGGGGTTGGAACCGGATTCGGCGAGTCCAGCCATGGCGCTGTGGCCCCTTCGTCGTCTTTCCCGCGCGCGCAGCCTTTCGTGCGGCGCTCTGTCCCACCCCCGTGGTCGTAGATCCGCTCTACGAGAAAAGGAACGCACACTCCCCTGATATACGTTCCACCCTCCACCGAATGATCACTCAGACGTTATCGAAGAGAGACACATCGCCGCAGCTCAGAGGGCAGGTTCAGACCGTCGTGGGCAATGCTTTCGCGCCATCTTCGGTCACCCGGGTGGCTCCGAAGTAGTCGGGGGTGTCGACGGGGTCGAAGCGGATGACGGCACCCGTCCTGGGCGCGTCGATCATGTATCCGCCGCCCACGTAGATGCCCACGTGCCGGATGGCCCGGGAGTCGGTGAGGTCGTCCGAGAAGAACACCAGGTCCCCTGGCATCAGCTCGTCCCGCGAGGGGTGCGGCCCGGCGTTGTACTGGTCGTTGGCGACCCGCGGAAGCGTGACCCCGACACTCTCGTACGCGGCCTTCGTCAACCCTGAGCAGTCGAAGCGTCCACCCTGGTCAGCGGTACCGTTCCCGCCCCACAGGTAGGGCGTGCCGAGCTTCTCCTGGGCGTACGAGATGGCCGCCGCGGCCTGCTTGGAGGGGTCGACCCGGGTCACCGGCGCGGCGAAACTCGCCTGCAGCGTGGTGATCGTCTTCACGTAGTTCTGGGTCTCCTTGTACGGCGGTACGCCCCCGTACTTGATGACCGCGTACGCCCCCGCGTTGTAGGCGGCGAGCATGTTCTGCGTGGGGTCTCCCGGCGCGTCCTTCACGTACGAGGCGAGCTCGCAGTCGTACGAAGCGGCAGACGGAATCGCGTCATTCGGATCCCATACGTCGCGGTCACCGTCCCCGTCGCCGTCGATTCCGTGGGTCGACCAGGTTCCCGGGATGAATTGCGCTATCCCCTGCGCCGCCGCCGGGCTCTGGGCGGTCGGATTGAACCCGCTCTCCTGGTACAGCTGCGCGGCCAGCAGCGCCGGGTTGATGGCGCTGCACAGATTGCCCCACTTCTGCACGAGCGTCTGGTACGCGGCGGGCACGGCGCCCTTGGCGAGCGTGACCGCTCCTCCGCCGACCCCGCCCGCGAGGTTCCCCGCGACCAGGTAGACGCCGACGACGAGCACCATCACGAAGCTGACCCCGCCCCCGACGGCGGCGATCGCCACGACCCATGCCTTACGCACCGTCAACCGCCCCTCACCGCACAGGAGTCCGCCGAGGTCAGTGTAGAGGCGGGCACTGCGCGAAGTGATGATCACGCGCAAAGAGAGCCGCACCTGCCGGAGCCGGGGGTGGGACGACAAATCGACCGCGGCGGTCGCATTTCGCCATCAGTCGATTCTTACCTTTCGACTATCAACTTCTAACGGTAGTGATCTCTCACTTAATGAAAGACCCATTGTGGCAATTCGTGACGCCGTGTGATCATCAAGGCGTCGGGATGGCGCTCTCGGGATGCGCCTTCGCAAAGCAGATCCCCCCATCTCCCAACCCACGTCGCCGACTCACCGGCATTCCATACGCCCCTACTTGGCATGCCCAACAGCACGTCCGGCCCCCCACTGGCACACGATCTGTGTGGAGAACCATGCAAGGAAAACTGCGGGCCCCCCTCACCCTGCCCCCGCTGAGCTACCCATTCCCGTCAGAGATCAGCCCATACGCCAACGAGATCGACGCGCAGGCCATCGATTGGGCCAGCCAGATGAGCATCCTCGACTCCGCGATGACCGCGGAGTACGCAGGGCTGCGCGTCGGGCGCTTAGCAGGGCGGACCAGCCCGCGCAGCGAACCGGTCGGTCTCCAACTGCTCGCGGACTGGCAGTTGTGGCTCTTCGCCTTCGACGACGCCTTCTGCGACGAGTCCGCCACGGGCGAGGATCCCGAACTGCTCGCCAGGACCGTCGTGGACTACCTGCGCATCATCGAGGACCCCGGCCAAGAGCCCGACGCCGCCGACCCGTTCATGGGAGCACTGGCCGATCTCAGGGACCGCATCCTCGTCCACTCGGCACCCATGCAGTGGATGCGCTTCGTGCATTCGGTCACCGGCTACTTCCTCGCCCAGTGCTGGGAGGCCGCGAACCGAAGCCGGCAGACCGCTCCGACACTGGTGGAGTACGTCCACATGCGCCGCCACAGCGGCGCCGTCCCCACCTGCATGGCTCTCATCGACGTGGCGGGAGGGTTCGTTCTGCCGCAGGAGGACTTCGCGAACCCGCACGTGATGTCGTTGGGGCCGCCGGCCCCCAACAAACCCAGCGGGGGCCCCGACAACCACAGCGACACCCAAGGAGGGGGCCCCACCCCGGGCGGGGCCCAACACCCGCCCCCCCACACCCCGCCCGGAGCCC